>DATENE010000072.1:0-14080 GCA_035275205.1 Nitrospiraceae bacterium
GTCACCGTGGAGTTGTATTGGTCGGTGATCCCGCGGTCGTAGCGTAAGACCTGCCCACTCTCCGCTTCGATCAACCGCAGTAATGAGTAGATGGGTGAGAAACCTGAGATCCGGCGCTGATCCTGTTCTTTCCTGATGTAGTTGGCAAACTCTTCCGGCTGTCGCTCTTCCACCGGTTTTAACATCTCCAGGTCAAACTGCATGCATCGATGAAAGGAAAAGTCCGTCGGAGGCGCCTTGTCTCCGTATCGCATGCCCAAGTGAGCCAACTCTCCCGCTGCGATCACGCAGTAGGCCCTCCCCGATTGAGTGAGAACTTCTCGAAGCCCGGTCAAGAACTGCTCGACTGATTGGCGAACGGCTGGATCCCCCAGGCTCGCTGCGGAGAAGGAGCTCAAGATCGGCACGATGGTGAAGGGCTTCTTGCTCCCCACGATGTCCTGAAGAAACGGGAGCTGGAACTCCACCGCCTGCTCCGCTTGATGGGAGAGATCGTCTTCAAAAAATATCGGGAGCTTGGCCTTGAGCTGACTCAGCATCGGCTGGTCGGCGAACACAACTCCGAGCGGCGTCTCGAAATCCTTATCCGTCACGGCAAACACTGAGTTCAACCCAGCAGAGGCCGTGCCAATGATAACGAACAAATCCGGCTGCTCGGCATCTTGCAGCTCTTTGTAGGCCCACGCATAAATGGGGCCTGCGTCTTTTAAGTTATAGGTCGGTGCGACGAGACCTTTGATCCTTTTTCCCGCATGCTCCGATGGTTTGAAGTCCGGTCCTTCTTTTGATGTAAAGAAGCCATCGATCTGTTTTTTCAGTTTCGCGCCGTCTGCTTCATAACCCCGTCCGGCAAACGCTGCGCGACGCAGCGGGCTCTGCCGATAGGTTTCCTGCGCCAAACGCCGAGCATCCTCAGCACGCTGACCCTCCAGGAATAATTTCTCGTTCAGGTCGGAGACCAGCTGATCCATCTTGCTGGGCACGAGAAATTCGCCAAATCGTTTGAGATAAAGCGCCCCGATGTCAGCCAGCGAATGCTCGCCGTCGAAATGCTGAATAATGAAAAAGTAATTCAGCGGCAAAACGAGCTTTTCTTTACTCAGTCCCGTGGGATCCCACAGAACCATGTATTGCTCTTCACCTTCTTTGATCGGCGAAAACTGCAGATTGCGAAGAGCAGGGCGCTGCGTGGGATCGTTCGTAGGTGTCGTAGTCATGCGGCTTCTAAATGGAGCGCTATTGTAACGAGGGGATTGCGCTCACTGCAACCGCGGAACTGGTGCAAATGGTCTATCTGGTGTATTCGTTCCGACGACGAGATAGACCGAATAGACCAGACAGACCTATTTTTCTTCAGGCGGACGACTACTGGATCGGCGGGCCATCACCACCAAGGTGAGGATGGTTAAACCCAAGAGCCAGAGGCTCGGTCTGCCATAGGAGGGATCGCTGAATTCGATGAGATCGGTCAACCGCCCGATCAAGAGCGACATGCGGGCCATCACGGTGTAGCCGAACGCGGCGCCGAACGCGATCATCAGGAAGAGGATTCCTGTCCGAGCCACGACCTTGCCTGGTCCCGTATGTTCGACTGAGAAAAAGAAGTAGAACAGCACGGAGCTGACGCCGATCAGGATAATGATGGTGTTCAGGCTGCTGGCTGGATTCAGGAGATTCCACGTAAAGGTGACACCTTCTCCAGGCATCAACGTCATGAGCGGGCGGACCGTATCTTCAATTTGCTTCAAGATAAAAGAGGAGATCGTTCGTGGAATGGCCAGCCCCGACCCCACCCCTACGATGAAAGCAAACGCATACCGCGAAATCCAGGCGGCTTTTGGGACATAGCGCGTGAGCATGAGTGTCCCGATGGCGACCGGAATCAACAGCGCCCACTCCCCATTCTCGACGATCGGCTTCCAGATCAGATGCACGATCACCGTGTCGTACGTCTTGACAATCGTATACCCGACCGACACGCCGACGTAAAGATTCTCCGCCAGCTTGAACAACGGATTGTCCTTATACAGGAACGAGAAGATAAAGAGGGTCAACCCCGTCGCTACCCACCCACCGATGATGGTTTCAACCGGCATAGATAATTACGCTCCCGAGTGACCCTGCTGTCTGGTGGTGTTGCGCGATGAGAAATAGAACAGGTTGCACATGATGACCAGCACAATAATGGCGAGATGCGTAGCCGATTGGGCATCCATGCCGGCAATCGCTCTCCCCTTCTGGTCCATCAAGGTTTCATATTCTGCCGCGCCCCGCAGACCGCCGATCAGACCGTTGATCTGCCCACTGCGTAGCAGGGGATAGAGCCCCGGCGCCATGACGCCCGTGCAGCCCCCGCCCATTTCGAACTTATATTTGTCTTTGCCGAATACGTACCACTCTTCTACACCAGGCCGGCCGGCTCCCAGACTGACGGCATAATTCACATCGCGCAGGTTGGCGACGTGTTGGAGCACCGGCAGTCCCTTCGTTGGTTTGCCGTTGTAGTCGGCTGGGAAGGCCCCATAGAGATCCTGCCCCATGTTGATGATGACAGCGGTGCCGCCCGGGCTCCACCCGAGGAAGACATAATCCTTCCCGCTTTCCTTCCCCATCTCGTGTGCAACCTGTGTGATGATCTGGTCGGCCAGGCCTGTGCCGGAGACCCATAGCGTCATCGCGACCACACGAAGATTCTTCTTGAAGGCGTGACGCAGCAACGAAATCGCTTGGGGCTGGAGTTCAGGCTTGGATGCCGGATCGAAATCCAGCGAGAGGAGAAACACGGACCCCTCAGGGAGCGACTCGATGTGGTCATACACCCCACGCACTTCGTTGGAAATTTTGATCGGCAAACCGACCGGATAGAGCAGAGGCACGAGCGTGCAGAAACCGATCACCAGAAAAATGATCCGCCGGTCAATCTTCAGCATGCGTTCAGAAAAGCTCACGGTCGTCGCTCCTTCGTCGCCACCGGTCATTCAGCCATCAGCAATCAGCCTTCAGGTAACAGGCGAATCTTCGATTCCGGCGCTGAGAGCTGACGGCTGATCGCTGATCGCTCGTCATCATTCCTTACCGCCCCCGAGATACGACCGTTCCAGGCCGAAAATGATCTTGATGGAAAGCGCGATCGTGCCAAGGCTGACACCGATCAGGATCGCACGCCGCACTGACGCGTTCAGTACATTCAGGATCCACTGCGAAACGTCACCGCTGAGCGGGATCAGATATTCTCCGAGCGGGACGCGGCCCATCATGACGATCACCGCCGCAATCAGCAACACCGCTGCCTCACTACTCCGCGCGCGGAACGATCGATAGGCTGCCGAGGCGATGAAGAACGCAAGGATGGCAAACATCGTCCCTTGCAGTGGGACCATCATGAAGTTATAGATCCACCCAAAAGCCGTCATGGTGCCGTCGACGGCTTCCTTACCGTTCGACCACAGACCGATTGCAATCGTACCCACCATGCTGACATAGAGAACAAAACTGTAGCCCCAGCCCGCTTCTTTGCGCCGGATCTTGACGGCATGGACGTGGAACAGGCTGCTGACGCCTAACACCAGCGCAAACCCCCCGATGATCTGAAGCCACTTGGTGACGGAGGTCAGCATCTGTTCCGAAGCCGGGTGCGGCACATAGTATTGCGCCGCGAACACGATGCCGGTGATGAGCGTAATCAAGAGCGGAACCTGTCGGCGGAGAAAGATCATTTTACGTCCTTAAACACGTCCAGAAATAATTGCGGCCACTGCGCGTCGAGCATGGCCCCGAGGGTGGCCAGTACGGTCCCGATGCCGAGCACGCCGAGGATGAGCGCTTTGCCGATGTCCTGTCCACGCAGCGTGCCGACCTGCACCGGTTCTCTGGAGAGATAGGCGCTGGCGGCGTAGAGTTCCTCGCCGATCAAGGTGTAGTCGCAGGTGGTGACGAAGAACGGCAGTTGGTGATCGGCGTCTGTCCCGGCGATTTGGATCGCGCCGGTGCTCGCGCCGGTTTCCGTCAACAACAATGCCTCGGCAAAGTAATGCCCCATAAAGAAATTTGCGGCCGGTTTTTTGCGCAGCATGATGCCATCGACTGCCGCGGTATAGCTAAACTGATCCGAGGTAATGAAGAAATTCGAATCATCCTTATAGAGATCCGGCTTGCCGGCTTCCAGATACGCCTGTTTTGTAATTTCCTGGCAGACCGCCATAGTAATCGGATCTCGGTGCGGCACGAGCAAATCGGTTTCATAGGCTGCCGTGCGTTTGGCTACGCGCCCGAGAATGACCGCCGCGGCAATGGTGGAAGGATCACTCATGTCGTGTGCGCCGGTGAGATAGAGGATCGGCTTGCCCAACTCGGTCGCGCGACCGATCGCCTCATCCACGGCATCGAGGCCGGCAATGCGCCGGAGGAAGATTTCCCGCTTTCTGGCTGTACCAATCGCGTAGAACACGATGCCGCCGAACAGGAGCGCCAGCAATAGATTATTCATCTGATTCCAGTTCATCCAGTTCGGTTGCGGCGTAGCCTGAACCGGCGTGGCGATGAAACGATCGTCGTTCTGCATTGCAGCCACGGTAATGTTGTAGACAGTCCCGTCCTTGAGTTCGATCCCCCTCCCGTTCCTCAGCGTGAACTGGTGCTGGTCTCTCGTCGCCGGCCTCGTCCACCAGGGCCACTTGGATTCACCGACGTAGCGCTGGTTCGAGGGGAACTCCGCCACAACTTTCATCGCAGCGGGATCGGACACCGTGCTGCCCTCACTGAGTAAGATCTGATACTTGGTTGCGGCACTATCGTAAGAAGCAGGCGACCAGATGACAGTCAGGCTGCCACCTCCGTCACTCGGTGTATCAAACACCCGAACATCTTGCGGAGGGGACAGGAGTGGTTTGGCCTGCGTATCCGATTGAGCGAGCACGGGTAAACATGCCTGACTGAGAAACACTGCAAGCAACGCTGATGCTGCTGCCGGAAATCGACATCCTCGACGTTTCACGTTTAGCGTTTCACGTTTCACGCCCACTAAGCTCCTTCAATCAATTCGATATTCGTCCGCGGAATCACGACCTTCGACCCGTCCCCGAACCGGACTTCCATCACTCGCACCTCACTCTCGGTTGGAATTTTCTGGAGATCGGACGGCAGACTCTCGACTTCGCCGATCTTTCCGAACAGCGGATCTCGAATGATACGCACCTGGTCGCCGATCCTGATGCCTTCCCGCTGCGGCACGGTGACTGCTCCGTGAGCGCCCGATGCGCTTGCGCCTTTGGGAATGATGATCTCAGGCCGAATGACACCGGCACGAATTTGCGTTGCGCCTGAAATAGATGCATGCTGTCCCGCATGGGCCGAGAGTAGCGCGAATGTTTTGCCGGCCATGGGAATGGAGCCGAACCCTTCGGTGAGAATCAAGGTAAACCCGACCTGTTCCGTGCCGGTGATGGCCACGCCAAGGTCGTAGCCCAAAAGTGCGCGCAAATCCTTATCGTGAATGCCGCCGACAATCAATCCCGCAACCCCCACCTCTTTCGCCCGGGCCAGCGCGTCAGCAGAGATAAAGGACCCGCCCACGACCACTTTGCCTTTCATGTCCGCGGTGAGGTGACGAGGCGTAAGGGCTTCGTCCTGCGACGTCACCGCGACCACGATCTCGCCTCGGGTTTCACCACCGATGCCGAAGATGCCCTGCACCAGACTACAATCCGTTTCAACCACGACGCCCTGCTGCGGAATCACCTCGACAATGCGCCCGTCCACATAGCCCAACAGCTCCAGCACGCGCGGCGGCTCCCGCAACAGGACCTGCCCTGTGACTGAAGAAGCGGATTCCACGACGCCGGTGATCGGCGAGCGCACTTCCGTCTTCATCCACTTGATGAGCGGTTTGTTCTCGGCCAGGATCTCGTCCTTCTGCACCGGGTCGCCGGTCTTCTTGATCAAATACTCCTGGATCTCATCCGGCGCCACGCCCAGCTGATTAGCGAGATTCAGGGGATAGACCTTTCCGGGCAATTCCGCGCGAGCCACCGCCTGATTCGCGCGCACAGTCTCCCCAGTTGCGACCAGCACACTACCTGGCAGCGACAGCATCCGTCGACGACGGACCGTTGTATGCTCTGTAACGGTTAAACCTGGGGTGTAAGAATGGGCCATACTCTTAATAGCTGTCAGCTGTCAGCCGTCAGCTTTCAGCAAGGATATTCTCGCCGTAACTCTCTTCCCTTCCTGGCTGAGAGCTGAATGCTGACAGCTGAAGGCTTTTCATCCCGGATACAGATCCACTGCATTGAACCATTTCGTCAGCGCTGCAACTCTGGCATTGTGATCGGCCGGCAACTGCAACGGACGCCCGCGTCCGTCGAGCAAGAGTCCCACCACACCGCCTTGAACTTCTCGCGTGACCGGGACGCCCGCCCCTGCTCCGAGATTCACCTGTTTTACCGGCTGAATCGCGATCGAGGCCTTCTGATCGCCGGCCAGTGGAACTAGTCGCAGGTCGCCGAACGAGAGTTGCCCCTTATCCACTCGACCATCCGGGAAAGTGATGGCATAGTCTGCACATCGATCTCCGTCTTTCCCTTGCCCGATCGGCGCGACGCAGGTTCCCAGATAGACCATGCAATCACGAACGAAGACATCGGTCGCCGCTTTTTCATCGATCGTCGAGAGCACACCGAGATGCGGCATCATGAAGATGCTGTCCACCGAGAGCCTCGTCACCCCAAGCGGTTCATAGGCATCCACCATCATCAGCATCGATTGGATACGCCGTGGCGCGTGGGATAAAATCCCACCGCTCCCGACGATCAAATCGAGCTTGAGCATGTCGATCAACGTCTTGCCGGACTGCTGCTGCTCGAACACATCCGAGATCGTGCGTTCTTGTTGAATACCCTTGAGTGCCGTTGCGAGTGATTTATGATGGATCAAGGCAAGCCGGAGGGCTTCCCGGGCGATCGCATGCTCGATCTGCAGTTCGTCCAGCGTTTGCGGAATCGTCGTCGGCCGGATCATCTTGTTCTTGATTCGGTTGCGCAGCGTCTGTTCGTCGATCGTGAACGGCACCCAGCGCATGATATTGGCGAGTCCTGCTTCCGCCAGCACGTTGGAAATGCTGTACGACATCCCAAGGTTTGCGCTGACGGTTCGGTTGAAGAGTCCCTCGAAGACGGAGAACACGTCCGTGGTTGCGCCGCCGATATCCACCCCGATCAAGTTCAAATGCTCCCGCTTGGCGATCGTTTCCATAATCACGCCCACCGCCGCGGGCGTCGGCATGATCGGCGCACCGGCCATCTCGATGAGTTTCTTGTAGCCCGGCGCCTGTTGCATGACGTGTTCGAGAAACAGGTCATGAATCTTGTTCCGAGCAGGCGCGAGATTCTCCCGCTCCAACACCGGACGTATGTTATCGGTCAGCACCAGCGCGGCCTTCTCGCCAAGGATCTTCTTTACCTGTCCTTGCGCGTCTTTGTTGCCTGCGTAAATCAGCGGGAGCTTGTAGGTTGCCCCGAACCGGGGGCGTGGCTCCGCTGCCGAAATGTATTCCGCCATCTCGACTACGTGGGTGACCGCACCACCGTCCGTACCGCCGGACATCAAAATCATGTCCGGTCTCATCGTGCGAATACGCTCGATCTTTTCATGCGGCAACCGGCCGTCGTTCGAGGCAAGCACGTCAATGACGATCGCGCCAGCCCCAAGCGCGGCCCGCTGCGCGCTTTCACCTGTCATGTTTTGCACGACCCCGGTCACCATCATTTGCAATCCGCCGCCCGCGCTGCTGGTGGAGATGTAGATGTCGACGCCGGTCTTCGTATCGCGACAGGGCGTGATGATCTTGTCACCGTCGAGAATTTTCCGACCGGAGAGTTCTTCAATTTCCGCTATCGCGTTCAGCACCCCGCGGGTGACATCTTCAAACGGCGCTTCCACCGTTGTCGGTGCTTCACCGCGATAGGTTTGCCGGTACTCGCTGCCGACTTTCTCGATCAAAATGGCTTTGGTCGTGGTGCTGCCACAGTCGGTGGCGACGATGACACTGAGTGGATGGGTGAGCGTCGATGTATTGGATACTGGACTCGGCACACTCATTGAGCGGGGGCTCCTTGAGGAGCCGGAGGCGCAGACTTCGCCTCTATAATGGTGATAAGACGAGAGATCGTATCGCGTCGTTCGAGCATCCGCGCCACTTGCTCGACTTCCCTCGCATTGAAGGCCCATTCAACGATCGGAGTCAGGAAATGCAGGGCCTGACTACCGAGGAAGTTCATCGGACCAAGCGATTCTAAAAAGACCGTGGCAGGAGCCGTCATGCCTCGTTTCACTACCGCATCGGCCACCCGTTCAAGCAGCGCGAGGTCTTCGGTCGTGAACACTTCGGCGCCGGACGTGGTCGAAAATGCATGGGACAGTTCCTGTCGGACCCTATCCCATTTTTCCGCCAGAGATGTCTTGGAGAAAGAAGTCATAACTGTGTGGAAAGGCAGTCGAAATCTACTGTCGAGCGGCATTATATGGAGGGGGTGGAAGAGAGTCAATGAAAGGCGGCAAGATGAGCGAGAAAGCCGCGACGTAAAAGATTGGTCCTGTCTCTACCTCTCTCGCTCATCCCGCAGGTCGCGCACTTCACGCGACTAGTATCCCCGCCCAGTGCTGCCACCGCGTCCCATCCGATCCAGTGGAAGCGCCTCATAGCGTGTTTTTAGATCCGGATGCTCGTTGAGATAGCCTTTGACCGCGGCCTCATCGGCGAAAATCTCCGGGCTGCGCTTTCGATACTCCTCGACTGTCAGATCATACTTCGCCAAGAGCTTGCTGAGTTTCGTATGGATGTCCGCGCCCATTTCCTTCATTTGCTCAGGCGACGGCCGCTGCCCGTCTTTGAACATCCCTCCACCCTGAAAATAGTTCGCCATCATCTCGCCGATATCAATGCGGGCCTTCACGAACTTTTCCACCTCAGCCGGTTCTGCCGCAAGACCGACACTCGAGAACAGTAGAACACCCAACGAGATTCCGAGGATGCTACGTGACAAATTCATCACTATGGACTCCTTTAAAAAGTATATAAGACCTTCGATCTCCGAAACAGCGTCAATCATATCATCCCGACAGGACAAAATGGATGGGGAAGAAGAAGGAGAGGACAGCCTGGCCGTCCTCCTGCTCGCAGAACACGCACGATAAGAATGTGCTCGCTCGATCGCTGCTGACAAGGGCTTCTCTCATCCTGCTAGGGAAAGATCGATCGCCAGATGGAGATGGCCCATCCCTTGAGTATGGACAGCCAGTCCTCTTCAGCCGGTTCGGTGGTCTGTTTGTTCGCCGGCGGTGACTTCGAGGCAGCTGCGGTCGGACCTTCGGATGGCGCCGGGGCCGTCACTGTAGGGTTGGGAGAGGGATCTGCTTGAGTTGCAACATGTGCTGGTGGCACAAGGGCCATCTCGGCCTGTTGGTCGGTGCGTTGGATTGGCGAAGGGGATAGTGGCGCTCTGGATCCATCTGCCTCGCTGAGTTCGGACTTATACCCTTCAACAATTGATTCCAACGAGGGCCGCTCTTCGTTTACACGTTGGAGGGCGTACCGAAGCCTGTTCCGTTGAGCGATCAGTTGACTGATTATGCGGTTGAGCCTGCTCAGGCGCTCTTGCAAGGCCGCATGCTCGATCTTCATCTGCTGCGTGGCTTGCTGAATTCCCAACGAGGCTGTCTCCATTTGCCTTGCGAGGTCAGTGTTACGTTGTTGGAGTTCGCTGACTTGTTCGGTGAGTGCCTGCGACTGGAACCTGGTGTCGTCGAGTTCGGCTTTCACTGCCTCACGGTCGGCAACGGCGATGTCGTACGTGCTCCGCGCAACACAGGCGCCGGTGCTAATGGTAGCGAGACACAGCATCCCGGCCGTCAGTGTGTGGATCTTCATACCTTGGCTCGATGTCTCGTCGTGTTGCTCTCCACGCGATTGCTCAGAAGGCTTTGTTCGCTGCAACCCCGCCGTCTCGTTGCCCTCAGGATAACCCTTTCTTCAGTAAAACTCACGCCGCCACTATGGGAACATGATGGAGGGGGAACTCATAGCCGAAGGAGCAAAGAGTGTAAACCGTATGATAATCAACTGACTAGAGACGAAGGCGACGCAGGTTTGCCTGGTCGAGTGGTCGGTCTCGCTCCCTAAACCAAATGAGCCAACGTAACCACCCAACCCATATGAACAGAAATGAGCAAAACAGAAGGGCAGATCGGGAAGGAATAGTACTCCTTACCTCGCTGGGCGAGGATCTGCTTGATCGGGATATGCACCGCTCGGTTCGCTATGGCAAACGTGTGTATGGTACAGTGCTGGATACACGCTGAGCCATGTTGTGCTCGTTTCGAGGCCCCTCGGAGGGGAGAGGCGTTTCGGAATCTCCGCAACGGCGGATAGGCGATAAAATAGCTGTGGCGATTATTCACTTCATAACGGATTACAGGGAGAGATCATGACCATGAAGCCCGTGAAGCCTATACAGCCGCGAACAGCCACGGCCTGGATCCGCATTCCTGATGGCACGAAGGTCAAGCACCGGCATGAAGGGCATGTCGGATTCATCGATGGGCTCACCGAGATCGTCAGCGGCCCCAACCGGAATCCGGACGGAAAGACTCAATATCGTATGAATATCGGGGCGCCAGACCGGCAGCTCGTGACCGAGGGCGACCTGTCTATTTTGATCGACGATGAAGACCTGGTGATCATGCTGCGACAGAAAGCACCCTATCGCCGCGCAGTCACACAATCGCTGCACAGCGTGCTGGCACCGGATCGCTTCGTCAAGACGGGCTAAACAACCGCACAGTGCAAGGCAAAACCGCTCAGACATTCGGAATCCGCCAATTAATCGGAACCATCCCTGCATCGGCAAGGTTTCGATTGATCTGTGAGAAGCAGCGACATCCGTAAAACTTTCTCACTGACAAGGGCGAGGGATGCGCGCACGCGACCACAGCATGGTGCGATTGCCTGATCAATGTCCGCTTCTTCTGGGCCTGACGTCCCCACAATACAAAGACCACTCGCGTCTCTTTCGCGGCAACCAACTCAATAATATGATCGGTGAATCGCTCCCAGCCATGCCCCTGATGTGAATTGGGTTGACCGGCTCGAACCGTGAGGACCGTGTTGAGCATGAGCACGCCCTGTCTAGCCCAGGGCTCCAGGTAGCCATTATTCGGGATATGGCATCCAACATCATCTTGGAGTTCCCGAAAGATGTTTCTTAACGAGAAGGGAAGAGGCTGAACAGTCGGTTGCACGGAGAAACAGAGCCCATGGGCATGACCAGGAGTTGGATAGGGATCCTGGCCGACCAGCAGCACCTTGGCCTGGTCATACGATGTGGCGGCTAACGCGGCGAAGATGTCCTTGCGAGCTGGAAGAATCGTTCGTCCGTCTGTTTGTTCTTTATCAAGAAATGTATCGAGCGCGCGATAGTACGGCTGGCGCGTCTCTTCCTTGAGCAACGATCGCCAACCTGGAGGAATGGGAGGGAGCATAGCGGAAACTGATACCACAGAGCCGATCGTAATGCTTTCTCTAAATTAAACCATCTGCATGATGACCCTCTCCTAGAAATAGAGATGCCTCTCATCTCCTCGCCTCCCAGTACGGTCTGCTCTAACGCGGGTTACGCCGCGCGATTACGTCGAGAGAAAACTGCAGGCAAGCTTCCAACTAGAGCCCCTGCCGAAGAACACAGCACTCCGATCACCGCTGCAATGATGAACTCAAACGGCCACAGATTGTGCGAGGTTGGGTCTTTCGCGGTATCAACAACAATCCGCGCGAGTATCGGAGCAGGCACGGCAGCACCTACGGCAAGAATCACCGTCAGGAGGCGAGCTTTACCAATTGCGCGGGCGGCAGCGGCTAGAACACCGACGACAACCAAACCCGTACCATACAAGGTGCTTGGCAGCGAGACCTTTGCGTAGGGGATCTGCCAATAGGGGTAACCCACGGCGAAGAAACTGATCACGAAGGCAGCGACCAGCCAGAAGGCTGCACGAAGCGTCATGCTATTTCGCACGCTTGCTTCCAAAGAATGCGCCGATCCTGGCCGTAATAATTGATGGCACGGAAAGCACACCGAACACTACGACCCCAAGCGGCAACAGATTACCCGGCCCTTGGGTAAACAACATCCAGGAAAACTGGCCAACAAGAGGAGCGACCCCCCATCGCCACGGCTTGCTCGGCTCAACAAAACCGAGCAAAGCAGATACGAGGCAGACCACCGGAACGCTAATGAGAAAATACCACTGGGAATCCCAGGCCTCTCTCCTGCCCGAGGCATTGGATACGGCAACCCACAGTAGAATTCCAGTCACGACAGCTAATCCATAAAGCCAATATTCTTTTTTCATGGGCAATCTAGCCTCATATAGATCTTGCTTTCACACTACGCCAGCATGGGCATGTAGCATCGTCCCCGCAGCCCACCCCACGCAACGCAACACTGTACCGATACCGACAATGTGTCAATAAAACTCCCAACTCCCATCATCCCTCAAGCAAGACCTCGAGCGCGTTAGTCGGGCTTGTGCGTGTGTGCACTGAGCAGAAACGTTAGCTTGGAGGAGTGAGAGGCAATATAGAGGATCGGTTTCGCCGTCGGCCCGCTAATTAAGAGTCCAGGCGAAAACCCTCATCAGGACAGTCAGCAAGAGCAGTCGTTAGCAAACGGCGAGGATTTGTGATGGCATGAGTCATCATGGATCTTTCTACGTCACGGGGTGCTTGGCACCAAGCACCCCGTGCTTTTCACATCGCTTTCTCGCGGGAAGCAGCTTGCCCACGGAATCGCTTGATCATTGAGAATATGGCGAATAGACCTATGCCGATACCCATTAGCAAGAGTGCGGGAGGCTCCGGAACTGCCTGAGGCGATACACCTTGCGTTCCTTGCGTTTGAGTATTGCCATCGCGGGGTGCCTGGACTTGGCGCTGCGCCACTTCTGAACTATGAGTTCGTCTCGAAAATGCTTCTGCTGTGATAGGGAATGATATGAGTGCTAATAGTACAAACACGCTGAAGTAAGTTAATATTTTCATCGTACCTCGCTTAGAAATGGTGAATTGCTTTTTGGAGCCAAGAGTTAAATTATGTCTCCCTTGCGACCTTACTGCGCGTCCAGTACAGGCTCAACTTATACAATATGGTGTAGCCCGTTCAATTACTCAGAATGGCTGTGGCATACCCCAACTGTAGGGGTTGACTCTCGCATAAAGATACAAAAGATACACTGGTGTTACTACACTTTGGCTGTTTCCTATTTCCTATGACTCGTTGGGCAACGGAGAAGTGGCTCATGCAAGCAAGATCGTCTTTGGTTAGAACGGTTCGCTGACGGCTTACCTTGGAAGGCTGGACTCCCCGGGCTTTAACGTACACCTTTACGCCCGTTTCGACGGGGTCGGGAGTCTTTTCTCACGACGATGACAATCCAGGATACTCTTGCCATTTCAAATCTTCCGCGCGCCGAGAATGGTCCCTGTCACTATTACAGGTTCCTCATCCGATGAGTCGGTATTCGCTTTGCACCATGCCACCCGGATACGTGCGTGTTGCGATGTGATTGAGGCGGATGTCGCGAGGGAGAGAGCCGAAAAGTGGGATTCCTTTGCCGATGAGCACAGGCAGACGACTGATGATCAAACGGTGTATCAGCCCGGCGCGCAAGAATTGCTGAATCGTGACCCCGCCGTCCACGTACAAACGGTGGGCACCGGAATCGGCAAGCTTGGAAACAATCTCAGCGGGAGATCCTCCCATTACCTCAACGATGCCTCCACGCGCCTGCGCAATGGATAGGTCAAGGGAGCGACTGCTCAAGACGATGACGCGCTTTGTTCCGTAGTACCAGTTGTCGAACGTCAAAGCTTTCTCAAACGTCTGCCGACCCATGACGATGGCATCGATGTCAGCAATGAATTCGTTATAGCCATACTCTGCACTGTCTCCCCCGCCCTCGCCCATCAGCCAATCCAGATCGCCATTCGGCCGTGCGATGAAGCCATCCAGGCTGACGCCCACAAAGACTG
>DATENE010000073.1:0-4138 GCA_035275205.1 Nitrospiraceae bacterium
CGCCCGGATGATCGGATATAGCCCATGAGCCCCATGACCCACGTAAATGCCGCAGCCAATCCGAATAGACCCGCCATAGCCCTGAGAGAAATCTTTCCCCATTGGATCGGCCCAAGGAGCACCGAGCCCTTGAGCATCATACGATTGATGATCACTCCGATCACAAGCACCGTCAATGTAGTGGCAGCCTGCGGTGTCGACAGCCCGACCCGGAGCTTTGCCGGCAGATAGTACCCATAGACTGAAAGCCAGATAATGTTAAGCGCCCCCAAGATGAACAGCGCGCCGATGAGGATGTTCCCTTTCTTGACCCAGGGCACAACCATCGTTCGATTGGCGCGACGGTAATAGATAAAACTCATGGCAGTGACGAGAATCATGATGTTGACCGCACCATTCTTCGCGGACATCACTCCGTAATTGCC
This sequence comes from Nitrospiraceae bacterium, assembly GCA_035275205.1. GTDB lineage: Bacteria > Nitrospirota > Nitrospiria > Nitrospirales > Nitrospiraceae > Palsa-1315. The sequence continues at coordinate 426 of DATENE010000073.1, forward strand.
GACCACGGGATGCGACGCTCCACCCATCGCCTTTACTTCACTGGCCGACATAAAGACAGTATGGGGCGTCAACCATACAAACAAGGCCACCATAAACACCGAGAGCAGGACCTGGTAATACGGCTGATACCGTTCCCCTCCACGAAGGCGCGCCATACTCTGCCAGAGGTAAAAGTTGATTCCGAGGAAGAGGACGCCGATCAAGATGGCCTGCACCACAAAGAGCCAGGTGAGTAAGCCACCCATCATCGTCACGCCCATACTCTGGCTGAATGAGTAGACCGACCGCATCAACCAGTAGCCGGCAAAGGGCATCGGTAATAATGCGATAACTGTGACAAATAAAAAGACATGCCCGACCCAGTCGAAATAGGCGCTCTCTTTTTCGGTCTTGCTGGTAAAGAATCGATAGCAGGCGTAGGCCATCACCACCGCGCCACCGGACATAATGTTTGCCAGAAAGCGATGGACGTTCAATGGATTCCACAGAGCCGAATGGAGCAAATGCCATCCGTTTCCCAAAAACTGCCCTTTCGCGTCGACACCGGCGGGCGCCATCATGAAAGCCGACCAGGCGTTTGCTAAAAGCAGCAGTGCCGTCCCAAACAGGTTGCTCAACAAACCAATCGATGCGTGGACCCATTTCGAAGCCGGCTCAGCCAGCCGGTTCCAGCTATAGTAGTAGGTGATGAGCAGCAGCGATTCTCCAAGAAATACGAACGCGTAGACCGGCATAAAGGTCTTGAACGTCCCGCCCATATACTTCATGAAACTGGGGTAAAAGTAGAGAAAGATCCCCAGCATGATGCTCCCGACCACAGCCGTCACCGACAGGGCGAGAAGGCCGACTTTTGCCAAATCGCGCGCAAGGCCATCATAGCGAAGTGCGAGCTCGGGCTTTCTGCTGCTGAGGCCAAGAAATTCCAGCAGTACGCAAAAAATCGGCAATGCGAGAACAAACCCTCCGAAGTAGGTGTGGAGTTGTGTGACGAACCACACGACCAATCGGCTGTCGAACGATCCAATGCGCGGGTAGACCGTATCCTGGGGAGAAGGAACCGATGGTCCATCGGGGGTCCCCGGTGTCTTGAAATACAGATCGGTGGCATCCTCGGCAAAGGATTGGCTCTGAAGACCCCAGCCAACTCCCAAGGCCGAGAGAACAATCAACAGCAGCGCCCAATACCCGATGATTCTGCACACGTTCTTCTTCATAGGCCTAGTCTTAGCAGGATGGGGTCTGCATGCGTTGAGGGTCTGAACGACGCGAGAACGATGCATGGGCGCGGATGCGTCTCGGCACGCCAGGGTCGGGTGGGTAAGAAAAGCGACTTCTTCAGCATTCTGTTCAGACTTTCGAGCTGGAACCAGCCGTCATTGAGACGCCTGCGCTTGTTGACTTGCCAAGAATTCCCATGACGAAGGGACATCGGAGCAACGCATTCGACATCGTCTGTCCCTGCTGTTCTTCCACTTGCCGGCGAAACCCGAGATAGTAACAATACAGCGCCATCATGCCGGTCACGATTCCGCCGACGACCATGGCATAGGCAGTGGGAATTCCTGGCTGTTTTAAGAGAAAAATCACACATCCCGCCGCCACAAGATAGTACGTCGAGGCAAAGGAAAGTCCCGGCCACCACCAATATTTGAGCAGTTCTCCTGTCTTGGTCTGGAACAGCCCTTGAGTCCATGACTTTTTTGGACGAAGCCCGCCGAAATAGGCACACAGTGCGACCCCGCCTCCCAGCAGCGCCACAGCGGACAACTGGACAAGGGCTGCGATCTGACTCGCCTCGACAAAGTGTCCAAGCGACGCGCCCAGCGCCCCGACGACGAGACCCCCTGCAACCCAGGGACCGAATTCCGTCGCATGACTGCCCACCATCGTGCGGAGGGCTGCCCCATCGGGAAAGGTCGGAAATGGACGTCCCATCAGCGCCGCTTTCTTCACGTGACCGATCTCGAATGCATCGCGCGCGACAGACGTACAGGCAATGATAATAGCCATCATGGCCGGCCCATCCGGATGTTTGAGATAGTCATAGCCAACAAGCCAAAGGAGGGCTAAGACCAACAGGGACAACTGAACCCCATACACAAATCCAATCCAGCCGCCGAGCCACATCAGTAACCGGCTTCCGTCCTCTCGCAGGATCTTCCTCCATGCAGCGCCCCGACCGACACGATAGGCTAACAACGCCGTTACCAGTGAGACCAGACCGCTAACGGCCAATAAGACGACCGGCTCGGAGAGCGGCAACAGCAGCTTGGCCAACCGATAGACAGCGAACGCCACCAACCCAGGCACAAACATGACGATCCGCTTTTTTTTGCGCACAGAGTCTTCTGTAACGGCCAGGCTGAGGCTGGGCAATACTCGTAGCGCCATTCGATGCAACATAGTCAGCTCGTTAAACGTAGAAGTGAAACGTGACCCAAAGGAGGCTCTTCACTTTTTACGTTTTTTGCGCACCCATCCCAAAATAGCGCGCCTTCACTTCTTCCATCAGCGCCACCGTGATCCGCGCTTCGCCACGATCGGCTGCAGTCCGCTCCAACTCAATGCGTGCCATGGCACGTACCGGCGCCGGCACCCTGTCCAAACGACGTTCCGCTTCAGGCTCCCACTCGATGTGTTCACCGGTCCTCGGACGGAGCAATACGTCGTATGTGACGACTCGTTCCCCTCTTACCCTCATATCTTGCTCGACTTCACTGCGCACGAGCGGGGCAAGATACGGAGGCATGCGGTCCAGCCGATGGATCGCCTCGTCGGTCCACATCATCCGATCGACGAGCCCGCCTGGTTGCCCGGCTGGAACATCAGCCCCTATTTTTAGTCCACAGCCACGACATTCCGACCGAATGAACCATTGAGGCGTCCTATCTTCGTACGATCGTTCTTCAATTCCTTCTGTATGCATCCAGCGACCGCAGCCACAGGTCAACATGAAGAGTTCTCAGTGCTGAGTATGAAAGACATCCATGCGAATCATCCGATTTTCCCTGGATACAGGAGATAGAGCATCGTGTAGGTGGTAGTCCCGGTCACAAAAAGGACACAGTACACAATCATCGTGAAGAGCCCGAGCGCCCGATGGCGTCTGGCGCCGTTCGGCCAGATCCGTTGGATCGTCATTTCGACTGAAAACACAATGGCAATCACCGTCAATAAACCGAGATACACCTCGAACTTCCGCATTGAAAAATCGGCTGTCGCAATCCGCGACAAGAACAACAGCATGATCAACGCCGTCAACGTACCGAAGATCACCCCGACTTTCTTCCACGTTGTGAGTAACAGCGTTTCTCTGAGCGATCGAACACCATCGATGACTTGTTGCGCGCGAAAACCCAGCACAATCATGTAGACCGCCATGACCAGTCCGAGAATAACTAGAATGATGTGCACGGTCAGGATTGGAATGAAGACATAATCGTAGAGGGCTTGCGACCCACCGAAGCCTTCCTTCCCTTCAAAAGCCAACACGCCTAATTGCCGAAACAGATAGTAACTGATGAAAAACGCCACCATGGCGATCATCCCGCCGAACATCATCCAGTGATGCGCATCCGCTCGATGTCTCTTCGCCTGGATCCATCCGATCACGAAAAGTCCCGTAAAGAACGTTGCCATGAGCTGGCTCATGTCCGCCCCGACCGTGGCGTGAGTTCCAAAAAACCCCGGCTGTTTCAGCCATTCAAGCATG
>DATENE010000074.1:0-14263 GCA_035275205.1 Nitrospiraceae bacterium
TCTTGAATGCTGAGTTCTTGACTCCGCGTCTTGAGAAAGAATTAAGAGACCACCCCTACGGCATCTTGCACATCGCCACACATGGCTGGTTTGCCGCAGACACCACGCAGTCCTATCTGTTGACCTACAACGGGAAAATCACCATCGATGAGCTGGACCGTTTGATTGGACTGTTCCGGTACCGAAAAGATCCTTTGGAGCTCTTGACCCTCAGCGCGTGCCAGACCGGCATCGGCGACGACCGTTCGGCGCTCGGCTTGGCCGGTGTGGCCATCAAAGCCGGAGCCCGGAGTGCACTCGCGACACTCTGGTTCATCAACGATGAAGCTTCAGCGACCTTGGTCTCCGAATTCTACCGACAACTGCGAAATCCCAAACTGTCAAAGGCACAAGCATTGCAGAATGCACAACAGAAGCTCTTGGCCGATCGAGTCTATGAACATCCGGCATACTGGTCGCCATTTCTATTGCTGAACAACTGGCTATAACATTATGGGTCACCCTGTGCTAGAGTACGCCACCATTTATATAAATCTTTGCTGGTGGATCAGCTGTGATAGTAGGGGGCTACGATGCGAAATGTAACAGTTTCCCTCCTAGTGGGACTGGTCCTGAGCATAGGGTTCTATGATCCGGCAACGACGCCGGCGGTATCTGACCCGCCCGATATCTCTCAATCGAAGCCAACGGAGGAAGTGCCGCTTCCAGTCTATACCCCCCCCAAGAAGCTGACCCCGCGGGCTCGGGTGGGTGGTGGATTACGCGGAATGGACGGAAACGATCCCGTAATCGAAGCCATAGTACCTGACCATGTCGGGCTCACCGTCAAGAAGACTCCAGTCTTGAACTGGTTTATCTCGAAACCGACGACATATAAGGTCGTATTTACACTCAACGACACCGGATTGACCAAGCCGATATATGAAGGCCCGATACCCCCGCCGATTCGTGCAGGTATCCAATCCATTGATCTCAAAGATATGGACCTTGCACTGGAACCAGACGTGCAATATCGCTGGTTCATCTCCGTGATTACCGATCCAAAATCGCCGTCGAAGCAGATTGTGGCCGGCGGCATGATCGAGCGCTGTGAGTTCAATGAATGCCTCGTACATGAACCCGTTTTGACCTGTGACCGGCAAAGCGTGGGGAAGAATGCGGCAGGCGGCTTCTGGTACGACGCCATGGCTTGTCTCTGTGGGTTGATCGACGCGAACCCTTCAGACCAAGGACTTCGTAGGCAACGTGCCCACTTGCTGAATCAAGTCGGTCTTTCCGAGGTGGCGAAGTGGGATCTTCGTTCCATCCAGGCTCCTGTCCGATAATCAACCCTGATCACCCCGTCATTTGATTCGTGTGCGTTGTCTCGTTTGTTCAGTCGGCCACATAGATCAGCTGTATCAGCCCAATGCGTTCCTGTCTCGCCGATCCTGTAATCAAATGTGATTCAGCAACGTATCGTTTTCAATTCACATAGCCGTCTTCAATCCTTCATAGGTATTTCGGAAGGCTGAAATTCTTAGAAAACCATCGGCTCCGACACAGAACCTGGCGTTTCAGATTAGGCATGTGGCTTGCTGAATATCGGCTTATCCGATAACCGCTCCCTCGGTGAAAGGAGAGGCAGCCATGATACATGTACTCCTTCTGGTGTTCGTTGTGGGGCTGTTTACAATACTGACAGCCACCATCTGGATGATCATTCGTCACAGCTTTGATGATGATCAATACTCCGGCGATGTCCGGCAAAGCGGAGGTTATTTGTCGGACCCGGGTGGCAAGGGGGAACCACGCGAACTCGCGTCCCCTCATTTGAAGATTCCAGCCTAGGCGTAGCGCTTTTGTATCAGTGATTCGTGACGCGGATCTCGCGGACGATTAACGATTGATCCATTGCATCATTGAATCAACAATCCGATGAAACAATGAATCAATTTACTCACCGGCAGACGCTTCACGAATTATGTCTCCGGAGTGGTCCCGCCACTGGCGAATTGCTTCAGCATCCTGCCAGGAGCCTTTCCTTACGGCACGAAAGTCGCACCAGTCCTCCATTCACCCAGCTAACTGGATATCTCTTTCCTTCTTCCCATCCTGCTCCGGTACACATGAATGTGATAAATTGCTATTCGCCCGTCACATTCCCCTCTCGGATCAACACGAATGACGCTTATGACACATCTTATAAGCGAGGCGAGAAAAGTTCTGACGACCGGCAATGCTGAGTTGGCTCAGAACCCGGACCGTCTAGGTACGTGAGGTTCCCATGGTCACCGCAACGAGTCCCTATTCCGTCCTCGTCGTAGAAGATAACCAGGACCTCGTCATCGGGCTACAGGATATGCTGCACTATGATGGGTATGCCGTCACCATTACCGGTACCGTCGCCGGTGCACTTGAACTCGTTCGTGCCCATCGCTACAACGCCATTTTATTGGACCTGGGTCTGCCGGATGGCGACGGGCTCGAAGTGTTGAAAGAAACTCAGCACCTGGACCCCTCTCTCCCTGTCGTGATCGTGACTGCTCATATCTCGCGTGACCGCACGGTCGGATCGCTGACAGAGGGAGCATATGCCTATCTCACGAAACCGTATGATCGGGAGGAACTTCGGCACACACTCCGTCGAGCCATCGGGGTCAAGGAACTCGCCGTGAAGGTCGAACGGGCGCAACATCTTCTCAGCCAAAGCGAAGAACGATTGGAACTCGTGATCCAAGGTTCCAACGATGGTTTCTGGGATGGACGGGTCCTTCCCGACGAACCGTGGAATTCTCCGCGCACACCTGTGTGGTGGTCGGCTCGCGTTAAGACCATGCTGGGATATACCGACGAGGAATTTCCCGATGTCTTGGAGAGCTGGTCCTCTCGGCTTCACCAGGAGGATCGCGATCGCGTGTTCGAGGCCTTGACCGCCCACATAGAACGACGCGATCCCTACGACGTGGAATACCGGCTCCTCACCAAGACAGGAGAATATGGTTGGTTCCGCGCCCGTGGCCAAGCGATTTGGGACAAGGCCGGCCGGATCACCCGTATGGCCGGGTCCCTCCAATGCGTGACGGATCGCAAAACCGCGGAGGATACGCTTCGTCGCAACGAGCAACTCCTGCAGGATGTCATCAACAACACCACTGCCGTGATCTATGTAAAGTACAACGACGGCCGGTATCTCCTCACCAATAGGCGATTCGAACAACTCTTTCACCTCACCACGGAACAGATTGTCGGTCATACCGATCACGAGATTTTCCCCAAGGACTTCGCCGATGCGTTCCGTGCCAATGATCTGACGGTGTTGGAGCGGAATACTGCAGTGGAATATGAGGAATATGCCCCCCATTCCGACGGCCTCCACACCTATATTTCGATCAAGTTCCCGCTCCGCGACCACACCGGTAAGCCCTATGCAACGTGTGGCATCTCCACTGATATTACCGAGCGGAAGCGCTTCGAACACACCCTCCGAACTCACGAGGAACAACTTCGCCTTGCCCTCACCTCGACAGAGATAGGGTCGTGGAATTGGGACCTCCAGAACGATCAAATCTATTGGTCGTCGCAGGTCGACAATTTCCTCGGACTATCTGAGGCCCCGCGGCCTCGGACCAGGAATGACTGGTTGGAACTCGTGTACCGAGAAGACCGGGAATCGATGGCGCGCACCATGCGCAAGGCGATAGATCAAGCCGGCGTCGACCTGACATTTGAGCACCGTGTCATGAGACAGAACGGCAGCTTCTTGTGGTGTATTTGGACCGGTGAAATTATTCGAAATCATGATGGAAACGCGTTGCACATACTGGGGACAGTTCGCGCCACGGACTGCGGCGCGTGACACACCACGAAGGCTGAAGGTTCGAAGGCCGAAGGCCGAAGTTTGGGATTCGACGTCCCGAAACCTTCAACCTTTAGCCTTCAGCCTTCTGTCACGAATGGCGGTCGTGGGCTTCGTCCTATTGCTTAGCCTCTCTATCATGTGTGTGTCCGAATCCGCTGCAATGGATGTTGCTATCCTGCAATCTTCCGACATTGCGGCCTATCGTGAAGCGATCGCCGGCTTGAAGGCCACGGGTCCGGTTGGAGCGATCTATACCGAATACGATGCACAAGGCGACCTGGAGCTTGGGAGAAAACTTGCGCGCACACTGCGGGCATCGAATGTATCACTAGTCGTCGCCGTGGGGCTCAAAGCCGCATTGGCCGCGAAAGTAGAAATTGTGGATCTGCCGGTCGTCTATATGATGGTCCTCGATCCTTTGAAACATCAGCTCACCGCCGACAACATGACCGGCACGCTTCTCGATGTCCCCCTCGACCGACAATTGAAGATCATGCGGACGTTCCTCCCCGGCCGACACCAGATCGGGACGCTCTACGATCCTGTCAAAACTGCTTCACGGGTGAGGGACGCAGTGCGGCAGGCTTCGATCTCTGATTTTAAATTGCAGGGACGTCCCGTCGAGAGTGAAAAAGACGTCCCTCACCAATTGCGTTTGCTGCTCTCGGACGTTGAGGCTCTCTGGCTCATCCCGGATTCCACCGTATTGACGAACGAGTCCATAGGTTTCATCCTTGAATCAGCACTGGCACGTCATATACCGGTGATCGGATTCTCACCTGAATTTACACGCCTGGGAGCGCTGCTCAGCGTGTCCGTCAACTACGGCGATGTCGGCCGGGAAACCGGGCTGCTCGCGAAGCGTATTCTCGATGGGGAACGGCTGCTGCCACTCAATCCCCAGCCGATCGAACGACTGAAGATCACCGTCAATCTCAAGACCGCAAGATTCCTGGGAATCACATTTCCAAAGGAGCTGACGAGTCTCATCGATGAAACCTTCTAATAATGTGGATAAGCCATTGAACCCTCCACCCCCGCCAGAGACACCCATGGCGTCCATGCCATTAGCCAAGAGCCGCTCCCTCGGCTTGCGCGCAAAGTTTGTGTTATTTTTTAGCCTCATCCTCGCCGTTGCCTGTTCGGCCTTGAGCTGGTACTACGTCGAAGAGAGGCGAGCGGGAATTACCAGAAACCTCCAACAACTGGGCTCGATCCTCCTCACCAGCGTCGTCCACAATGAACACTTCCAATATGCAGGCCTTGTCGCGGAAGATCGCGACACCCTCCACCAATTCATCGAAGGTCTCCTGGCTGTCGAGGATGTGGTGTATGTGGTCGTCACTCGCGCAGACGGGACCGTGCTCATTCAGCACACGAAGGGACCACGCCAATCGTCTTCCAGCCTCGTGCGATCCACGGATCACTCCCTGTACCCGGAACCTCAGATTGCGGAACACCTTCTCCAATCATCCAACAGACTTCCTTTGACGACACCTATTTCTCTCCCCAACAAACTCGACAGCCGATTTGGGTGGGAGGAAATCGTGTACGATTTTGCCATGCCGGTGCTGCGAACGGGACAGGGAAACACCGCACGGCTGCCCTTCTCGATTCAGCTGGAGGACGGACACAGCAGCTCTTCCTCGACACAGCCGGCACCCGTATCTGGTATCGTCCAAATAGGATTGTCCGACGCACGCCGGAAACAAGATCTCGCCACCACGATCGGAGACATTTTCCTCCTCACCATTCTCATCATCGGCGCAGGCGCACTCGGCACCTATCTGCTGACCCTGCGTATCACGAGACCGCTCAGGAGCCTTGCCGGTGTGGCCCAGCAAGTGGCTGAGGGCAACTTGCCTGTTTCTCTCACACCATCCACTCGCGACGAAGTCGGCCACCTGATACACATGTTTAACCTGATGACCCACTCATTGGAGGAAAGAAAGATCGCCATTACTGCAAACATGGCCACCATTAAGTACCAGGTCAGTCAATTGACCACGTTACATCAAGTCAGTGCGGCCATCGCCGGGACGCTGGACCTGAACCAGGTTCCCAATACTGTCCTGCAGCTCCTGATCACCAATCTGGGTTTTGCACGGATGTTTTTGATGTTGCGGCATCGCGAACGAGACACGGCGTATGTGGCCCAAATCGCTGGAGTCACTCCGGACATTGCCGAGGCCGCTCGCCATCTCGACGTGCCGATCAAAGACGATGGCGGCCTACAAGCCGACCTGCTGATTCATGGCAAACCCCTGCTTATCCACAGCCTGGATGATGTGGCCGATCGCATGCAGCCACCTATACTGGAGTTGGCTCGCCGTGCCGGGGTCACGTCTTTCGTCGCGGTGCCGCTCCAGAGTCACAATCAAATACTCGGATATCTCGCCGCTGACCGGGGCGCACAATCATGCTCAAACGAAGATCTTCATATGCTCTTGACGATAGCCAGCCATGTTGCCGCGGCCATCGACAATGCCAGAGCCTATTCCCATCTGGAAGAACTCACGCAGTACCTCGAACAGCGTATTGCAGAGCGCACGCAGGAATTGACCATCGCCAATGCCCGCTTGCAGGAGCACGATCGGCAGCGGTCCCTTTTTCTCTCTGTCGCATCGCATGAATTGCGCACTCCCATGACCGCGATTCGGAGCTTTGCAGATAACATGCGCGACGGTATCGCAGGACCGGTGAACGAACAACAATTGACCTACCTGACCCGAATTGGACATAACCTGAGTCGGCTCACTAGAATCATCAATCAACTGTTGGACTGGTCGCGCCTTGACAGCAAGCACCAAGTGCTCTGCCTCGCTCCGGTGTGCATCGAAAACACGGCACTTCTGGTAGCCGACAGTTTGCGCACCGTCGCAGCAGAAAAAACGGTCACGCTCGAGATTGTGCATGCGGAGGGACTTCCGGCCGTCCAAGCGGATTCCGATAAACTGGAACAGATTCTCTGGAACCTCATAGGCAACGCGATCAAGTTCACTCCACCGGTCGGTCACATTACCGTCGACTTCCGGGCGACCCCTGAGGGCTTTGTCCAAACCTCTGTCACCGATACCGGCTGCGGGATTGACCCGGCTCATGTCGGAAAGCTCTTCCAGGAGTTTTCCAAGGTGCCGTCTGCCACACCCACCGCTCAGGGCGCTCAGCTTGGCCTCTTCATCACCAAAAGCCTGGTGACGATGCATCGAGGAACCATTGGAGTGGAGAGCACGCCAGGAGCTGGCACTCGCTTTTACTTCACAGTGCCTATCGCGTCTTCGCGAGAAGATTCACCGCAACTGGCTCCGCCACGGGACGTGTGAACGATTGAGAACAGTGTATTTTCTTATGCGAATACTCTACACTTTTACGAATATGCCGCCTTCTCAAGAGGCACGATGCGCGCCAAAGTCCTAATCGTCGAAGACGACCGCGATATTCTTCTCGGACTCGAGAATCGTATTACCTGGATGGGGCACGAGCCTGTCACAGTCGACAATGGCAAAGACGCGTTACGCCTGATTGAACAAGGGGAATTTGATCTCGTACTTCTGGATTTGGAACTGCCGATTCTGTCCGGTCTGGATATCCTGGAACGGGTGAGAGGCGCCTCGCACAATGAACGACAAATCGATGGGCACACCAGCACACCTTACACCACACCGCTCATCATCATCCTCACAGCATTCGGCACCATCGAGCGCGCCGTGCAGGCGATGCAGTTTGGCGCATTTGATTTCCTGACAAAACCGTTCAACGCCGACCACCTGACCGTCGTGATCAAGAAAGCGCTGGCCACCGTGGCACTGCACCGTCAGGTCGATGTCCTCCGTCAAGAAGTCGACGATCGGTACGAACACCTCATAGGGGCCAACGCCAAAATGGCCGAGCAACTCACAATCGCCAAACAAGCAGCGCCGTCCGACGTGACCGTCTTGCTGCTTGGTGAAACCGGTACGGGGAAGGAAGTCGTGGCCCGGGCCATTCATCGTTGGAGTCCACGCCGCTCGAAACATTTTGTCGCGGTCAATTGTGCGGCTTTGCCGGAGTCGCTGCTCGAGAACGAACTCTTCGGCCATGAAAAGGGCTCCTTCACCGGGGCGCTCAAACGGGAACCAGGGAAGATCGAGGTGGCAGAAGGAGGAACCGTTTTTCTTGATGAAATCGGAGATATGCCCCTCCTTTTACAAAGCCGTCTGCTGCGGGTCATCCAGGATCAGACCTTCTATCGTCTGGGCGGAACTCAGCCGGTTCACACCAACGTCCGTTTCATTGCGGCCACGAACCAAGACATACGGCACGCAATCCAACAGGGCACGTTTCGTGAGGATCTCTACTACCGGCTCGCGGTGATCACCATAACACTCCCGCCCCTGCGTGATCGGATGGACGATGTCCCTGCCCTTGCCCGGCATTTCGTCGATCGCGCGGTCAGAATAGGACTTCACCGTCCCTGCACCCTGAGTGACCATGCCATACGGGCGTTGCAACAGTATCAGTGGCCGGGCAACATACGAGAACTGGAAAATGTCCTGACGCGTGCGCTCATCTTGTGTCCCGATGACACCATTGAGCCCGCGTACCTGCATCTGGCGGATTCACCCTTTCCCTCGACAACCGAGACCGAAAGCGGATCTCCTCCCCTCCACTACCATGAGAGCATGGAAGCCTACAGTCGGAAGGTCATCGAAGAGGCGTTGCGCAGAAATGGATGGAACCAAACCAGAGCATCCGAAGAGCTCGGCCTTCAACGGACCTACCTCACAAAACTGCTCCGTCAAAAGGAAATCTCCGGCAGACCACCCAATGAAAGCAGCGGTGAGGGCTGAATGGTGAGCACGGGGAAGTTTTGAGTTAGTCCCGGACGACTCAAGACTCAGAACTTCTTCCCTTCCCAATGGCCCTCAGCTGACCGGGGGTCAACCACCAACGAAGGATGCCTCGGCCTGGCTTCGTCGTGATCGACAGCTCGATCAGACAGGCCCCGGCTTTCTTCATGGGGAAGGACGCAGAGGATCGCCCGGACAGGAGGATACTTGCAGCCATGCCCAACTGTGGTTCATGACCGATACAGAGCACGCAAGACTCCGGCGGAAGATCCCGGAATAGCCCGACCACCTGTGCAGGCGGAGCGTCCGGCAAGAGTTCATCGCGCGACTGTACGAGTGATGAACTTGCCAGCAGGCCATGCAGCAATCGAGCCGTTTCGAGCGCACGTCTCACAGGACTCGCGCAGAATACAGTAGGACGCACATCAAGCCGGCGCAGTCCTGCGGCCACCTGACGGACTCGCTGCTTGCCCCTCTCCGTCAACGGACGATCGACATCTTTCCCTTCCCATTCCTCTCGCGCAACCGCAATCCCATGTCGAACGAACACACAGTCCATCATCACTCCTCCTCTGCCGATGCCTCACTCAAGCGAGACGGGCGAGACTGGCAGAGACAAGGCTCACACGTCACGTGAGTCTCGCTCCTCGCGCTTATCGCGCGCCGCTCCGCCATTTCCCAACGAACCGTCACTAATAATACGGGCTACGATACTCCCGCCTTCACAGGAGCCGCACCCTGTCCTTCCAGTCGTGCCAACAGCCCAACGGCAAGAAAGCGCGCGTCGATCGCGTTGAGAATATGTCGCCGCAGCTCTTCACGAAACGGCGCGAGACACGTATCGTGAAGATACCGATCGACCGTGCGAGGCAGCCGCCGTCTCCAAGCCTGGGCAGCCTGTCGCGCACCGTCAGCGGCAGATCTTCCATGAACAAGAATGGCGCGGACTTCATGCTCGAAAAATCTCACATGCACTTCTTCATCTTCTAAAATAGAGATCAGATCCGGGCGCAGGCCGACCAACAGCTTTGCGAACTCCATTCCCAACGTTTCGTACCCGTAGAGATGCACCGCAAGGACTCTCCATTGATTGGGCATACGAGGGAGCGCCGTCTTGCCGTGCGAACTCACTCCGAGCAGCCGCTCAAACTGCTTGAGATGCTGCGCCTCCTCTTCCTCATGACGGCGCAAGAACTGCAGCACACCGGGCGGAACATCCTGCGCTTGCGCAGAGCGTACCGCCCACAAGGCCATCGCCTCCGCCTTGAGGAACTGCTCCAGGATCGCTCGTTCACAGGAAGAAGGAAGCGGATGAGTCATGCGTTAAGTTTACCGGAACGATAAGGACAGAACCAATATGTGACTAGCAGCGAAACGCCATATTTCAGGGATATCCGGAGATCGTAAAAACGACCGCTGACGTACTTTAGCCCGAATGACTCATGAAGGATCTGCTTGAAAGTGACTCGCAGGGTTGTTGAGTCCACGCAATGAGAGCGACGCCGAATTATGCCCGAATGAGAAGATCGTCGAGGTGAGCAGTCTTTCCAATGTGCATGGCTGGGAGAGCATGGATAAACCGTTTCAATCTTAACCGGTCAGTTGGGCTCACCCGAATCACACCCACCGTGATCCAGGGTGTGTGAACCTTACTGACTACCGCCAGCGGGATGTCGATGAAGTCCTCCTCACCTTCAAGCCATAGTTGGACTCTGACCAGATCCCCTGCTCTCAGATAATCAGGAGTAATGAGTTTATGTCCATCCTCTAAACTTTCGAGCACGCACCCGTCCGCTTGAAGCTGCGTGCTAGCAAGCGGAAGCACGCAGTCAATCGTAAACCTCGTAGTAAACTTCGGACTCTCTTCCTTGGTCTGTTGTGCCCCCTGAGCCATCATATAATAGTAGCGCAGGATAGAGATGGAGGGGTTTCGTGGCTATTCCTCAAGAGATGCGCGGGCTTACAAAAATAGGGGTGATCCTAAAACATAGGAGAATTGCGCCGGACCATCGAGAAACCTCATCCGTTCGAGCGTGCCGGAAGTCGTGAGCATAACATCCACCGGGTACCGAACCCGCTCAGAATTTAGTCGGTATAAGATGATCTCCCCTGCCGATCTGCACGATGCAGCGCGCAAGATGGCTGACAGGAACAACGCAGGACACCGTGCCATAGAGTGCCCTTGACTATGGCATCGTAAGTCGTTAATTTTGCGGCCCTGGCGGTGTAGCTCAGTTGGTAGAGCAGCGGACTCATAAGCCGCGGGTCCCCCGTTCAATCCGGGGCACCGCCACCAATTTTTCAAGCGGTTACGCGGCACTCTCACTCGGGGCTATGTCTCACTGTGTGAGGATTGTGCTGCTTTCTCTCTGCAGTTGATCGAGCACCTCGCCCTCCACGCGAACTCTCGAGCTGATGATGGCATAGCGCAGTATCACCGAGAGCGTTTTCCAAAGGCGTACTGGCAGGACTCACCCGCTATTCTGTTGCAAGTCTACGACCGTCTCTCACCCTGATTATCTGGACAGATTTCACTGTGTTTTCGGTATATTTCGTGACGCATTCCTTGTCTACACAGAGCACAACAGTTTGTTCATCGACCCGCGGAGAGGCAACATGTTTCTGCCATCGTGCGGTTTTGTTGCAGAGCGGCCTACGGTTCGGGCACAACCTCAATCAGCGATACTGGGATTGTTGCCGGGAGGTCGTAGCCTTGGTAGAAGAGTTGAATGCCGCCGATCCCGATGATCAGCGCAAAGAAGGCCAACAGGATAGAAAAGGTAAACTGGAACGCTCTCCGATTGGTGAACACGCCGGACACATAGAGGTAACGGGCCACAAGCACCAACGGTAGCAAAAACATGGTGGTGACAAAGATGTTCATCTGGGGACTTTCCACGGCATTGCAGGAGCCGAGTTACGAGCTTGACCAATATTCAGCAAGCCACATGCCTAATCTAAAATGCGCGTGTCTTCGATCGCAGACAACGATTTTTCCTAGAATTGCGCCTGCCGGAAGCTGCTCCACGATGATGGAACGCGATCCGCGTGAATCGAAAACGATTCGGTGCTGAATCACATTTGACTACACGAAACGAACCGGTCACACAGGCCCTAACGCACGCTTGCCGATGTGCTCCTTCCCGATGGTGAGAACGTCAATCACGCATCGCTCAAGGAGGACTGCCGCTGGTGATATCGGAAATAGGCGTCGGAGAATACGGTCTGGAAGGGTTAGGAAACGAAGTACGAGAGGCAGCCAGATCTGGTAATTTGGCAAGCTCCACGCGGCTCACGGGAAAGGCAGTTCCTTCAATCCGTTGATGGTAGCAGCCGACGATCTGACGCCGTCACTTGGCTTCTCGAACCTCTTCAATGATCTCAGGCATAAGCTCGTTACCTGACGATCGAAACGGCAGCTCGTTGGCGTGGAGAGACCTGACCGCTTCCATACTTTCTGACATCGTGCCCCATATCCACATCGCAGCCACAGCGCCGATCAGCATTCCAACTGCGATGGCCAGGCTGATAAGCACTCCCAGATCGTCATCGCCTCGAGACCGGATGCTCCTCATGATTGGCCCCCTTCGACTCAACGTTACAGAGGTACTTCACTAACGACTTGCGGAAATGCGGCATTGGAACGCCTTCCGGTCGTCCGTTTGGAAGAGGCCTCCTACGATTCAGTCTCCACAGGGACGCCTTTGGCAGGGCGCATCATCACGGCCACCCAGCTTCCAGGCCAGGGTTCGCCTTGCCACAAGACCGACGGCTCTCCAGACTCAAACCTTGCGATACTCCCATCGACAAAATGCCGCATCTCATCGATGGGCACCGCCCCACCCGAGGTTTTTACAGAGGGCGCAGGAATCTTTTCCACTTTCTTGTGTATCCACTTGCATACGGCGACGGGACTGACGCCTAGCAGCTGCGCGATCATTTCATGACTGGCGTTTCCCATTGCATAGAGCAACACTGCCAGCGCCTTCATCGCAGGTGGTTTGCCCCGCACCGCCGTCGCTGTGAAATGGCAGCCGCAGTCCTGGCACAGGTACCGCTGGTGGCCCCGTATCGTCCCGCTCTTTACATATCTTGATCGACTGCATTTCTTACACGCGAGCTTCATCACATTCTATGCCCTCCTATCACATGAAATTGTCTAGCTCATCACCTAATGGCACATGGTGGCGTTAGGAGCATGACTCGGTACGACTGTCGAATCTTTAGCGGAATGCCTGACGAGCGCTCCAAGCCTACCAACCGAATCCGCAAACGCCAGAAACTCGCTTCTGTCGAAATGCAGAGTGAGAGGGCCATAGGTAAAGTGAAGCTTTCCGCATCCGCAAAACGCCACCTTCGATTGCAGATCACCGCGTAAGACATTATCCATGGTTCACGTCTCCTTGATGTAATTGGTCCATCATGCAGATAGACCTGAGTTATACCGGCACATAGCCCGCCTTGCTCATCGCCACTTCGCGATCGGGCTCGGCATTGGCCCTTCGGATATCGGTCAATCCGACGATCTTACGAAGAGCTTCCAAATCTCTCTCGACAAAGTCGTGCACGACACGTAGCCGGAGGATTCCCTTCTGATCGATCATGAACATATGGCAACGTGCGGATGGCTCGGTCACCACCACGCCGAATGACCGACGGAGCCGGCCGCATGGATCTGCCAAAATCGGCGTGTTTGGCTTATCAGGCTGCCTGTTCCACAATCGATGCAGAGGGCGCGCGCCAGAACTGACAATCAGAAGCGTCGCGCCGACCTCGTCAAACCGCACGGCATGCCGATCAATCTCGTCGGCCGATAGAAGGCCCACATAGGGCAGAAAGCAGAGCGCCACGACCCTATTCGCGTATTGCGTGCCACGAAGATAGGTGAGGTCTCTCTCGACCAACGCAGGACCATGAAAGTCCAATGCGCGCATCCCGTTGCGTTTCATCGCAGTTATCCTTCACGTATGCGGTTCACTTGTACGCGCCTCGGTTCCTCACGGCGCCTGCCGGGCCGAGTGACGGCTGGGCATCCAGCCGATACCACCCACAATTGATGCATTTCATCCCAGCCGTTGGGCTGTGGTAATCCAGCACGCGCTCCACAATCAGAAAACCGCCGCATTTCCGACAAGCTCCATTGATCGCTCGACTTATTTGTTGATGAGTCATCGCCAACCCCTGATTCATTCAGCAAACATCTTGAACCATTCGTAAAAAGCCCACGGCCTCTCGCGATAACCGTGGGCTCCGTCCTGAATGACTCTGGCCTCTGCTGCTATGGATCGCCGCGTAAAAGTGGCGGCGATATTTCTGATATTGAGAAACGATATCATATTATAACATGGCGTGCAAGCCCCAATCCTGCGCTCCCTTAATTTTTTTATCGGGTGCAAATTTTAGCAGGCGACTCGAACAGGTCATCCAACGAGGCTGACGTTGAGTCACAACCCGATTCATACCCTCAAGTGGATATCCTTTGTTTGGGGGACTTCCAATTCGCTGGCTAGAGCGCAGCCATGCAGCCCAGCAGGCTGCTCAAACAGACTATCCAGCAAGGCCGCAGCCGAAGAACAGGCCGCAGGCGTACCCT
>DATENE010000075.1:0-2758 GCA_035275205.1 Nitrospiraceae bacterium
GATGGCAATCTCGTCCTTGACGGCTTCGTGAATGGCGACAGACTGCGACCCGGCGGTCGACAACTGAAGCAGGTGATCGACGATGAGTTCTTTGACGGTCAGCCCGTGCGTCAGCGACCTGGTTGTGACTGCCTCTCGCGCAAATCCTTGTAGATCGCGCCGGAGCCCCGGGTACTCCTGCTGAAGTAGATATTCCACTCGCGCATCCTCCACGAGCATCCACAAGTCTTGGATCAGTCCCGGATGAGGATACAGACGAAACATCGCCGCTAAGGTGTCCGGCGCAGCCTGTTTTGCCGAACCATACTTCTGCCGCACGGCTTTGACCAGATCCGCAAGCGGCTCAAGGGTCAGCCGGTACGTCCCAAACTCCACATGCCCCGCTTCGTGAGCCGCCATCACCAAATACAAGCGCGTATTCTCTTCGGCTGTGGGGTAGCGACGAAGAAGCGCCGGCAGCGAGATGATGCGCCCGTCCCGGCTCACCGTAGCCCGAGCTGATGCCTCCTGGCTCAGCGAATCGGGGAGCGGCTGAATGGTCAGTTCCGTCCCACAAAGTCCTTGCACAAAGAGCTTCACGGTTCGGGCTACCTGGCGAAGCGGCACACCGCTTAAGGCCGCTTCCACCGACGTCAGCGCCTTCTTCGACTCCAGAGCAAAATAGGCCCTGGCTCCTTCGATACTATAGGCCAAGACTTCCATTCCTGCTGTGAACCAGGCCTCGAAACGAGCCCTGGCCTCGGCAGACTCGCCGATCACGCTCACCAATTCCGGCGCCCGCCGCAAATAGGCCAATGCTGTCTCCGCATCGCGCTCTGCCAGTAAAGCCCCGTACTGCAGTATTTTTAACCGCCATCCCTCATTCGGCACGACACGCAGCAGACGTGGCGATTCCGACAACCAGGCAATACCGGCCCCGGCATCACGTTCAGCCAACAACGAGCCAACCGTGACAACCCTAACCCTCACCGACTGGTCTTCAAGATCGCCGAGGATGAGTGGACTGGTACGAAGGAATTCGATGGTCCCGAAATAGTCCGTCTTGCCGAAACTATTCTGAGCAATCAGTTTCAGCCCGAATGTCGCCCAGGCCCTCGCGTCCTGGATCGGCAACACGCGGGCGACCGCGGGAATTTGGCGGATATATTCAAGCGCCACGACAAAATCGACCTGCGTCAGTTCGAATCCGATCTCTAACCAAGCCCCCAGTCGATCCGGCGAGATGACCGTCACCACCTCCGGCGAAACATGGAGAAATTCCAGCGCAACATTCGCATCCTGCTCAGCCAGTTCCAAGGCAGTTTTCAGCACCAACGATCGAATGGATGAATCTTCAATCAGACCGAGAATCAGCGGGCTCTCTTTGAAATACTTCAATCCGATCGCGCCGGATGATTCGGCCAACGCAATCCCCAGATCCAGCCAGGCCACCGCATCGCTGAGCCGACCCCGCTGTTGCAAGTCGGGAAACGATTCGATCGCGGCGCGAACGACTTTTGGCGAGACCTCCGTCAATTCATCGAGTAATAGCAAGACTCCTTCCACCTGATTCGACTTCTCGACGGTCTCAGAAAGGCGGGAAACCAGATGCTGGGCCGTAGCCGGTCCCAGCTCCTCCGCCAACTTGGCGATCAATTGTTGATGAGTATCCGATATCTCCATTCTTGACCCCGTCCAGCAAAACTTTCAGCAAGCGCTGGATTGTAAAGGACGCCCTGGCGCTTGTAAACTACGCATGAGGACTGACACCCTTCCCCGCGTGTGCGCGTGGTGTCTGTCCCCGTCCGAATTTCGGTGCCGGTACCAAAGGAGTTGTAATGGCTGAGCCCACACAAGAGAGCCTCGACAAAATGCGGAAGTTTGTGAAGGGCTTTGCGGAAAAGAGTGGAACGGCCATGCACCCGACTCCCGCAGTCACCGAAGCTGTCGTCAACGGCCTCGCGATGCACATCGACGAGCTGGGTAAACCCCTCTGCCCTTGTAACTTCTACAAGGACAAACAAGCAGAAGCTAAACTCCGCAGATGGATATGTGCCTGCGACGAGATGCAGATCTATAAATACTGCCACTGCCTGCTATTTGTGCGAGAAGACGGCCTGCCGATCACGGAATATCTCCCGGAAGGCCACGAAGGACGTGAAGTGTATGGCCTCGTCACCGATCCAACTCCCGACAAAGGCCGAGCACTCAAACACAAAGCCGCTGCCGAACCGATACCCTCGGACGAAACACCCCCGGCGTCCTCACCCTCTGCATAATCACCATGCCATTGCGTCACCAACTCTTCTGCGCCGCGGTCTCTCTTCTTATAGTAGGAATCCTTTTTGTCTACGCCGTACGGGCTGCCGAGCCCGGCAATGTGTCTACTGCTCTTGCCCCGCAACCTCCTCACTTCAACGAGAAAGACTTCTTTCCTTTCAAGGCGAAAGGTCGAGCGACACTGGCGGGACAAGCGTTTCTCGGTTCACAATCGGGAAAAGCCATAACTCAAGCCGGCGTTCCGATTCATCTCATTCCCGTCACTCCTTATACGCGTCATTGGTTTGATCATAACGTCAGAACCGTATCTTGCCCATCGACAGATTCAGCTCCACCATCTGAAGTCGGTGTAGCACCACGCTTGCTCTCTGATTGTGCACATGATGCACTGACCAAGCTGCGAACGGAAAAGCGGTTGGCTCCTTACATCCGCACCACCAGAGCCAACCCGACCGGACATTTTTGGTTTTCCAAGATTCCGGCAGGGCGCTACTACCTT
>DATENE010000076.1:0-9825 GCA_035275205.1 Nitrospiraceae bacterium
GTTGGCGATGCTCTACTCCGGCCATCAGTTTGGGGTCTATGTGCCGCAGCTGGGCGACGGCCGCGCGATCCTTCTGGGCGAAGCACGGAACGAACAGGGCGGAAAGTGGGATCTGCACTTGAAAGGGGCGGGACTGACACCGTTCTCGCGAGAAGGCGACGGCCGTGCGGTGTTGCGCTCGACGATCCGAGAATATCTCTGCAGCGCGGCCAGATGGACAAACTCTCGCCAGGCAAGAAACTGACGATCAACTACAGCGCGGTGAACTATATGGACCACACCGTGAATGAACGTTTTCACCTGTTCAACGGCGAGTACGCCCTGACGGGCGGCAGCGTGACCGAGGTCGGCAAGGAGGGACTCAAGCCTACCTCGTACAGCGACGTGTCGGCTCTGGTGCGAGAATAACGAAGGCAGTAACCGGAGAGTGAAATCTACCTGTCCGGTTCTTCAGATTCTTCAAAGATCCTTCCGCTCAGAACGTGCGGGCATTGATCCACATGTGCGCAAGAATGCTCGCGCCATACCCGAGCGCAATAGCCGGAGTCCATCTGAGATGACTGAAAAACGTATATTTCCCTTTCGCCTGCCCCATCAGCGCGACACCAGCCGCAGATCCGATGGAAAGGAGACTGCCCCCGACTCCCGCGGTCAGCGTCACGAGTAGCCACTGGCCTTCTGAAATGTCCGGGTGCATGGTCAACACCGCGAACATGAGGGGGATGTTGTCGATAATCGCCGACAAAATTCCGACCATGATGTTGGCAAGGGTCGGACCCCATTGCAGGTACATCACTTCGGAAGCCAAGGCCATATAGCCGATATGGCCAAGCCCGCCGACACACATGACGACACCGTAGAAGAACAACAGCGTGTCCCACTCAGCTCGGGCAACCTTTTGAAATACATCAAACGGGAGGACATCGCCGATCACCCCTTTGTTGCCGGCCGAGGGATGTGGCCGTTTCTGGCTCAGGTAATATCCAAAAAATCCAAGAAACGAAAACCCGGTCATCATCCCTAGGACTGGTGGAAGATGAAGAAAATTGTGAAAGCTGACCGCCGTGCAGATCGTCAGAAAAAACAACCCGAGAATACGCTTGGCTCCGATCTTCATGTGTACCATTTCAGAGGACGGCGGCGGTGCAGTGCGAGGGATGGCGTAATGCATGAACGCGGCAGGAACAAGAAAGTTCACTACTGAGGGGATAAACAGCTGAAAAAAGTCAAAGAACCCAAGGATCCCCTTTTGCCACACCATCAGGGTCGTGATATCTCCGAAGGGGCAGAACGCTCCCCCCGCATTCGCAGCCACCACAATATTGATGCAAGCGAGACTGACAAACTGTGGACTGTGAGCTCCCACAGCCAGGACAACCGCACACATCAAGAGGGCGGTGGTGAGATTGTCAGCCACCGCCGAAATGAAGAATGCCAGGCACCCAGTGACCCAGAAGAGTTGCCGGTAACTGAGCCCTTTGCGAACAAGCCATGCCCGGATCGCCTCGAACACGAGTCGTTCATCGAGAGCGTTGATGTAGGTCATGGCGACCAGCAAGAACAGCATCAGTTCTGCGTATTCCATCAGATTGTGGCGGAAGGCATTTTCAACCAGTTCGGCCTGACTGTGGGGAGTTGCCAGGCTAATTGCTCCCCAGATGATGCCGGCAGCCAAAATCACGGGTTTGGATTTCTTGAGGTGGGTAAACTCTTCAGACATGACCATTGCATAGGCCATGACAAAGACAAGCAACGCAAAATACCCCACTGGTGCGGTGGTCAAGTCGATCCGTGCAAGCGATTCAGTTTCAGCCAGCGTGAGGGAAGGCCACCCGAAGACGACAAAAGCAGAACAAAGACTGACGTGGACGAAACGACGGGCTCTGAACCACAGGAACCGAAAGAGCATGTAGAGGAGGGAAGAACTGTTCACGCACAACCATCCTTTGGAGGACCATCCTCGATGGCTGATCCCTGGAATGCACGCTCTTTCACGAGTGCTCTCTGCCGTGAGACTGCATACGGGCAAGACGTTCGGGGCAGGGCTTATCGCAACCGGCATCGCACTCCAGGCCAAGGCGTTCAAGGCCGCCACAACTGCCGCCGATCGGACGGCGACCGACCAGGACACCCACCGCCATCGCTAGGATCGCAATACCAATGACAAGAAAGGCCACCAGGAAAATTGTCATGACAGCTCCTGTTTCCTGTACCGTTGGAAGGCACAACAGACACGTTCTTCAAATTGTCCATCACGTTCAATGACGAAGAGGACGGGAAGACTGAGCCGTTCGGCGATGGCCATGCCACGCTCAGGCCCCAACACCTGAAACGCAGTGGCCCAGGCGTCGGCTCGCATGCTGGTCTCCGCCAGCACCGTCACCGACACCAGATGATTATCGACCGGCCAGCCGGTGGTCGGATCGATTGTATGGGAATAGCGCCGCCCGGCGATTTCAAAAAAGTTCCGGTAATTGCCCGAGGTGGCGAGTGCGATGTCGCTGAGCGCCAGCATCGTCTGCACCGAGCGTTCGCCCGACAACGGTTTCTCAATCGCGATCCGCCAAGGTGTATCGCGCTCCTTGAGCCCGCGTACCCGTATCTCGCCGCCGATCTCCACCATATAATGTTCGATGCCGTGCGCGGTCATGAGTTCAGCGACCCGGTCCACACCGTACCCCTTGGCGATCCCGGAAAGATCCAGGAAGACATCAGGGCGGTGCTTGCGTATCGCCGGGTGAGTCTCACTGAGTGTGACTTTATCGAGGCCGCTACGCGCGCGCGCGGCGGCAATGTCTGTTTCAAGCGGGATGCGATCCGGGTGAACCTCGGGGCCGAAGCCCCAGAGATTGACCAGGGGGCCCACCGTGATGTCAAACGCCCCTTCGCTCTGGGCGCCGATCTCGAGCGCGGTCTTGAGCACGGAAAGCAGGGAATCGGATGCGGATACCCAGTCGGTGGTGCGCATACGATTAAAGCGCGACAGTTCCGATTCCGGGTCATAGGTGGACATCGTGTGATTGATCTCGGCCAGCAACGTGTCCACTTCGATCTGCATGGCCTTCAGCGGCGGAGTATCCTGAATGGGGCGGTATTTCACGTTATAGGTGGTTCCCATAGTCCGGCCACTCATGTGCAGCTCGGCGACAGGCGGCTCGGGACGTAATAGGCCGAAGCTAGTACCGGCAGCCAGCAGCCCGATCAAGGCAATCAGCGCACCGGGGCGCAGAATGGATGGAGGCATGGATGGTCATCCCCCGAAGTCATCGAGCATGATGTTTTCCCGTTCGACACCCTGATCCAACAACATCTTGATCACGGCGGCGTTCATCATCGGCGGTCCGCAGAGGTAGTACTCACAATCCTCCGGCGCCGGATGGGTCTTCAGATACTCCTTATAGAGGACGCTATGGATGAAGCCGGTATAGCCGCTCCACGCGTCATCTGGGAGTGGGTCGGATAGGGCGACATGCCACTCGAAGTTGTCGTGCGCGGCGGCCAGCTTGTCGAAGTCGTCGACATAGAACATCTCGCGCTTCGATCGAGCCCCGTACCAGAAGGACATCTTGCGTGTGGTCTTGAGTCGGCTCAGCTGATCGAAAATATGCGAACGCATGGGCGCCATCCCCGCGCCACCGCCGATGAACACCATCTCGTTGCTGGTGTCACGCGCAAAGAACTCGCCGAACGGCCCGGAGATGGTGACCTTGTCGCCCGGTTTCAGCCCGAACAGGTAGGACGACATTTTACCCGGAGGCACGTTCTGTGTGCGCGGTGGAGGAGTGGCGATCCGAATATTGAGCATAATGATGCCACGCTCCTCAGGGTAATTGGCCATGGAGTAGGCACGCTCGAGGGGCTCGTTGACCTTGGACACAAGGTCCCAGAGTTTCAGCCTGTCCCAGTCGCTGCGAAATCGTTCTTCGATGTCAAAATCCTTAAACGAGTGCTCATACGGAGGGCAGAAAATCTGGATGTACCCTCCGGCGCGGAAATCGACATGTTCGTCCCGGGGAAGCTCCAATACCAGTTCTTTGATGAAGGTGGCCACATTGTGGTTGGAGCGGACGGTACATGCCCATTTCTTGACACCGAAGACCTCATCCGGAATCTCGATCTTCATGTCCTGCTTGACTGCCACCTGACAGGAAAGACGGTAGCCCTCGCGCGCTTCACGCTTAGTGATATGCGAGGTTTCGGTCGGCAGAATGGCCCCCCCACCTTCGAAGACCTTGACCCGGCACACGCCACATGTACCGCCGCCCCCGCAAGCGGAACTGACAAAAATCTTGGCGTCACCGAGCGCACCGAGCAACTTGCCTCCAATCGGCGTTTCAACAAACTTTTTCTCGTTGACCGTGATCGTGACAGCACCACTCGCTACCAGTTTTGAGCGTGCACTCAGAATGAAGACAGCCAGAATGAGGACGATTCCTGTAAAAAAGCTGACTCCCAGCAGGATCTCGATCATACGCGGCCTCTCATCAGACTCAGAGTTGAATGCCGGAAAAGGCCATAAACCCGAGGGCCATCAACCCCGCGGTGATGAATGCGACGCCCAGCCCCTGCAAACCAGCAGGGATGTCGGAGTACTTGAGCTTCTCACGCACCCCCGCCATCGCCACGATCGCGAGCGCCCATCCGGCACCGGAGCCCACCCCGTAGGTCACGCTCTCGCTAAAATTATAGTCACGCTCGACCATAAACAGACAGCCTCCGAGAATGGCGCAGTTGACGGTAATCAGCGGCAAAAAGATCCCCAGCGAGTTGTACAGTGCCGGGACATATCGGTCGAGAAACATTTCCAGTACCTGTACGACTGCCGCAATGACGCTGATATAGCTGATGAGCCCGAGGAAATTCAGACTCATATCAGAAAGCCCCGCCCAGGCCAGTGCGCCATCACGGATCAGAAACTGGTAGATCAGATTATTGATCGGGACGGTCAGGCTTTGGACGACGACCACCGCGATGCCGAGTCCGAGCGCAGTGCCGATTTTTTTCGAGACAGCCAGAAACGTGCACATGCCGAGAAAAAACGTCAGCGCAAGATTCTCCACGAAGACCGCTTTGATAAACAGATTGACCAGCTCTGTCATGAGGCCACCTCTGGGCGATGCGCGTGAGAGATGCGGTATTCAGGTTGCTCGACCTGAGCCGGCTTCCAGGAGCGCACCACCCAAATGATCAGGCCGATCAGGAAAAACGCACTCGGGGGCAGGAGCAACAAGCCGTTCGGCACATACCACCCGCCATCGCGTTCTAGAAGAAGGATCGGATACCCCAACAGGGAGCCGGACCCCAGGAGCTCGCGTATACTCCCGATAACCAGCAACAGTGCGCTGTAGCCGAGGCCGTTGCCGAGCCCATCGAGGAAGCTTGGAAGTGGTGGATGTTTCATCGCATAGGCTTCCGCGCGTCCCATGACGATACAATTGGTGATAATCAACCCGACGAAGACCGACAGCTCCTTGCCGATGGTGAACGCATAGGCTTTGATGAACTGATCGGCGACGATGACCAGCGACGAAATAATGGTCATCTGCACGATGATGCGGATGCTGCTCGGGATATGATTGCGGATCACACTGATGGCGGCATTGGAGAGGGCGGTGACGGCGGTCAGCGCGATGCACATCGTGATCGTGGTTGAGAGTTTCGATGTCACGGCCAATGCCGAGCAAATCCCTAAGACCTGTAAAATAACCGGGTTATTGTCGACGATCGGGTCGAAAAGAATTTTGCGATGTTCGTACGACATGAGAGTCAGCTCCTTTCGTCACGCAAGCGGGCAAGGTACGGCCCATATCCTTTGTCGCTCAGCCAGAATTTCAGCAAATTCTCCACGCCTCGCGAAGTGATCGTGGCGCCGGCGAGTGCGTCGACCTGGTGTTGAGCGTCTGGGCTGGAACTGTCAATCGCGGCTTTCGTCACCTCAACCTGGACCTTCCATTGCTCGTCGAAGAGAACTTTGCCCGTCCACTGTGTTCGCCATTTGGGATTGTCGATCTCCCCTCCCAACCCCGGGGTCTCGGCATGCTGATAGAATCGGAGGCCCTGAACCGTTCGCAAATCCTCCTCCAGCGCAAGAAACCCGTACAGGGTAGACCAGAGCCCGTAGCCGTACACGGGCAGAATCAGTTTCTTCAAACCGCCGTTCTCGCCGACAATCCGATAGACCGGCAAATAGCGCGGTTCGCGCCTGATCTGCGCCACATCCTCTCGGCGGGCGAGTTCGGTTGAGATCGCAGGGTCCTTTCCGGCCTTGGCAATATTAAAAGTGTCAGGATCGATCCCCTCCACCTCATCACCCGTTGCCAGTTCGACCATGCGCGCGTCAATTCGTTTGAGCGCTTGTTCTTCCGTCAGTCCCTCCTTGAGAAGTCCGGAGACCGCAACCACATTCCGGATGAGGTCGGCCTTTTGATTCGTTTCCTGAATGGGTCGAAGGAGCACCGCCGCGCCGGCGACCACAACCGAGCAGGCCAGACAGACCACAAAGGTCACCAGCAGCGTCCGGCTCGCACTCTCACCTGACGCAGGGGGGACGGCAGAATCTGGCTCAGGCGCGGACATGGCGGCGGAGCCTCCGTCGGATGTTCAGCTGGATAACTACAAAATCTATCAAGGGCGCGAACACATTGGCAAACAAAATCGTGAGCATCACCCCCTCAGGAAACGCGGGGTTCACCACACGGATCAGCACGGTCATGGCCCCGATCAGAATGCCGAAAACCCAGCGCCCGGCACTCGTCATCGCGGCTGACACCGGGTCGGTGGCCATGAAGACCATGCCGAAGGCAAACCCGCCCAGAACCAGGTGCCAGTACCAGGGCATCGCCACCATGGGATTGGTGTCGCTGCCGACCACATTGAATAGGAGCGAGGCCCCGACCATGCCCAGAAAGACCCCGACGATAATACGCCAGGAACCGACTCGAGTATAGATGAGGAACGCCGCGCCGAGCAGACAGGCGAGGGTAGAAGTTTCCCCCATGGAGCCCGGCATCAGGCCGATAAAGGCGTTCCACCAGGTCGTGCCTCCGCGGATGATTTCCTCGACGCCACCCACTTTGCCAAGGCTGAGCGCGGTCGCGCCGGAATAGCCATCCACCGCCACCCACACCCGGTCACCGGAAATTTCGGCGGGATAGGCGAAAAACAGAAACGCCCGCCCGGTCAGGGCGGGATTGAGGAAATTCTTGCCGGTCCCGCCGAAGATCTCTTTGCCGAGGACCACGCCGAAGCTGATCCCGATGGCCACCATCCAGAGAGGCATATTGGGTGGCAGCGTCAGCGTGAAGAGCATGGAGGTGACCAGGAACCCTTCATTGATCTCTTTCCGACGCACCGTTGAAAACACCACTTCCCATACCCCACCGACGAGTAAGGTCGTCAGATAGATCGGCAGAAAATACAAGAAGCCATGGACCATATTGGCCAGAATATTGCCGGCATCAAACCCAAGATTGAGAGCCGTCAGGAGATCGTACCGCCAGCCCGTCTTGGCCATGCCCATCTTTGCCAGTGCCAGATTGGCCTGATAGCCCGTGTTGAACCAGCTCCACAGGATGCAGGGAATCAGCGCCACCACCACGTACATCATCAAGCGTTTCAGATCGATGCCGTCCCGCACATGAGGCGCGGTGTGCGTGGTCTCGGGCGTTGAGTACAGAAACACATCGATCATCTCGAAGATGGGATAGTACTTTTCATACCGGCCGCCTTTGGCAAACAGGGGCCGAAGACGATCGAGATAGCGTTTCATGCCTGCCATCAGCCTTCTCTCTCAATCTGGCTCAGCACGCTCCGCAGCACCGGGCCGTAGTCGTTCTTGCCCACGCACACGAAGGAGCATAAGGCGAGGTCTTCTTCATCCAGTTCCATGCAGCCCAGTTGTTGCGCCATCTCGGTGTCGCCCACAACCAGGTAGCGCAGCAGCTGTGTCGGGAGGATGTCCAGGGGCATGATGTCCTCGAAGTTGCCGAAGGGCACCATGGCGCGCAAGCTTCCGTTCAGCCCTGTGGTCAGCCCAAACTCCTCCCGGCGGCGACGGAAGAGGCTTGACAGCATGACGTTGCTCTGGGAGAAGATTCTCCGCCCGGGCGTGAACCAGCCCATGAACGTCCGTTCTACCCCTTCCTGAATCACACAGATCTGTAGATGATGGCGACCCAGATAGGACGACCAGTCGGCTGCGTGACGCCCCGACAAGATCGAGCCAGAGATGACGCGATTTTCGCCGGCCTGAAGTTCCCCCTCGATCAACTCCTCGATGCAGGCTCCCAGCCTGGTCTGCAACAGGCGTGGCTGTTTGACCTGAGGGCCGCCTAGCGCGACGATGCGCCCGGTCCATAACCGGCCGCTGGTAAACAGCTTGCCGATCGCAATCACCTCATGGTAGTTGAGGTGCCAGACCACCTTGCTGGCATCGACCGGTTCGAGAAAATGAATGTGCGTACCAGGCAGACCGGCCGGGTGGGGGCCTTTGAAACTCGCCTGGCGAATGTGGTCTATACCCTGTGGCAACGGCAGTTCAGCCTCAGGTGACTTGCACACCCACATGGGCATGGCGCCAAGGCGCGAGAGCACCGTCAGCCCATGGCCGAACGACTCAGCCTCCGCCGCAATAATTGGAACAGGATCGGCGGCCAGCGGATTGCTGTCCATCGCCGTCACGAAGATGGCAGTCGGACGGGTGGCCGGGTCGGGGATCTTGCTGTAAGGACGTGTGCGTAAGGCCACCCATAGACCCGATGCCAAAAGATTGTCCACCACCTGCGTTTCCGTCAAGCCGGCCAGTTGGTCGACAGGGTAGGCCGTAAATGTCTCCTCGTCTTCGGTTTCGTCAAGCCGGATGACGACTGATTGGAGCAGGCGTTGTGCTCCACGATGGATCGCGCTCACCTGGCCGGCGCCCGGAGCCGTGACGCGGACGCCGGGTAACTTCTTGTGCTCGAACAGCGCTTGGCCGAGCTTTACCTTGTCTCCCTCGCTCACCAGCATGGTGGGCTTGAGGTCGATATAATCCACGCCGAGCACGCCAACATGGCGGACGGGTTTGGCGGCATGGATGCGCTGCTCCGGTTTCCCGCTGATCGGCAAATCCAGTCCTTTTTTAATTCTGATAATCATAGAAGGTGCGATGCCGGTCACACGCCCCGTGATGGGTTAACTCGCCTTCACGACCTCGACGTACTATTTCAAGTACGCCTAGGTCTCTCAGGACTCCGCATGCCCGTCTCGCGTGGCATCTTGGCGGTTTCGTCCCTCGACGGTGCTCGGGACCCTGAGCTTGTCGAAGGGTCCCGAACCGTCATCAATAATGTGGGCTAGGGTAAAAGCTCCGTAGTACACCGTTTGGACATCTTTCTGTCAAGCCTCTTACCCCTTCATCAGAACGGGCATATTATCATCGATGACGGTGGGCAAGTGGCGAAATCCGAGAACGTCATGGTACACAGATCCATGATCCGACGCAGCTTGGAAACGCTTACCTTCGACAACACCTATGCGCGGCTGCCCGAATCGTTCTATGCGAAGCTGAACCCCACGCCATTTTCTGAAGCGCCCCATCTTGTCAGCTTCAACTCTGCAGCAGCAGAACTGATCGATCTCGACCCCGATGAAGCGAAGCGGCCTGAGTTTGCCGCAGTATTCGGCGGGAGCATGCTCATCCCGGGAATGGAGCCGTTGGCGATGCTCTACTCCGGCCATCAGTTTGGGGTCTATGTGCCGCAGCTGGGCGACGGCCGCGCGATCCTTCTGGGCGAAGCACGGAACGAACAGGGCGGAAAGTGGGATCTGCACTTGAAAGGGGCGGGA
>DATENE010000077.1:0-50081 GCA_035275205.1 Nitrospiraceae bacterium
CACCCACATGGCCCGTTCGAGCGCCTTCAAGAGCAGGTCTTTTTCAATGCCGTTGATGAGCCCTTCCAAATCCAACCCTTCCTCCGGTAAGTCGGTGGGCACACCCTGCGGCTGGGGGGTTACGACTCGATGGAGCCAGCCGCGAATATCCTCATCCGAGACAGGCGCGCCGGCGGAAAAAGTGACCACGCGCTCCATCAAGTTTTCGAGCTCGCGCACGTTCCCGCGCCATTCATGGTCCAGCAACACGTGCATCGCCTCGGATGCCAAGACGGGAGCCGGCTTGCCGCTCTCCTGCGAAAACTTCTCAAGGAAATGCTTTACGAGAAGCGGGATGTCTCCGGTTCGAAGCCGCAACGGTGGAAGCCGGATCGGAATCACGTCCAAGCGATAGTACAAATCTTCGCGAAATGAGCCGTCGGCTACGGCTTTTTCAAGGTCCTTATTGGTCGCAGCCACAATGCGCACATCGACCTTCACATCCTGGTTGCCGCCCACCCGCCGGAACTCTCGTTCCTGAATCACGCGCAGCAGCTTCACTTGAATTGTTGGGGTCGTATCGCCGATTTCATCTAAAAAGATCGTGCCACCGTTGGCAACTTCGAATAACCCCGCCTTATTGGCCATCGCGCCGGTAAAGGACCCCTTCATGTGCCCGAAGAGTTCGCTTTCGAGCAACGTCTCCGGCACCGCGCTGCAATTCACCGCCACAAACGGCATCGGACTCCTGGCGCTATTATAGTGAATCGCGCGCGCCACCAACTCTTTTCCCGTTCCGCTCTCCCCACAAATCAGCACATTACTCTTGGCGTCCGCGACTTTACGCACCACGTCGAATACCTTCTGCATACTCTCGCTTTGGCCGACGATCTGCGCAAACGACGACTGGCTCGCCATTTCGCGCTTTAAGAGAATATTTTCCGTCGAGAGCCGCCGCTTCTCAAGGGCATTGCGGATGATCAACTGCACTTCATCGACCTGGAACGGCTTGGTCAGGTAGTCGTACGCGCCCTGTTTCATCGCATCGACCGCCGAGTCTGCGGTTGCAAACGCCGTAATGACGAGGACCACGGTTTCAGGAGAAGAAGATTTCACCGCCTTCAGGACCGCCATGCCATCGGCTTTCGGCATGCGGAGATCGGTGATGACGAGATCGAAGATTTCCTTGTTTATTTGAGCGATGGCCTCTTCGCCATCCGACGTTTCAGTCACAGCATAGCCCGCTCGTTTGAGCATAATGCTCAAGACTTCGCGCAGCCCCCGCTCGTCATCAACAATTAGGATCTTTTCCACGGCGTCCGTCCCTCATGCCACAACCGCACCCCGGCATCCCCAGAACGCGGTAAACATACAACAAACCGTGAGCCTTGACGCTCCTGACTTTCGACCTTGATCCATCCCCCGTGCAGATCGACGATGCGATGCACAGCGGCAAGGCCCAACCCTGACCCTGTTTTCTTCGTCGTAAAAAACGGAAGAAAGATCTTGTCAAGGTTCTGTTTTGGAACACCTTCTCCTGTATCCTGAAACGCAATTTCGATAACGTCGCCCTTGCGGCCGCCGGCATCAACCTGGCGGCAGTTCGTCGAGATCGTCAACTGCCCCCCCTCCGGCATGGCTTCAAATGCATTCGTCGCCATATTCCAGAAGACTTGCCGGAGCTGGTCTTGATCGACCAGGGCCGTGAGCGCCCCGGTTGCCAGGGACGTGACGATCTTGATCTTCGCACGTGTTCGCGCTTCATGTTGAACGAGATCGAGCGTCTCGGCAAGTACTTTGTTGAGATCGCGCTCTGCAAGATTGAGCGCTGGCGGACGTGCATACTGGAGGAATTCAGTAATGATGTTGTCGAGCCGGGTGGCCTCCCGAATCGCAATGTCCATCAACCGGCGATTCGTTTCGTCTTCCATGGCATCTTTTCGAAGCATTTGCATCGCGCCGGCCAACGCGCCAAGCGGATTCCGAATCTCATGGGCCATCCCGGCAGACATCTCGCCTAAACTCGCCAGCCATTCCTTGCGCCGCATTTCCTCTTCGAGATCCCGAATCTGTGTCAGATCTTTGAACACACCGACCAAGCCTGTCTGCTTCCCTTGTTCGTGCAATGGGGCAAGGGTCATACCGAGGATCAGGCGATTGCCGTCGGCACGCTTACATTCCACCTCGAATCGCTTCGTCGTCGACACGGCGCCACTGAGTTGCTCGTCTGACTCCTGGTTAGGGTGCCAGTTGAAGACCTCGCGCCAGGGGCGCCCGACAACGTGAGTGATCGTATACCCGGTCGCTTCCTGTGCCGCTGGGTTGAACGAGGTAATGCACCCCGTGGCATCTGCCGTAAACACCCCGCTGCTGATGCTGTGGACAATATTCTCGTGAAAGACTTGGAGGCGAGTGAGCCCCTGTTCCTTCTCGCGTAACGATTGGTCTGCCTGTTGGAGTTGATCGGCTAAGGTTCCGCCAAGAATCCCGACGACTAGAAGGGAAAGGGCATAGACACCGAATGTTTGAAATGTTTCAGGCATGGTCAGCCGACTCGGCGGCAGCCACCCCCATCCCTCAATGAGACCATACAGTTGAATGTTCGTTAAGAGCCCAAACAAAATAATGCAGAAACAGGCGGTAAGCAGCCCCACTCGGCGACGGGGAAGGAGACTGGCGACCGCCACTGTCATGACATACAGCACTGCGAAAGGACTCTCGATCCCTCCTGTCCTGGCAACCAGCACCGTTTCAAGAAGGAAGTCGATCCCAACCTGAGCCCAAAAAAGTATCGTGAGAGCTGCCTGTGAGGTAAGCGCACGGAGCAGAATGACGGAAGGGATCGTCAGGATGT
The DNA here is from genome assembly GCA_035275205.1 of Nitrospiraceae bacterium. Classification (GTDB taxonomy): domain Bacteria; phylum Nitrospirota; class Nitrospiria; order Nitrospirales; family Nitrospiraceae; genus Palsa-1315. Next base: position 2,834 of record DATENE010000077.1, read on the forward strand.
AGGTGACAATAATCAGAGTATAGAACGTTTCGACCCGCCCGCCCGTCCCGGCTTGAAAAGCGAGAGACACGCCGAGCATCAGAGTCACGAAGGCCATCCGAAGCCCCATGATCCAATACAGTCTTGAGCGCAAATCATTCATGAGTGGTGGACCTACGGACGAGAAGGAGATCAACGGAGCATGAAGAGAGATACGCCGCGTTCATTTTTCTCAGCTTTGAGGCCAGGAACCGTGTCATCGCACATTTGACGAAGCGCCAGCTGGTTTGGCCAGAAAGGCTTAACAGGATGCTGAAAAAATCCGCCCGCCTCGTTCGCTGCGGCTTTGCATGGGACAAGGCGCGTCCAAGGGCGAAGAGTCTGTCTCGCCAAACTCAGAGCTGAGTGGTGAAATAACCGCCAAGGTTGGACGGGTGGGAAGGGTGCCTTGTTGAACATCCTGCAGGATTGTTCTCCTGTTGTGCCGCTCGACTGAGCTCGTCACAGGCACACATCCAAACTGTCGAAACGTTAGACCGTCAAAGCAGTTTTCCGGCTGCCTGCTTAGAGCCTCCTTACCGGGAACTAGGCCCAAACTCCGTGTAATGAACGGACTGAACGCCACCCTCTACCCAATCGCAGAGGCCATTTTGAAGATCGGGAGATACATCGCAATCACGATAAACCCGATCACAACCCCCAGGAACACCATCATCATCGGCTCAAGCAGTGCCGTCAGCGATGCGACTGCCTGATCGACTTCGTCTTCGTAAAAATCGGCAATTTTCCCCAACATAGCGTCCAGCGCGCCAGTCGATTCACCAACGGCAATCATATGCGTCACCATCTTCGGAAACACCCCGCTCGCTGCCAAGGGATCGGCGATAGTTTTTCCGCCACTGATACTGACGCGCGCGTTGATCAACGTTTCTTCAACAACCTTATTACCAGAGGTTTTTGCACAGATGGTCATCCCATCGAGTAAAGGGACCCCGCTGGAGAGCAACGTCCCGAGTGTGCGGGTAAACTTGGCAACCGAGGCTTTTCTGATTAAGTCTCCGACCACCGGCAACTTGAGAAGCAGCTTATCAATTACCATCCGCCCTTTAACGGTCCCATAATACTTTTTAATACCAACGACGGTCCCCACAATAGCCCCGAGAAGGACATACCAGTACGCGATAAAGAAGTTACTGATGTCGATAACTATCTGTGTGGGGCCGGGCAACGCCACTTTCCCGCCTGACAGTTCAAGAAACATCTTTGCAAAGATTGGAATGACAAAAAGCATGAGCACAGTAATAACGATCACGGCAACTCCCATGATCGCTGAAGGGTAGATCATGGCAGACTTGATCTGCCCTTTGAGCTTCATCGCTTTTTCAATGTATTTTGCGAGACGGGTCAAGATCGTATCGAGCAGACCGCCCACCTCACCGGCATGGACCAAATTGACATACAGATCGTCGAAGACTTTAGGATGTTTCCGCAATGCATCCGAAAAGGTCGAACCAGCCTCTACCTGAACTTTCACCTCCCCAATAGTCTCCCGCAGCACCTTATTCTCAGACTGGGTCGAGAGAATTTCGAGACACTGCACCAAAGGCAGACCCGCGTTGATCATCGTGCCGAATTGTCGCGTGAATACGACCAGGTCTTTATCGGTAAGACCGGACCCCAAATTGAGGCTGAATCCACCCTTGCCACCTTTTTTTTCTTCAAGGCTCGTGACGACGACGCTTTGCTTGCGGAGTTGATCCACCGCCTCATCTCGGGTTTTTGCGCTTAGCTCGCCCTTCTTAACGGCGCCCGATCTGGTTCGTCCAACATACGCAAAGGTAGCCATGCGCAACACTCACCCTTCGATGTGGCCATCATCCTGGCCGGTTGTAGACTGCGGGGAATACCTACCAGGCGAGTCTACTGGGCACCCCAAAACCTGTCAAACAAATGCACAATCTCTGCGCAGGCGACGAGGCACGCAGGCTCAAGCAATACAGCGCCTTAGCTGCCGATCGCGCTCGTGTGCCGAACGCCTCGGTAGAGATAATGCAACCCGGATAATAGCGTGAAGGAGATCATGCCGAACAATAGAGGCAGCATGACGGCGAGATCGATGTGGCGGGAGCTTAAGAATATGACCATCACGACATAGGACAGCTGGAGAAACGTGGTGCCCTTGCCCAAGAAGGTGGGAGTAAGATCCACGCGAGAATCTGTAAAGTGCGCCACCGCCGTTCCCAGCATCAGTATCACGTCCCGGCTGACCACGAGGATGGTGACCCACGACGGAATCAAATGAATCATCGAGAGCGTGATGAACCCGGAGGTGAGGAGCAACTTATCAGCTAGAGGGTCCAACACGGCTCCGAGCCGCGTATACTGATTCTTCATACGGGCGATCGCCCCATCCAGCGCATCAGTCAGTCCTGCTACGAGAAGAACGATGAGCGCTAGATTGAACCTGCCATAGATCAGTAGCCCGACGTAGCAGGGAATCAGGAGGATACGGAGGATGGTCAAGCTGTTGGGGATATTCATATCTTCTGGAACACAGCGGTCTACGACAGCGGGGGGAGATGATAGGAGGGCGGTACTCAGTTGTCAACGGCTTGCAGTCGGCGCGGCCCCTCCCTATAATCTCACCTCCGAATTCTATCGTTCGAACGTCGTGGAGGTCGTGATGAGTTCGCTTCCGCTGCTTTTCAAAAAAGAAGGACTGATTGAAAAGCACCAGCTTGAAGGGGTTGACCCGAGCGATCGGTATTTCAATCGCACAATCTTCGTCAACCGAACACCCTCAGGCTACGCCGCTAAGGTCATGTATGAAGCCTTGAATGTCGAAGGGCACTCGCATCCGACCATCACCGCTGCGGTACAAGAACTCATCGAAGCGATGCAGAGATTCGGCTTCTATAAACTGAGAACCCGCGCCAATTTCAAAGGCACGAAGTATCTCGCCGAGAAAGAAACCTGGGTCGAGTACCAAGACCTACCATAGCCCCCGAACGCCTACACAGACACAAACTCCCGATATACTAAGTCGTGAATAGAGGGGCGGAAGGCTTTAATCTTCTCGTTCTTCCGGCTGGGATGTACCCGGTTGGATAACAGCACCACCTCCAATTCGCGCAACGGATCAATCCACAGCGACGTCCCAGTGTAGCCGAGATGCCCGAACGACCGCTTGGAAAAACTGGACCCCGATGAGGACGGCGCCGACGGGGTGTCCCATCCCAACGCCCAACTTGGCTGAGCCACAGATTGTTGACGGGTCGTAAACTGCCTGACAAGCTCCGCATCCAGAATCGACTCTTTCCCATGATAGCCGCGGAGCCAGGCTCCGGAGACCGCCAGCACCGACTCGGCAGTCCCGAATAGTCCTGCATGGCCAGCAACGCCACCCATGGCTGCGGCGTTCTCGTCGTGCACCTCCCCACGTAAGAGTCGACCGCGCCACTCGTCCTGTTCGGTCGGGGCTATGCGTGATATATCAATGAATGGACGCGCAACATCGAGATGCGCTCGTCCTGCCGTGGGACAAAACATCATGGGGTCGGCCCCTAGCGGTCGGACGATTGCCTCTTCGCACCAGAGATTGAGCGCCATTCCGCTAAGGCGCTCCACGAGAAACCCTAGCAACATGAATCCCAGGTCGCTGTAGACGCTTCGCGTTCCGCGTGGATAGATCAACGGTTCGTCGCGAATCATCTCCAATACATGTTGTTTGACGGGCTGATCCCCGCCGGGAAACTCCGAGACAATACCTCTTGCGTCAAGCCGCTCGTAGAACGGTCGCCATCCCGGCAAGCCCGAGGAATGGGTCAAGAGTTCTCGCACCGTTGCTTGACCGATCGGCGCCCCTTCAAGCTCAGCTAATACCTTTTGCACGGGATCCAGAAGGGCAACTTTCGCGCGCTGAATCAGAAGCAAGACTGATGTCACCGTCGCCAGCGGTTTCGTCAGAGAGGCGAGGTCGTAGACCGTCGTGGGTTGTACGGGAAGGCCCGGAGGATCTAACGACAATCGCCCAGCGACAACGACACATTGCAACTCGCCACGCAGACGCACTGCCAACTGGGCGCCGGGAAAAACACTGTCGTCAACGGCCGATTGCAGCGCCGCCTGAATGACACGATTGGTAGCCATAGGCGAGACGTCTGTCACTGGTGGGGAACGATGCGACTGTGGATAAGACGCGCGAAGTAATTTCCGGAGCGTCTGAGTAAAGAAACGCAGCGACTTCGGACGCGTTACAATCTCGGGCTGGACTCTCCTTCGAGCTTCTCCTCCGATGCAGTCGCGGCGTCATGAAATGCTTCCTGTTCTTCCACTTCCAACATACGCTCGAACATTCGCAACGATGCGCGCAATCGCTCAACCAAGAGCAGACGCTGCTTCTGGATCGACGAGAGGTCGCGTTGCGTATCGGTCAGCTCGACCCTGGCCTGACGAATCAACTCGCCCGCCTTGAGTTCCGCCTCCTTGATGACGAGATCCGCCTCCCGTTGAGCATTCTGCTTCACATCATCTGCCAGTGTTTGAGCAGAGAGGAGGGTGTTCGACAAGGTCGCTTCCGTCCGCTTCAGCTCGGCGAGCTGCTGCTCCAGAAATAAGATCTTTTCTCGTTGAACCGCATGGTCTCGATTCAACGATTCGACCGTCTGTGCCAGTTCTTCGAGGAAGCGATTGACCTCTTCCTTGTCGTACCCGCGAAAATTGACTTTGAACACCATTTGCTGAATATCGAGTGGTGTAATTCTCATGGTGCCTCCCCAATACTATGTCCGTCCATGGCTACTGCCATCTGAAGTAGCGAAGGTACGACGGCCCTCTGAAGAAATATCAGAATCAGGATGAGAACAAAAGTAGAGAGATCAAATCCTAAACGTGTCCCAACTATTCGGCGAATTGGAGCCAATGCTGGCTCAGTAACCTTTACCAAAAACTGCACAATAGGGTTCCATGGGTCAGGATTAACCCACGAGATAAGCGCGCGAGCAACTACAACATAGATATAGATTTCTAAAACATAATAGATGATCGTTGCCAATGCGCTCAGGGTATTGCCTACGACAAACATCAGCGCCCCAACTCCTTCGATCGCATGGTTGCCGCTTCGACTGCCGCCATCAGCGTGGCACGGAGTCCCCCTTGTTCAAGCTGATGAAGCCCGGCGATGGTCGTACCTCCTGGGGATGCCACCCGGTCTTTTAATTGAGCAGGATGCACCCCCGATTCCAGCACCAAGCGAGCTGACCCGAGCACCGTCTGGGCGGCAAGAAGTTCAGCAGTCTGGCGCGGCAGGCCCATCATCACCCCCCCATCCGCCAACGCCTCAATAGCCTGAAATATATATGCCGGCCCACTGCCGCTCAATCCTGTCACGGCATCCATCATTCGTTCCTCAACCAGCACGACCAGGCCGACCGCTTCGAACATGGTTCGAACCAGACGCACGTCATCATCGGAAACCCCGGCACCCGGCGCAAGAGCGGTCATACCTTCCCGGATGAGTGTCGGAGTATTCGGCATCGCACGGACCACTCTCGTCGCACTGCCCGTCTGTTCTGCAATTGTCCGAATTGTCACCCCAGCCACAATCGAGATCACAAGGGCATGGACCGGCATCGGGCCAAGCTCACTGAGCACAGCAGGAAGCATCTGAGGCTTCACCGCCAAGACGACTACATCGGCCCAGGCCACAGCCTCACTGTTGGAAGGACCAACCCGAATGCCGAACTGACTTTTTAAACGATCGCGACGCTCAGCAACGGGATCCGCAGCCCACATCAACTCAGCAGAACATACCTGTCCAGAAAGAAGACCACCGACCATGGCCTCAGCCATCTGGCCACCACCAATGAATGCGATCTTGCTCGTGATCGTGTGACTAGGCACGTCGTACTCCAACAATAGCCGGTCTGCGCCGGATACCGGATCGGCTAGAACACGAACAGATTATTTTCACCGATTGAGTCTCCATCCGATAGCGCCAGCGCATCGGATCATCACCATCCTAGCGCAGTCTCTCAGAAATTCTAAAATATTGTACAGAAACCACCGGGCAAATGTCAGCGCGCATACCCGGACCAACTCCTATCGATGAGAGAGCAGGGTGATCCCGCTGACCATCGTCCCGTTCACCCGGCCTTCCCGTCGATAGGAGTAAAAGAGCTGATCATGGCAGATTGTACAGAGATTCACCGATGACACAGAACACGCGGACACACCCTCTCCTTCCACTTGCCGACGGATCAAGGCCTTGAGGTCCAGCCGAGCCTTATGCCCTCGGTAGTCATGCACAACCGACTCCCAATCAGGTAACCCAATTCTGAGCTGGTCAAGCACCGGACTGTCCACTTCATAGCAGCAGGGACCGGCCGAAGGTCCAATACTAACTCGCAGATCCGCCCGCGTCGATCCGAATCGGTTCGCCATCAGTGTGAAGGTCTTCGACACAATCCCCGCCACAGCACCCCGCCAACCGGCATGAATCGCCGCCACGACACGCCGACGTGGGTCGTGCACGAGCACAGGGACACAATCCGCCGTGCGCACCGCCACCGTCACGCCGGGTTGATCGGTGACCAGCGCGTCCCACCCACCGGAGAACTGATCCGACTCGGTAAGTGCACGATCCACCACCAAAGCATCGGTCCCATGCACCTGCTTGACGGACAGCAACCAGCCACGCCCCTGCACCCCAGACTGGCGAGTTGGCACTCCGACATCGAATGCCAGCGAGTCCGCATGGCGGCGCGTCCCGAAGAAATGTCGGACGCCGTCGCGCGCGGACGCAAAGGCAGGAACCGTGATGACCGCTGCACTCATGGCCATACTCCGCTGAGCCGATTCACTCCTACAGACCTGTTCGCTTAGTCAACCTGCTTGCGCAGGAATGTGGGCACATCCCACTCATCGTCAGTGACCGCCGCAGTTCGCTCCATCGACTCTCTTCCATCTCCCATCCGGCGCAAGTAGGTTGGGCGGTCGAGATCTTTGAAGGGCCGCTCCGCATAGGATCGTTCTCCCATCGTCTGACCGGCGCCGGTCATCGGCTGTTGGCCATTGCGGGAAGTCCGAGCCGCTGCCACGGGAATTGGAACAGGCTGATCCTCCCGCTCAAACCCGGTGGCAATCACCGTCACGACCAGGTCATCTCCCATATCGGGATTGATCACCTGCCCGACAATGATATTGGCCTCCGGATCGGCTGTCTGTTGGATGATCGTAGCCGCTTCCTCAATTTCGTGCAGCGACATGTTAGGCCCGCCGGTAATATTCAACAACACGCCGCGCGCGCCCTCGACACTGCCTTCCTCCAATAGTGGACTGCAAATCGCCTTTTGCGCCGATTCAATCGCCCGATTCGTTCCGCGTGCCACACCCATCCCCATCACGGCGCGACCGGTATGGGACATCACGGTGCGAACATCGGCAAAGTCCACGTTCACATGGCCGGTGGTCGTGATCACATCCGCAATCCCTTGAATGGCCTGCCGAAGCACATCATCGGCCACCTTGAACGCTTCGAGCAACGGCGTCGCTTTGTCGACGATGCCGAGCAATCGCTGATTCGGGATCACGAGCAAGGTATCCACATGGCGACGGAGATCGCGAATCCCTTCATCCGCATGGACCATCCGGCGATGACCTTCATAGGAAAATGGCTTTGTCACGACCCCGACCGTCAAGATACCGAGTTCGCGCGCGATGCTCGCTACAATCGGCGCAGCGCCCGTCCCCGTTCCGCCACCCATGCCGGCGGTCACGAACACCATGTCGGCGCCCTCGAGGCATTCTCGAATCTGATCTTTGCTTTCCAATGCCGAGTCTTTTCCGACTTCCGGCTTCGCCCCCGCGCCGAGTCCCCTGGTCCGCTCTGGCCCCAGTTGAACCTTATACGACGCCCGCGACCGATCCAACGCCTGCAAATCGGTATTCGCCGCGATGAAATCGACCCGCGCCAATCCGGACGTGATCATGGTGTTCAGAGCATTGCACCCGGCGCCACCGACGCCGATGACTTTGATCCGAACGGGGGACACGACATCCTCTTCAAACGAAAACATCAGGACACCTCCCTTGATAAAATTCGCGTAGCGGCCGGCCGCTGCGCGCAACGGTTAAAAGAACTCGAACATCCAGGACTTCATACGATCGAATACCTTGTGCAACGGCCGTCCGCTGCGCAGTCCAGCCGTGGCCATCTCCTCAACATGGTGCCGGGCATGGAGCAGTAGTCCGACACCCGTGGCATGCATGGGATTACTGACAATGTCTCGAAGCCCTCCGATTCCACTTGGCGCACCGCGGCGGCCCGGTAGATTCAAGACCTGCTCTGCCGCATCGGGCATCCCTTCCAACAACGACGTTCCACCTGTAATCACCACCCCGGCCCCCAGCATGCCCTCGTAGCCGGCACGCGTGATTTCCCGACGGACCAGCTCGAATATTTCTTCGACCCGCGGCTCAAGAATCTCGGCAATATCACGGCGCGAAAACGTCCGTGCGGGACGATCACCGACCGACGGGACCTCCACTGTTTCATGGCCTTGCACCAATCCGGTTCTGGCGATCCCCCGATGCAATTTGATCTTCTCGGCTTCGGTCTGAGAGGTCAGCAACCCGATGGCGAGATCCTTCGTCAGATTCTGCCCGCCGATCGGCAAGACCGCGGAGTGCCTGATACTTCCATCGAGGAAAATCGCGAGGTCGGTCGTCCCACCACCGAGATCGACCATGACGACCCCCAGGTCGCGCTCTTCCTGGCTCAGGACGGCCTCACTGGAAGCCAAGGGCTGCAGCACCATGTCCACGACGTCGAGCCCTGCGCGATTCACGCACTTGATGATGTTCTGCGCTGACGTCACGGCGCCGGTAATGACATGCACGTTGACTTCAAGACGGTTTCCGGACAAACCCAACGGCTCTCGAACTCCTTCCTGCCCGTCCACCATAAATTCACGAGGCAGCACATGAAGAATCCGTCGTTCATGGGGAATGACCGCCAGGGTCCGCGCGCTCTCGACCGCACGCTGGATGTCCTCTCTCGTGACTTCTGACTTTTTGAGCGCCACAACCCCCTTGCAGTTCTCCGCAGAAATGTGGCTGCCAGCGATGCCGGTATAGACGGAATTGATCTGAACCGCCGCCATCAGCTCGGCTTCCTCGACCGCCTTTTTGATCGATTCCACGGTACTCTCGATATCGACCACGACGCCCTTGCGAAGACCTCGCGACGGGCTGGATCCGACCCCGATGATATTGAGCGCGCCCTCGTCGGTGACTTCCGACACGATGGCACAGATCTTCGTGGTTCCGATGTCCAGCCCTACGAGAATCTGATCACGCTTCGGCACAGCCCTCACACCCTTTCCCGCACAATGACGCGGTTGTTGTAACGTAGATCGATCTCGCTCACTGTTCGCTTGCGATCATCGAATGGGCCGGTTTTGAATGGCGGATTCACTTTCCTGAACCGCTCCCACTGGTCAACCAGGGAATCGTCGCCGAACTGGAATCGCACTCCATTGGCTGACGCCACGACGTTCGAGAAATTTGTGAGATTGACTTCAACCCGCCCGCCGAGGGCATTCGCGATAAGCTTGGCCACCACGACCCCGGACTGAACCGCGTTGCGGACCCCCGCCTCGCCCTGCTGAAGGGACTGAAGTTCCAACCCGGTCAACAATGGCAACGTCTGGTCATCCTGCTTTCCCAACTTGGCAAGGAGGTATCCGTCCTCATCGCTCAACCAATGGTCCGCGCCTGCCCGAATAATGGCAGCCGGCGTTCGCTCCACGATGGTGACATGCAGCAGATTCGGAGGCCTGCGTTCGACTGTCGCCTCCTTGATCCAGGCATGCATTCGCACTCGCTCGGCCAGAAATGATGTGCTGACTTGATGGAGCCCCATGCCGGGCTTCAAGACGAGCCGTTCCAACACTTCCGGTTTCGTGACGCGATGAAGACCTTCAACTTCGACGTCGCGGATTTCGAGCCACCCCTGAAAAGCCGGCCCCATCTCTCGGGTGAGCATGGTCAGCCCCCACGCCAACACGGCAAGCCCGATAATCCATTGCCCCACGCGCAGCGCTCGCCGTCTACCCAGCACGAGTCTTTCTCGTTGCGCCTGTTGGCGCTGATCCAATATCTTCGTGGCACGAGCGCCCTTCCATTGGTTCAACCGCGGGCCGATTGCGGGCGCCGTTCTCTTCCGTGCCACTACCTTCATGGGATACTCCCTTCCCCTGACGGACGGGTGGAACGGGCAGCGCGAACGAGGGCGGACTCCAGAATCTGTTCGGTCAACTCGTCATAATCCATCTCGGCCCGGGCCGCCGCCATCGGCAGCAAACTGGTTTCAGTCATACCCGGTGCCGTATTGATCTCCAACACAACAGAGCGGCCACGCGGGGTGATACGGAAATCGACCCGGGCCGCACCTTCGCAACCCAGTACCTCATACGTGCGTAGCGCCAACGCGCGAATCTGCCGAGTTACCGATGCGGTCAAAGGCGCAGGACAGAGATACTGCGTCGTCTTCTTTTCATACTTCGCCGCGAAGTCATAAAAGCCGCCCGGCGCAACAATTTCCACGGCAGGGAGCACCAATGGAAAAGAATTATTCCGACCAATGATCGACACCGTGACTTCACGCCCCGGAATGTAGGCCTCGACCATGGCATCCACGTCGTAGCGATGCGCCAAGGCCAAGGCGTCCCGCCATTGCGCCGGCTTCCGCACGATGGTGACGCCGATTGTGGACCCTTGCGACGCAGGCTTCACGACGACGGGCCAGCGCAATTTCGCCGCTCGCATCACCACGGCGATCGAGACCTTCTCTCCGCGCTTCACGACCGTGCCGGCCGGCACAGGAATACGCGCTGAGGCCAAAAGCGTTTTTGTCGCCACCTTATGCATGCCAATCGCACTGGCCTGAATGCCGGATCCGGTGTAGGGAATTCCAAGGGTTTCCAGGAATCCTTGGATCGCGCCATCTTCACCGCCTGGTCCGTGCAACGCGAGAAACACCAGGCCGATCTTCTGGTCGCGCAGATCTTGAGCGAGCGTCGGTCCGACATCGATGGCCACTGCGTCGTAGCCACGATGGACCAGCGACCGATGCACCGCGGTGCCCGTCCGGAGCGACACGTCGCGCTCAGCCGATTGCCCTCCCATCAGCACCCCGACGCGGGCGCGTGTCAGAAGGGGCCGCTCTGTCGATCGAGGGTCACCCATACCGCTACGTCTCTCCTACGATTTTGAGTTCAAGATCCAATCGCACCCCCGCTCGACGACGAATCGCGTTGCGAACCTTCCCGATCAGCGCCAGCACGTCCGCCGCCCTTGCCTGACCGCGATTGACCATGAAGTTGGCATGCTTCATCGACACTTCCGCATCGCCGACACGTGCGCCCTTGAGACCAACTGTCTCGATCAGCCGGCCGGCAGAATCGTTCGGAGGGTTCTTGAACACGCAGCCAGCGCTCGGCATCGCGAGCGGTTGCGTGTCCCGTCGATAGTGGAGATAGTCTTTGACCACTCGCTCAATCTCCGAGCGGACCCCTTGCTTCAATTGAAGCCACACTCCCACGACAATGCCGCGTGGCAGCAAAGCCCGTCGATACTCGAACCTGACCTGGCCTGCTTCGACGTCCACGATCTGACCTTTCATGTTCACCATGCGAACGGCCTTCACGGAATCTTTCATTTCTCCGAGCTTCGTACCGGCATTCATCACCACACAGCCGGCTACAGTCCCTGGAATTCCCGCCGCCCATTCCAATCCCGCGAGGGAGTGGCGGATGGCATACCCGATCAGCGTCGGCATTCCGACGCCCCCTTCGGCATAGAGAACCGAACCCGGTTCCTCTTTCATCCCCCGCAACCGAACCAAACTGATGACGATACCGCGGATACCCCCATCCCGAATGAGCAGATTCGTCCCGCCCAGGACGAACAACGGAATCCTGCGCGCGCGCGCCTGCTGGACCACGAGACAGACATCCTCGATATCAGCCGGCTCAACCACGACATCGGCCGGCCCTCCGATCTTGAACGAGGTGTATTCCCGCAGTGGAGCCTGGAAGGACACAGATCCCCGAAGGCCTGCCACGGCAGTTCGCATATCTGCCTGCGTAAATCGCGCATGGACTCTCGTTGCTTTCGTGACACGCCGACTCCTTCGCTCCATGGCATCAGGCAGTGGGGGTTGATCGGGCCAATAATCCGAGCCCGGTCTTCCAGATATCCCCTGCCCCCAACGTGATGACGAGATCCCCGGATTTCAGATGTGGCAACACCTGATCCACCAACGTGTCTTTCTGTTCTACGAAGGTCACGGACGGGTGGCCGGCCGCGCGAACAATCTCGGCCAGCTTGGCTCCGGACACCCCGGGAATCGGCTGCTCGCCTGCCGCATAGATATCCGTCAAGAACAGGACGTCCGATTGATCGAACGCCTTTGCAAAATCCTCCAGCAGGTCTCGCGTCCTGGTATAGCGATGCGGCTGAAACAGCACCACCAGCCGCCGGTCCCCCCAGCCTTGCTTCGCTGCGGCCAGCGTAGCCTTGATCTCAGTCGGATGATGCCCGTAGTCGTCCACGACCATGATCCCGTTGGCTTCCCCGCGCAGATGAAAGCGGCGCTCGACTCCGGTATAGGCAGCCAGCGCTTTCCTGATGAGGTCCACCGGCACATCTAATTCGATTCCGATCGCGATGGCCACGAGCGCGTTGGAGACATTGTGTCGGCCGGGCACTGCCAGACGGAACGGGCCCAGATTGCGCCCGCGGAACTGCGCCCGAAACTCGGCGCCCCATTGGTTCAAGCTGATCTCTGTCGCAAAGAAGTCCGGCAGGACACCCTCACGCTCTCGGAGACCGTAGGTCTGATAGCGTTTCACAATGCTCGGAAACAGCGCCCTGAGCCGATCATCGTCGGCACACAACACAGCCAATCCATAGAACGGCACCTTATTGATAAACTCGAGGAAGCTCTCGTTGATGCGTTCCATGCTGCCGTAGTGATCGAGATGTTCCCGGTCGAGGTTCGTGACCGCGGCGATGGTCGGGGACAGACGGAGAAACGACCCGTCGCTCTCATCGGCTTCCGCCACGAGGAGATCGCCTCGACCAAGGCGGGCATGACTCCCCAGCGCATTCACTTTACCTCCGATCACCATCGTGGGATCCAACCCACCCTGCGCCAGCACATTGGCCACCATTGACGTCGTTGTGGTTTTTCCGTGAGCGCCGGCAATGGCGACCCCAAATTTCAGTCGCATCAGCTCCGCGAGCATCTCGGCCCGAGGAATCACGGGGATCTGCTTCGCTTTGGCCGCCACGACCTCTGGATTCTGTGCAGACACAGCGGAGGAGATGACCACCACTTGGGCCTCTCCCACATTCGATTCCTGATGGCCGATAAAGATGCGCCCACCGAGCTCTTCCAATCTCCGCGTCGTATCGGAGCCGTGCAGGTCCGATCCCGTCACTTTGTACCCTAGAGTCAGCAAGACCTCGGCGATACCGCTCATCCCCGATCCCCCGATTCCGACCAAGTGAATCTGTTGCGTCTTACGAAACATCGTCGCGCGCCTTACTCCACCAACCGGTGGATATGACTGTGATCCCTGTCCACGTTGTCCAACGCCATTAGCCTCCTGCCGCTCCAACAGACTGGTTGACATCATGATGACCCCCCATGAGTGCATAGCATTCGCGGACAATTATCTCGGCTGCATCGATTCGCCGTAGAGATAGACTGGCCTCGCCCATCGCACGCAATCGTTCAGGATCCCCAAGAATACTCGCTACTGTGCGGACCAACAGGGCGCCGGTGAGCGAGGATTGCGGAAGCACCACGGCAGCCCCGGCTGCTTCCATCACTTTGGCATTCTGTGTCTGGTGGTCGTAGATGGCGGACGGCAGTGGAATGAGGATGGCCGGCTTTCCGCACGCCGTGAGTTCCGCCACCGTCATAGCGCCGGCTCTCGCCACAACCAGATCCGCCTCCCGTAGCGCCGCGGGCATGTCGTAGATAAACGGCATGACGTGCGACTCGATGCCAGCGCGACGATAGGCCTCGGCCACGCGCGCATGGTCGGACTCGCCGGTCTGATGGGTCACAGCGAGAGAAGGCAGTTGTGTCATCAGTTCGGACAATCCTTCCGTCACCGCTGCGTTCAGCGCCTTCGCCCCCTGGCTGCCACCGAAAATCAGCAGGTGCGGCGGTCCAGACTTTTCGCGGCTCTGCCGCATGCCGTCCAGGAACGCTTTACGGATCGGGGTCCCTACCACACGCACCTTGGAACGATCGAACGAGTCCGACGCCGACTCGAATGCGAGAAAGACGCGTTGGGCAAACGGCCCCACCGCCTTGTTCGCCATTCCGGGATTCGCATTCGGCTCAAGAATCACGCGTGTGACCCCAACCCATGCCGCGGCAAGCAGCATCATCGGACTTGTGTAGCCGCCGACTCCGATAACCAGATCCGCCCGCCTCGTTCGCAAAATCCGCAGACACTGCCACAAGCTGACCGGCATAGCGCACAAGCCTGTCACCACCCCAAATAGCCCTTTGCCCATCACCGGCTTGGCGCTGATCAGCTCCAGATCGAATCCCTCGTGATCGAGCACGTTCGATTCAAGTCCACGCGCCGTCCCTACGAACAGGACCTTTGTCCTGGGATCGCGCCGGAGAAACTCTCGTGCCAACGCCACAGCCGGATAGAGATGCCCTCCGGTTCCTCCTGCTGCAATCACGATCGTCATCCGTAATCCGACCCGCCATGTCCGCCCCGCGACTCGCCGGCATGGCGATCGCGGGAAATACTCAACAAGATTCCCACGCCGATCAGACTGACCACGAGCGACGATCCTCCGTAGCTCACGAATGGTAACGTGAGTCCTTTCGTCGGTAAGAGTCCGGTCACCACCGCCGCATTCACCAACGCCTGACCCCCAATCAATAAGGTAATACCCATGCCCAGATAACGGCCGAACGGCACCCGCGCGCGCGCAGCGATCTGAAACCCCCGCCAGACAAAAAATGCAAACAGCAGGGTCACAGTGGCGGTCCCGATCAGCCCCAGTTCTTCGCCGACCAGCGCCAGGACGAAATCTGTGTGCGCCTCCGGAAGAAAGTAGAGCTTCTGTTTGCCCTCGCCCAATCCCACCCCGAACGGACCGCCGCTGCCGAAGGCCAAGAAGGATTGCGTAATTTGAAACCCGGCATCCGACGCATCCTTCCATGGAGCAAGAAACGTCATGAGCCGTTGGCGTCGATAACTGGAGCCGAGCACCAGCACCAGTACGACCGGAATCGCGCAGAGACCTAAGGCCAAGAGATGGGAGAGACGTGCCCCGGCGAGAAAACACATCCCGACCGTCACCAGTCCGAGCACCACAACAGTCCCAAGGTCCGGCTCCAGTAGCACCAGTCCACCCAGCAGTCCGATCACGATCAGGGCCGGCAGGAGACCATCGCGAAACAGCGCGATCTTGTCTCCTTTCTTGGTTAGATATGCCGCCATATAGATAACCGCCACGAGCTTGACCATTTCCGCGGGCTGAACTGAGATGGGCCCCAACCGCAACCATCGCCGCGCCCCATTGGCCGCCACACCGAGCGACGGCACCAGCACGATGACGAGCAGCAACAACATACAGACCAACATCGGAACGGAGAGCTTCTTCCAGAACGTGTAATCGATCCGCGACGTGAGGTGCATCAACACAAAGCCGAACGCGAGCCAGGCGATCTGCCGTTTCAGAAAAAACCCAGAATCCTGAAACCGGTTGCCTGCCACGATGGCGCTCGCGCTGAACACCATGACGAGCCCTACCAACGCCAAGATCATGGTCACTGCCAGGAGCGTATGGTCTGCCGCCACCCGTTGCTTGCCGCCAGACCGTTGGCTGGGCTGGGACCATGGGAGCGCCAGAGTCCCCGCTGATCGATGCGCCATGACTCAGAACCGCCCCTCCCTCGCCTTGCACATTACGCCGGTAAGGCATGGACCAATGCCTTGAATTGACGACCGCGGTCTTGATAGTCCGCAAACATGTCGAAACTGGCACAGGCCGGAGACAACAACACGACGTCGCCAGGCGATGCGCCTTGCGCTGCAAGATCCACCGCGTCCCGTAAGGTGGCCGCCTCGCTCATCGAAGCGACGCCCTTCCAGGCCTGTCGCAACATCGGTGCCGCTTCTCCGATCAGAATCACGCGCGTGACCCGCCGACTGATCACCTGGGTGAGCCGAGAAAAATCGCCTCCCTTATCCCGTCCGCCGGCAATGAGCCAAATCGGTTGATCGATGCTCTCCAACGCTTTGAGCGTGGCATCGACATTCGTTCCCTTTGAATCGTTGACAAATCTGACTCCGCGACGCTCGCGAACGATTTCAAGGGCATGCTCGAGTCCGGGAAACGTAGTGAGGACGCGACGAATGGCATCGAGAGGGCACCCACACAGGACGGCATAGGTTGAGGCAGCCATGATGTTCTGCACGTTGTGGTGGCCGATGATGCGGATCTCGCTTCGGCGGCAAATCTCCTGCCGCACCCCGGTCACCGTCGTCACGATCCGGTCGTCTTCGAGGTAGGTTCCTCCATACAGATCTACACCGATCGTCGACGCAGTCGTAAACCCCAGTCGTTTCGCACGAACGCGATGTCGCAACGTCGCCACACGGTCGTCGTCAAGGTTGAACAACGCAAAGTCAGACGCGATTTGATTCTCGAAGATCCGTTGTTTGGCCGCGATGTATTCATCCAGAGATTCATAACGGTCCTGGTGATCGACCGTCACGTTGAGTAGGGAGGCGATCCAGGGCCGGAACCGATCAATCGTCTCGAGTTGAAAGCTGGAAACTTCGACGACGAGATAGTCGAACGGACTCGGCTGTCCTGCCTGGCCGGCACGAAGGTCTTCGACCGCCGCTTCGCTCAAGGCGGTGCCCAAATTTCCGCCGACGAACGCCCGCTTGCCACTTTCAGCGAGAAACTTGCCGATCAACGTCACGGTCGTACTCTTACCGTTGGTCCCGGTGATTGCGAGGAGCGGACTTCGAAAGAACTGCGAGGCGAGTTCCAACTCGCTGATCACCTTCACGCCGCGCCGACGCACCGCTTCGAGCGAGGCTAATCGATAGGGAACTCCCGGGCTGATCACCACCAAGTCCGCCACATCGAGCGATGATTCATACTGTGGCCCGACGGTCACACCGACGTGATCGCGGTCGATAGCCCCGAGGGCCGATGCCAGTTCCGCCGATTCCTTCCGGTCGGCAACCGTAACTCGCGCCCCCGCTGCCTGAAGCAGTCTGCTAGCCGCTACTCCGCTTCTGGCAAGCCCCATGACCGTGACACGTGCCCCCGCCAGTTCCACAGCTGCTTCTCCCACCATGCCGTCACCGAAGCTTCAAAGTGCTCAGACTCAACAACGCCAACAGTATGGCAATAATCCACAAGCGCACCACGACCTTGGGCTCCTCCCACCCCTTCATCTCAAAGTGATGATGGATGGGCGCCATGAGAAAAATGCGCTTCCCGCGCGACTTGAACGAGATCACTTGAAAAATGACCGAGACCGCTTCGATCACAAACACTCCGCCGACCATCAGGAGCAGCAGCTCGTGCTTGCTGATCACCGCGACCGTGCCCAACGCCGCTCCCAGCGGAAGCGATCCCACATCCCCCATGAACACGGAAGCCGGATAGGTGTTGAACCACAGAAACCCCAAACTCGCCCCCAGGATGGCGGCGGTAAACACTGCGAGTTCGCCTGCGCCTTCGATATGCTGAATGAGCAGATAGTCCGACATCAGTCGGTGGCCGACGACATAGGCCACAATCGTGTAGGCCAGCGCTGCGATCATGACGGGTCCGACCGCAAGTCCGTCGAGACCATCGGTCAGATTGACGGCATTGGAACTCCCGACAATGACCACGACAGCAAAGGCGATATACCACCAGCCGAGATCCGGAACGAAGTTCTTGAAAAACGGGATGCTGAGCTTGGTCGTATAGCCGGGTAGGAAATAGAGGACCAGGGCGATGGCCAAGGCCAGCATGACTTGTGCCGTGAACTTCTGCCACGCGAACAATCCCTTCGATTGGGCCTTGACGAACTTGAGATAGTCGTCGACAAATCCAATCGCTCCGAACCCCAGCGTCGCGGCAAGCACCAGCCAGACATAAGGCTTTGCAATATCGGCCCAGAGGAGCGTCGCGAGGACCACCGCGAAGAGAATGAGAATTCCGCCCATCGTGGGGGTGCCGCTCTTCGCCAGATGACTTTTGGGGCCGTCGT
The DNA here is from genome assembly GCA_035275205.1 of Nitrospiraceae bacterium. Taxonomy (GTDB): domain Bacteria; phylum Nitrospirota; class Nitrospiria; order Nitrospirales; family Nitrospiraceae; genus Palsa-1315. The sequence goes on from DATENE010000077.1 coordinate 21,141, forward strand.
CGCGAATCTGCTGGCCCAGCTTGATCTCTTGCAACTTCCGTATCACCCACGGAGCCAGCACAAAGGCGATCAAGAACGCCGTCACGGCTGCGTAGATGATCCGGAAACTCAGATATCGAAAGACATTCAGAAATGAATATTCCGTATGAAACGGATACAGCCAGTTGTAGAGCATGCGGCCTTTACGTTGAACATGCGCCGGCCCGTCTGACGACTCTTGCGTCGGATGGACTCCGGCCCCCTTACGATGCCTGCTTGACGACTGCTCTCATCCCCGTCAGAGCCTGTACAACCTGCTCCATTTTCATGCCGCGAGAAGCCTTCACCAGGACCACATCGCCCTGTCGCACGATCCGCTTGAGGTGGTCAGCCGCAGCCGCTGCATCGACCACTTCGTCGATTTTCGCACTGGCCATCCCGCCCAGCCTGGCTCCTTCTGCAATGTCCCGACCCAATGTCCCACAGACGATCATCCGCGACAGCCCCTGTGTGGCAAGGAACTGCCCAACATCCCGGTGCATCCGACCTGTCTCAGGCCCGAGTTCGAGCATGTCTCCCAACACGGCAATCCGTTCGCGTGCAGGATTCCACTGTGCCAGCAATTGGAGCGCCGCTTTCATCGAAGCTGGGTTGGCGTTGTAGCAATCGTTGATGATATGGACGCCATGGTGGGTCACCACCTGCGACCGCATCGCGGCAGGACGGAATCGGCCCAGGCCTTGGGCAATCATCGAACCGGACAGGTTCAACGCAGCACCCACCGCCGCGCCCGCGAGCGCGTTGGTCACGTTATGGGTACCATGCACCTTGATTCGAACAATTGTGGGACGGCTCCTTCCGGGGAGATGCAAGCGAAAGGTCGTTCCTTGGCGAACATCGGAAGTGACCCCGCTCGCGCGGACATCGGCCATCTCCGAAAATCCAAACGACATGACGCGGCATTGCGCACGCGCAGCGAGGTAGTCAAAGTAGGAATCGTCGGCGTTCACAATCGCCGTGCCATCGGACGGAAGTTGGTCCAACAATTCAGCCTTGGCTTGCGCCGACCCTTCCATGCTTCCAAAGAACTCGAGGTGATCCGGGCCAATATTGGTAATCACTCCGATCGTGGGCCTGACGATCTCACAGAGCCTGGTCGTCTGCCCTTGCTGATCTACGCCCATCTCAATAACGGCCGCTTGATGACGAGCCGTGAGCCGAAACAGGGTGTACGGTACGCCGATCCGATTGTTGAAATTCCCCTCGGTCTTTAGTACCGGCCACCGCTGGGCCAACACCGCAGCCACCATATCTTTCGTCGTCGTCTTACCGTTGCTCCCGGTCACCGCCACGACGGGAATATGGAACCGGCTGCGGTGATGCGTCGCCAACTGTTGGTAGGCAAACAGCGGGTCACGGACTCCGAAGAGAAAGGGCGCCGACCGCCCCTCGATCCGGCGTACCGTTGCGGAACTCGGAGGAAGGCAGTATTCATCGTGAACGATGGCGCCCACTGCACCCTGCGCAAGTACGGCCGGCACAAACTCATGCCCGTCGTACCGGTCGCCCCTGAGCGCCACAAAGAGATCACCGCGGCGAACCGATCGGGAATCCGTGCTGATCTGTCTGATCCTGTGCTTCCCTGATAACGAGTCCTGCCCCGCGAGAACTTTCACGCTGATGACTTCTCGTAACTCCTCGACCGTAAAGAGTCCCATCGATTCCTTGTCCTGCGCGATCTCGGCTGTGGCCTGAACTCTCACGCGCAATCCTGCAATTGCTGAATGGCCTCGCGAGCCACCTCACGATCGTCAAAATGAAACTTCTTGGTGCCGATGATTTGATAATCTTCATGCCCCTTGCCGGCAATCAGCACCATGTCGCCCAGGCGCGCCTCACGAATGGCGACGCCGATCGCTTCACGACGGTCAGGCACCAAGTGATACTGCACATGCCCACGGCGCTCCAGCGCATCGCGCACGCCGATCTCGACTTCATGCAGAATCGCCATCGGGTCTTCAGTTCGAGGGTTATCGGATGTCAGAATCACCACGTCACTGTATTCAACAGCCGCGCGTCCCATCTTCGGCCGCTTTCCTCGATCCCGGTCGCCACCGCAGCCGAACACGGTAATGATCCGATCGGTCTTTAATGCTTGGGCAGCCGCCAGCAGTCGGAGGAGTGCGTCTTCGGTATGGGCGTAATCGACGACCACGGTAAAATCTTGCCCTGAAGAGATCCGCTCGAAGCGACCTGGAACATTGGTAATATGAGCGGCTGCTTCGCAGATCTGATCGGACGTTGCTCCGTCATGCAGCGCAACTCCGATCGCTCCCAGCAAGTTGTAGACGTTATGCTCACCGACCAACCGACTCTCGACGGTGAACGAGCCTGCGGGAGTCGCTGCGGTGAACGTGGTACCGGTAAGTGAGAGGGACACTCGTTCCGCCTTGAGGTCAGCCTGGTTCTGAATGGCATAACCCCAGACCGGCACAGGAGAGGCTGCACGGATCGCAGCCCCTCGCGGATCGTCCACATTGACGAGGGCGCGTTTCCCATTCTTCTGCCCCCCGGCCAGTCCGGTAAACAGTCGCAACTTCGCCTCAAAGTACTCATCCATCGTGTGATGAAAATCGAGGTGATCCTGCGTGAGGTTCGTGAATACCGCCACGTCATACTCGCACCCCGATGTACGGTCTAATGCGAGAGCGTGGGACGACACTTCCATCACCGCGGTAGTGAGTCCGCTCTCGACCATCTTGGCCAATAGTTCTTGGAGATCCAGTGCGCCGGGTGTCGTGTGAGAGGCAGGAAGCATTTCCTGCCCGATTTGGTACCCCACCGTGCCGATCAACCCCACCCGCCGGCCGATCCCCTCCAGTAACGCTTTACAGAGATACGTCGTCGTCGTTTTACCATTCGTACCCGTCACGCCGATCATCTTGAGTCGGGCAGATGGATCCCCATAAAACTTGCTACCGAGAAGACCGAGCGCCTTGCGCGAGTCAGACACCAGCACGAGTGGTACCGGTCCTGATGTCACAGACTCCTGCGCGACCACCGCAACCGCTCCGGCCTTGATGGCCTGCTCTATAAATCCATGACCATCGACACGCTCGCCCTTGACGGCGACAAAAAGGCTCCCGCCCGTCACGGCCCGCGAATCGTCCGTGATCGCATGCACCGGACGATTCATATCGCCACGCTGCTCCAGCACCTCGACCTGCCCGCGAAGCGTCGCGAGCAACTGCGTGAGGGTGACGGAATTGCGAGCCATGGCCTGTCAGTGGTCCTTCATCGCCAATGCGATCTTCACAGTGTCTTCTCTGGACACACCAAGATAGTTGAGCACCTGCTCTCCGACCCGTCGAAAGACGGGCGCCGCCACGGCCCCGCCCCAAGCTTCACCTTGCGGTTCATCCAGGACCACGATCATCGCCAGCCGCGGAGATTCTGCCGGCACATACCCGACAAACGACCCGACAAACTGCGTGGAGGAATAGGCGCCGGTTCGAGGATCGATTTTTTGCGCGGTTCCTGTTTTGCCTGCCACGCGGAATCCCGGAATCGCTCCCTTCGCCCCCGTCCCATTTGTCACGACACCTTCCAACATCGTCGTCATCGTTCGGGCCGTGTCCGGTGACACGACTCGCCGCTTTACCTGTGGTAGTACCTCCTTGAGCACGCGACCCTTCTGATCGCGAACCTCGGAGACCACATAGGGCTTCATCATCACGCCCCCATTGGCGAGGGTCGCCATCGCCGACACCATCTGGAGGGGTGTCACCCCGACCTCTTGTCCCATCGAGATCGATGCAAGCGATCGGCGGCCCCAGTCTTTGGGAGCCTTCAAGAATCCGTTCACTTCACCCGGCAGATCGATCTCCGTACGTTGACCGAATCCAAACGCCTGGAGATAGCGATACAGTCTCTGCTCTCCGAGAGCCATTCCCGTTTTGGCGGCGCCGATGTTGCTGGATTTTTGAATCACCTCAGAAAACGTCATCCACCCCAGCTTGTCATGGTCGTGAATAGTCGTATTCGCAACCACCATCTGGCCGTTTTCACCGAACACCAAGGAATCGGGCGTCATCACTTTTTCTTCAAGCGCCGCGGCCGCGACCATCGCTTTCATGGTCGATCCGGGCTCGTACGTATCTGTCAGTGCACGATTGCGCCACCGATCCGGCGTCAAGGCGGCAACGACATTCGGATCGAATCGTGGGCTGACGGCCATCGCAAGAATCGCACCGGATTGCGGCTCCATGGCGATGATGATCCCGGACTTGGCGTGGGTATGAGTGACGGCCTCTTCGAGTTCTTTCTCTGCAATGTATTGGATGACCTCATCGACGGTCAGCGTAAGGGCATGTCCCGGCGTCGGCGCTTGCTCTGCCAACCCTTTAGGAAACACCGTGCGGCCTAACGCATCGCGCTGCAACACGGTGACGCGCTTCTCTCCATGCAGGTGCGAGTCGTATCGGCGCTCGAGACCCTCAAGCCCTTGCCCATCCATCCCGGAAAATCCTAGGACATGGGCCAGCAACGGACCCTTGGGATAAAACCGCCGCCCCTCCATCACCACGCCGATGCCGTCCAACGACAACTGCTCCAGCCGACGACCCTGCTCGGGTTCGACCTTTCGCGCCAACCACACGAAGCTCTTGTCTTGCCGAAGCTTTCTCTCAAGCTCACTGCTTCGAATTTGGAGTACCGGAGAAAGATGACGGGCGACGGTCGATGGACTTTCCAGCGACGTCGGTACGCCGAACACGGAAGGTACCTCCACATTCATCGCGAGGACTTTGCCGTGCCGATCCGACACCGTGCCTCTGGCCCCTTCGAAGGATACGGTCTTTTGATGTTGCCGATCGGCCTTGGCCGTGAGGTCTGCTGCTTGAAGCACTTGGAGCGTGACCAGCCGAAATAGAATAATACTGAACCCGCAAAGGAGCAGGAGCAGCATCACATAGCGACGACCGCGAGAAGGGCCGACCGTCATTCTCGCTCCCTCCCTGTTGACTCATGTCTCGCCAGACGAACTTGCTCGATGGGAGAAGGCGACAGGCTCGGAGCCTCTCCCGGCTGATGCACCATCAGCACTTGCCCCTGCTGCGGAGGAATCAGCCCCAATTTCTCTGTCGCCACTTTTGCGATCCGCTCAGGAGCCGTCAGCGCAGAAAACTTCACTTGCAATTGATCCCGCTCTCGCTCCAGCAATACTTTCTGGGTCTTCAACCGTTCAATCTGATATCCCAATCGAACGACATCGACACGTTCCCACACAAACACGAAAACCAACAGCACGCCGGCCACGATCGTCACCGTCTTCATGAGTGACCCTCCTTGGATACCCGTTGGGCAGCCCGCAACTTGGCGCTGCGGGATCGAGGATTCCGGTCTGATTCTTCTCTGCTGGGAATCTGCGGCTTCTTGGTAAGCACCTTCAATGCAGGATCGTCCTTGCCGGAGAGCGCTCGTAACGTGTGCTTCACAATCCGATCTTCGAGCGAATGGAAAGAAATCACACAGAGACGGCCGCCGGGAGACAACACATCTGCCGCATCGCGCAACGCCGGATCGAGAGAGTCCAGTTCTTGATTCACTGCAATGCGAATGGCTTGAAACGTGCGAGTGGCACAGTGAAGACGACCATGCCGATAATTCGCTGGGACAGCTCCCTCGATCACGGAGACCAACTCTTTCGTCGTCGCCAAGGGATGGCGTTCGCGTGCGCGGACAATGGCACGCGCAATCCTCCGGGAAAACCGTTCCTCGCCGAACTGAAAAATCGCGTCGGCCAACTGCGCTTCCGGCCATCGATTGACAAGGTCAGCGGCAGTCCCACTCATTGATTGATCCATACGCATGTCCAGCGGACCATCCACTTGGAAGCTAAAGCCGCGAGCAGGCTCTTCCAGCTGCGGGGATGAGACCCCAAGATCAAACAGGACTCCATCGATCTGGCCAATACCATTGACGGTAAGATGCTGTTTCAGATCCATAAAATGCCCATGGAGTAGGAGCACGCGGTCGCCGAATCGTGCGAGCCTTTTTCGACTGGCTGCAATGGCTGTTGCATCGCGATCAAGCCCAATGAGTCTGCTGTCAGTGCCACTCGCCTCAAGAATTTTCTCAGCATGCCCACTGTACCCCACCGTACAGTCAAGATAGGTTCGACTATCCTCTCGAACGAGCCAAAACAGCACTGCTTCTGGCATGACCGAAATATGTCGAGAAACCTCCATAGGTTACTATCAACCAAGTTCACCCACTTTCTCCCACCAGGCGCGCAGTATACACCCACTCAAAGAGTTGTCAATAGAAAATTCATGTACTTACGAAGTTTGAGGACGTCTGCTTTTCAATGAAACTTGAGGGATAGAAGAGGCGGGTACGGGATACGGTACCCTGCGGGGAGGCTACTACGTCATATGGGGGGATATCGCCTCAAACCCATATGACCAGGCAGCTAAGCTCGTGAATCTCACTCCACGGTATATGAAGGCTACACTACATCACCTCTTGTTGGCGAACTACTGACAAGTCCATTGAGTTCTCATGGCACCAAGCACCAATCTCGCAACACGGCTCAATGATTTCACGATGAACCATCGAACCGTCATGGAGTAATCCGAGCTAACTGATTGAACAATATGTTAAGCCCACCGGAGTTGGTGAGTTTAATTGACAAGGGTTCAAGTCGGGGAGAGAATGACTTTATGCGATCGCTCACCACAATCAAGACCCTCTGCCTGGCCGTATTCATCATAGGGGGAGTCGCCCTCACGCTCAGCGGCATCACCGCTGCCACAGCGACAGCAGCATCACCGCTCTATTGGTGTCCCGATCAAAAATCTGATCGGCAGTATTCAGCGGAGCAAGGACCTGGGTGCGTGCCGCTTGTTGAAAAGAAAGAAACCCCGGCAACAGAGCCAGGAGTGGAAATACCTACTGGCGACAAACCACCACGCGATTTCAAGATCGAGAATCTGCAGGGTGACGTATCGACATTCTTGAATAAGTATCGCCACTTTCTCGATTGCTGCAAGACTGATTTGACGGAACTTCAGCAGGTTGAAGAATTGGGAGACGAGGTCGGAGACTTGCTTACGTCCACCCAGGCTAATATCTCGAACCATTCGATGGCCTCGCGCGGCATCATGCTCCGCGAAATGATCCCATCTGTCTCCAAGGCCCGTGCTGATCTGAAAAAACTGCGTGCCACGCTTGAGCGCATCAGCACCTCGACGAACACCCGCTATTCAGAAGACTTTGAGGCCTCAAGTCGGGAAACCCACGCGATTCGCGAAATGGAAGAATCGATTGAGAGAGACATCCGTGCGCCGAAACTATCGACAGGACCAAAGACGGGCGCCAGCATCGGCACGGCACCATCAGCAGGGCCGAGTATCGGGAAAACCCCTAAGACCGGCAACGCGATCGGCGCGGAAGGCGTCACCGGCCAAAGCATTGGGGCCTCATCGAAACACAGCCACGACATCGGCGGCTCAGGCCCAGCAGGGTTTGGGATCGGCGCGACAGGCCGTGCGGGTCCTTCAATCGGCGAGTCCACCTTCAACAACGAATCGTCTTCGGGGGTCGGCTCATCGCTGCAACGATCCACCGTGGGGTCTAGCCTGTCGGATTCGACGGTAGGATCGAGTTTCGGCGGCTCTAACGTGGGCTCAAGCCTCGGAGAGTCGGGTGTTGGATCGTCGTTCGGATCATCTTCAGTCGGTTCGACCATTCAAGAACGCAGCACCGCCCCGCAGCAATAATCTCCCTCACTGCTTTGAAAGCGCAGTCGGTACCACTTCCCAGGTCTCTCCCCGATTTTTGCTCCGATACAAGCCACTCCCGTTTGTGCCTGCATAGAACACATCCGGATCGGTCGGACTCTGCACGAGCGATCGGATGTTGAGCGTTGCAAGACCCGTATTCAGCGCGCTCCACGTCGCTCCACTATCTTCGCTCCGATGGACGCCTTCCCGACCGCCCAAATAAATGACGCCCTTCTTCGTGCGATCCAAGATCATCGAAAACAACATCTGATCTTGGAGCGACTGCCCGATCCGCACCCAGGCCGTTCCGCCATCCATCGTCTTATAAAGCCCCGCCAGTGTGGAGGCGTACACCGTGTCCGGCTCAAACGGATCGACCAGGACCGATGTTACGCTGAGCGCCCGTGACGACTTGATGATGTCAGGCGACACGAGGCCGTTGTTTACTTTCTCCCAATGACCGGCCTCGTCGATGGTTTTGTACACTCCGCCGCTCGTGCCCGCGTATAAGATCGCCGGTCTCGTTGGATCCATACCTAGGGTGACCACCATCAGTACTTCTTTCATCCCGTCCATTTTCTTCACCCAATGCTCGCCGCCGTCTTTCGTCTCGGACACACCCATCGTCGTGGCGAGATAGATGTGATTGTTGTTCGTCGGATCGAAAATGAATTGATTCACCACCGACGAGATCGTGGCATCGTCTAACCCCGAACGCATCGAGGTCCAATGTTGCCCGCCATCGTGACTCTTAAAGACAGCATCACCCTTCGTACCCGCATACACCGTAGCCGGGTAGGCCGGATCGATCGCCATCGAAATCACGCGCGAGTGGCTCATCCCATGCGACAGATTCGTCCAGGTCTGACCCCCATCGCGCGTCTTATAGATGTAGTCGTTCGTCGCGACATAGATGATGTCCGGATTTTTTGGATTGAGCTGGATAACAACAATGGGATCGCCGCGATCGCAGCCTGAGAGGAAAATGGCCAGGAGAAGAGCTCGGATAAGAATTCTAGCCATGCACAAGACAAGGCCTTAAGGGATGGTCAAAAATGTCGTCCAGCGCGGCCGCAGCGAGTGAAGGCCCGAGGCGTACCCTTGCGGTACGTTGAGGGTCTGCACGATGCGAGAACAAAGCTGGCGGCATTTTTCACCATCCCGTCACCAGTTACCGGTAGTTGGTGAATTGAAGATCAATCCCGAAATCTTTTCCCCTGAGAAACGCCATGGCCGCCTGGAGGTCATCCTTGCTCTTGCTCAACACGCGCACTTGCTCGCCTTGAATCTGCGCCTGCACTTTCAATTTTGATTCTTTAATGGCCTTTGTCACCTCCTTCGCCTTGTCCGCCGCGATACCACTTTGGATTTTCGCCACCTGACGCACCGTCCCACTCAGCGCCGGCTCCACAGTCCCGTAGGTGAACGCCTTCAACGAGACCCCGCGCTTCACGCATTTGGCCTTGATGATATCGTTCACTGCATTGAGCTTGTACTCATCGTCGGAGACCAGGCTCAGCTCCTTTTCCTTCTCCTTCAGCGTAATTTCCGTCTTCGAATCTTTGAAGTCGAAGCGTTGTTTGATCTCCTTCGTCGCCTGATCGACGACATTCTTCATCTCCTGCATGTTCACTTCCGAGACCACATCAAACGAAAACTGTTCAGCCACAGTCCCCTCCTCTCCGTTCTCGGCTAACAACAGCCCCCGCCGGGCAACTGCAACCGCTGCTCTTCATCATGCCGGATCGTCGTCCGCAATCTTCCCGGCGATCCACCACCAGCCATCACCACCACTTCGCTACTGGTGAAAGGACGCTTCAAGACCACATAGCCGTACCACTGCACCATACTATCGCCCAAGACGATCACTGCGAGCAAGGCCACGAACGCCACCAGCCCCGCATCCAGATACAGCGCAAAGGCCTGTCCGCCATCTGCGATTGATGAGGCCTTGCCCATAAACAGGCCGAACATCTCATAGGACCCGATCAACGTGATGGCGCCGACAAACAACATCGGCAACGCGGTGATCCATAGATAGTGTGCCTTCCGCATTTTGATGAGCACCGTTGTACCGATACAGAGTGCCACGGTGCCGAGCAACTGATTCGCTGCGCCGAACATCGGCCAGAGCGTCGAGATGCTGCCGGTGCCGATGAGATAGCCCCAGGCTCCCACGATCAGTCCGCTGCTCACCGCCACCCCAGGCCACCAATTCATCCGCCGCAGCGGGGGATAGAACCGCCCGCCCATCTCCTGGATGAGATAGCGACCTACACGAGTGCCTGTATCGATCGTCGTCAAAATGAACAACGCCTCGAACACCAACGCAAATTGATACCAATAGGCCATCAACCCTGTCATACCTGGGAGCGCGGAAAAAATAGCCGCCATGCCGACCGCAAGCGACACGGCCCCACCAGGCCGGCCCGCCACCTCCACCTCGACAAGTTGCGACAGTTCCTGAATCCGAGAAACGGGGAAGCCCATCGCAGCCAGCACATCAGACGAGAGCATCGTATTGATCGCCAGATAATCGCCGGGGATCAACACCGAAGCCGCAATCAAGGCCATCACGCCGACAAAACTTTCTAGCAACATCGCCCCATAGCCAACCGTAGCCTGGGACTCCTGCTCGATCATCTTCGGTGTTGTCCCAGAGGAAACCAGCGAGTGAAAGCCGGATATGGCTCCGCAGGCAATCGTGATAAAGAGAAATGGAAAGAGCGTGCCGGGAATAATCGGTCCGCCTCCGCTCGCAAACATCGTGACGCGCGGCATCTCGATCGTCGGAGCCATGAGGATCACTCCCACCCCCAGCAACGCCACCACCCCGAGCTTCATAAAGGTCGAGAGATAGCCCCGCGGTACCAACAACATCCAGCCGGGCAGGACAGATGCGAGAAACCCATAGCCAGCCAGTCCCCACACCAACGTCGTGCGCTCCAACTCGAACCAGCCTGCCACCGAAGACTGAGCAACCACCCGCCCGAAGATCACAGCCGCAACCAACAGCACCACACCGAGCAGGGAGACTTCCGCAACCTGACCAGGCCGGAACTTTTGAAGATAGAAGCCCATGATGAAGCCGATGGGAATCGTCATCGCAATCGTGAAGGTACCCCAGGCATTGCGATAGAGCGCATTCACGACGGCAAACCCCAGCCCGGCCAGCGCCACAATCACAATGAACAGCACCGCCACTGCCGTCGCCGTGCCGGTGACGATGCCCAGTTCATCTCGCGCAATTTCAGGAAGAGAGCGGCCATTCCGCCGCATCGACGCAACCAGGATAATGAAATCCTGCACCGCCCCCGCCAACACCGCGCCGATCACCAACCAGAGAAAACCAGGCAAGAATCCGAACTGCGCCGCCAACACCGGCCCCAGCAACGGACCTGCGCCGGCAATCGCCGCGAAGTGATGGCCGAACAGCACGTACTTATTGGTGGGATGAAAATTAACGCCGTCATTCAACCGCATTGACGGCGTCACACGCTGATCGTTCAGTTCAACAACCCGCCGCGAAATCCAACGGCCATAAAACCGAAACGCCAGCACATAAATGCAAGCCGCCGCGACGACCAGCCAAAGGCCATTCACTTTTTCGTTTGGATTGACGAACCCGACAACAAAGGCAAGCGCCACAGCACCAAGAATGGCAAGAAATCCCCAAAGCACCAGCTTTAACGCCAACATGCGGGCATCCTAGCATAAAAGGAAGAGACGGGAACGATCCAGGCTGCCCTTCATACTCGCGGAACCCCCACGATGAAGCTGGCTTGTCTGTTCTATCTTCTCAAGGACAGTCGTGACTGCTGCTGCGGGCATCAGAGGCATGTTGAGGTCTTGCCATCGTGAAGCGCCGCAGTCCGTTCTTACGGATGGCGCAGCCTGTTCGACGTTCCGTTCGACGACGAGTCGGAACGGAACTAGTTGCTGCGCCAAGCGGCGCTTCGCTACGGCAAGCAACAGGGCTCTGGCTTTAGCGGCGGCAGCACGACTGTTCTCCCATCCCTCTAATGGGGAATTCCCCCCGCCCCCGACCGCCGTTACACTCTGCTTCGTGATGGAACGGACCAGACCCTATCAACGCAGTCTCTACCGCCTGCCAGTCACCTGCTCGGCGATGTACTGTGTGCTGTCGGCAGTCGGTGAAGGGAAGATCACAAATCTTTCGGCAGTGGGGTGCGCGGTCGAAACCGATCAACCTCTGTTGGCAGGACAGAACGTCGCATTGCGCCTGATGATTCCCGATCAGCACGAATCGCTCCCGATCGATGAAGCTCATGTACGGTGGGTGCATGGGAATCTGGCAGGAGTTGAATTTGTCGAAGTCGAATGCGCCGCGAATCTCCGACTGCACAGTTTCGTTTGGGACGGGATGGTCCAGCGTTTCCACTCGATCCAACAGAAGCGCGCAACTTCTTAGATCCGCTCCTGCTCAAGCTCGCTCTTTCCGATCACCGTAGGTATCGCGATCCGATTCCGATCCAAGCTGACTTGCGGGCTCGCTGGAGCAATCGGGGGAGGAAGAAAGGAATCAGGAACGATTCTTGACTCGTGCGCGCGAGTTTCGTGCACTGCCTTGCGCCTCCTGTCCAGCAACGCGAGGCACAGCAGTCCGATCCCGATCCATACCAGCTCTCGAAATCGACGGAGCAACGCGAACATAATGCCGGTGACGCCGGAATAGCCGAAGGCCTCGAGGAGGAGCAAGTTCCCGCCGTCTTGAGCTCCGAGGCTGCCGGGAATGAAGAACGTGCTGCTTTTGATAAAAACAGAGAGGGCAGCGATAGAAAGAGCGGAGAGCGCCATGGCCGGCCCGCCCAGATACCAGATGATGACGTACACTTCCAACGCTTCCGCGATCCAGCCGAGGAAGGACAGCCCAATGGAGGCACAAAAGGCTGGACGTTTGTTGCGGTAGAATTCCCCGATCGCTCGATCCAGCGACAGTAATTTTTCCTTGCGCGCTTCTATATAGGCAATCTTCAGCCCGACCTTCCGCAAACAATCCAAGAGCCAGGTAAAGAGTCCTTGCCGCTGCACAAATACAAACCCGATTGTTCCCAGACCCAACAGGCCTACGCTCAAGAGTGCTGCCGGGATGGTCTGACCGGATGACCCGTCTCCCTCTAACAGCCACACACCCAGTGCGATGCCGAGCAGAACGAACAACACTTCGGCAATCGTCATGGTCGTTTTCGCAATGATGACCGAGGTGAATGCTTCCTCCATCGGCACATGATGCTTCCTGAGCAGAGAGGCCTTGATCGGCTCACCGCCGACGTAGCCGGCAGGTGTGGTCATATTCACCGCTTCACCGGCGGTCCGAATCGCAAGCACACGCCAGAACGGAATATCCTTCCCCAAGGGCCCAAGCGTGACTTTCCAGGCGTACGCTTCGACGATATACATGACAATGGAGGGAATCAGTATGACAAGGAGCGCCACCGGCCCGAGCTGCACCGCCGTGTCGTAGATATTCCCCGGACCAACGTGCCACACGATGAGACCGAGGGTGAGCAGACCGACGGCTAGTAGGAATAGTCTTAGCACGCTGCACCCTCTGAAATTCGGCTAATAGTTCCGGCTGTATAGGGAGAAACTGGCGTCAGGAGCCGTTGCCTGGACCGAGAACGCTGCCTTCCTGAATTATAGCCGACCGCCCACCGCTGAAGGTCAGGCGAATAACCCTTCCAATCCAGGCCAGCTCCCGGAAACGACGGAGAAAGGCGAAGGTGATGCCGGTGAAATCGGAACGTCTAAACCCTTAATAACCATAACACATTTCCTCCATCCTTGGCACTGAGACTGCCGGGGATGAAGCAGCGCCAGGTGATTGTATCAGGAGCCATGTCCCGAGTCGAGTGTGCGGGGTTCCTGAACTCCCACGGCACGCCCTCGCAGCACCGCCAGACACAGTAACCCGATCCCGATCCATACCAGCTCTCGAAATCGTCTCAGCAAGGCAAAGGTGACGCCTGCGACGTCGGAGTAACCAAAATCTTTCAGCAACAAATAATTTCCGATGTCTTGGGCGCCAAGGCTGCCGGGGATGAAAAAGCTTCCACCTTTGATGAACACAGAGAGGGCGTTGATCGAGATGGCCGAAAGGACCAGGGCAGGCCCCCCCAGAAACCAGATGATGATGTAGACTTCCAATGCTTCCGCCATCCAACTCAGAAAGAACAGGCCGGTTGAGGAGTACACGGCCCGCCGATTATGACGGTAGTATTCCAAGATCATTCGATCCAGTGACCGCAATTGTTCCTCGCGCGCTTCGAGGAGGCGAATCTTCAGTCCGATCTTCCGAGTAAACTCCAAGAACCAGGTAAAGAATCCTTTTCGCTGCGCGAATACCAGCGACGAAATCACGAGCAACAGCAGGGTGACACTGACCAGCGCCGCCACGACGGTCTGTCCCAATGAGCCATCGTCGTCAACCCTCCAGAAGGCGAGCGTGATGCCGAAGAGTATGAACAGTACCTCGGCGATCGTCTTCGTCGTTTTCGCAATGACGACCGAGGCAAGGCCCTCGACCATCGGCACATGATGTTTTGTGAGCAGATAGGCCTTGAGCGGCTCGCCGCCTATGTAGCCTGCCGGCGTCGTCAAGTTCACTACTTCACCGGCGGTCTTGATCGCGAGCACGCGCCAAAACGGAATATCTTTGGCCGATGGGCCAAGCGTGACTTTCCAACCGTATGCTTCAACGACATACATAACGGTGGAGGGAATCAGCATGGCGAGGAGCGCGACCGGCCCGAGTTGCGCCGCCGCCTCATAGATGTGCTGGGGACCAATCTGCCACACGATCAGAACGAGTGCGAGAAGGCCGGCAAAGAGGAGAACAAGCTTAAGCATGGATCACCACAGCCAGTCTCATTGTCCAAAACATGGCTGATGTCAGGAGCGATCTCCTAAGTCGTCGATGCGGCTTTCTCGAATATCCGCTGCCTTCCCACCTACAAGGGCTAAGCACAGCAGCCCCAATCCGATCCACACCAACTCGCGGAATCGCCGGATCAAAGCGAAGGTGATGCCGGTGACATCGGAATAACCAAAGGCCTTCAACACGAGCATATTGCCGCCATCCTGAGCGCCGAGGCTGCCGGGAATAAAAAAGGTGCCGCTTTTTATAAAACTGGCGAGCGCGCCGATGGAGATGGCGGAAAGCGCCGTGGTCGGGCTACCAAGGAAATAGAGGATGAGAGCGGCTTCCGCCGCCTCTGCCATCCAACCGAGAAGAAACAGCACGGTGGAGAACGTGAATGTCAGCCGGTTGTCACGGTAAAAATCTAAGATCGTACGATCCAGCGACCGGAGTTTCTTCTCGCGTGTTTCGAGATAGGTAATCTTCAACCCGATCTTCCTCTGAAATTCTAAGATCCACGAAAAGAGTCCTTTATGCTGTACGAATACAAGAGCCGCAGTCCCGAGCATCAGCAGAGCAACACTGACCAGAGCCGCCGCAACGGTCTGCCCGGACGAGCCGCCGGCACCGAACGTCCAGAACGCGAGTGCGATGCCCAAGAGGATGAAGACCACTTGGGCGATCGTCATCGTCGTTTTGGCAATGACGACCGAAGCAAGGCCCTCGACCATCGGCACACGGTGCTTTGTGAGCAGATAGGCCTTGAGCGGTTCGCCCCCCACGTAGGCGGTCGGCGTGGTCAGGTTCACCACTTCACCGGCAGCCCGGATGGCGAACACACGCCAGAACGGAATGTTCTTCGCCGAAGGACCAAGCGTGATTTTCCATCCGTACGCTTCGACGATGTACATGATGGTGGAGGGAATCAGCAGGAGGAGCAACCCCACCGACCCGAGTTGTGAAGCCGCCTCATAGATGCGATCGGGACCGATATGCCAGACGAGGAGAATGAGGGTGAGGAGGCCGACGAAAAGGAGGACGAGCTTAAGCACGAGTTCTGGCCGAGGGTCTGATGACCCAAAGCATCAGGAGCGAGAACACCACAGATCCGATCGCGGCCAGACCGAGAAACCATTCGAGCTTGCCGATCACGGCGAATATCAACACGATGACGGAAAAATCCCGGCTCGCGACGTTCTTAAGCATGAAGTCAGACCAGGCAGCCTGCACCGGGGTCTTCCATCCGCTCGAGGACTTGATCTTTTGCGCGCGGGTGACGAGCCAAAACGAGAGCCCATTTCCAAGAACCGCGGCCGCGCCCAGGGCGAGAGGAATCCACGCACCGTCGCTCCCGGCCATGGACAGATAGGAGCCCGCAGCAATGCCGGCAAAGATCGCCATGTGCACCACATTATCCATGGCGATATCGAGCCAAGCCCCGAAAGGCGATTCGGTGAACGTGAGCCTGGCGACTTCACCGTCGCAGCAATCGATGATCGCTGCCAGTTGGAACAGCAGCGCGGCAATGATGCCGGCGCTGTAGGTCCCACCGCCAAAGCAGGCGGCCGCGCTCAATCCAACTAAACTCGCAATAATCGTTATGACATTCGGCGAAAGGCCTGCGGCAAGAAAGATACGAGTGAACCAGCGGGAGATCTTCCGATTGAAGAACCGGTCGACGAAGCCTTCGAACTCGCCCTTGAGGGATTTGAAGAGCTTTCTCTCAGCAGCCTTGACATCGGCGGCATCGCGCACGTCCTGATACCAATGGGATCGGTTGGCCTCCGTAGACAGCACCCGCACATGCCCGTCCACCGCAGCCCGTTCGAGCCATCGACGAATCGGCAGCGTACCGGTTTCCGCATCGAGCTGACCGGCCGCGCTCATAAAACCGGCGGGAAGCACCACCAGGTCTGTTGCTACCAGCGCCGCGGCGTCCTGTTTCGTTGTGATCGAAAGGAGTCGTCCCGCCTGCACCTTCATACGCAAACTCGACCGGCGCAGCTGTCGATCTCGCTCGCTAGCGGCCCGTGCCACGACGATCGCCTGGCCCTCCTGCACCTCATGGCGCAGGCTTTCGATCAAGGGGCCCGCAAACACCCCCTGCACGCCGGATAGGAGACAGAAACCGCGAACTTCAGCAGCCAGCGCGTCCCACGTGCGTGGATCATCCAGAGGAAATTCACGAATCGGCAACCAGCGAACGGGGATCGTCACGCGTGACCCTTTCCCCAACGCCTGTTTGAGCTGATCCTCTTCCGGCCCGACCAATACCATGAGCTGTCGAATGCCGGCGCGCTGCAACGTCAACACCGTCCGCTGAAACAGGCCGATGCCCACCACGCTGGTCAGCGGACCCACCTCATCGGGATATAATCCGGCCGGCTCGCCGAACAGACTTACCGATGGCAAGAGAATCGCCGTGTTCAATCCCTGGAGGCCTGCCTGTTTCTGAACTATGCTTTCGCTCATGATCGGCCGATCCTTGTAAACGGGGGAGGGACTATTCCCATCACCCCACCATTCTAGCAGCCGGTAGCCCGTTTATCTCATTCCCCCGATTCTCCCACTCTTACAGTTTCGGCAACACATCCCGTTCCGCCTTGGTCACATCTTCCATAAAATCGATTTCGGTCCAGGGGAGTCCGCCGATCTTCTCATGCCCGACTTTGACATCGCGAAAAAACCCCACAAGCGCATCCTCGTATTCCATCTGCCAGGCCGCACGGTCCACATGGGTCTTCAGCGACGCCACCACGTGCGGCGCATCGGCATGCCGGACCTTGAGAAACCCCACACCTTCTCCGGCATAGTCGTAGTGCAACGGCATCGTTTTGGTCAGCGCAATGACCCGCCCGCCTTCGACCACGACCATACATTCTTCCCCGGTCTGCTTGACAGTGTCGTCCATGAGCAGGGCATTCTCAGAGGGAGATTGTACCAAACGGCGCAAGATCTCCTGATGGAAGAGCACGTCTGCATCCATCACGATTGCGTCGTCATCCAATGCCGCGCGCGCGATCCAGAGCGAGGAAATGCTGCCGCGATGGAACTGCTCATTCACAAGAAAACTTACGCGCACGTCACACGAGTTCGCCGCCACAGCCGCGCGAATCATCTCCTGCTTGTATCCCACAACCATGTCGACGCAGTGAATGCCGACGCGCCGAAGGGACGTGAGGTAGCGATGCAACAGGGTCTGCCCCCCGATCTCGATGAGGCACTTCGGGCGATGTTGCGTGACCTCCCACAAGCGCTTCCCGACCCCGGCTGCAAGGATAATGGCTTTCATGCTGCGCCGCAAATCCGTTCAAACGCGTCGAGGAATCCGATCAACTGCGCCTCCGTGAGTGCGCCCATGTTCGCCACGCGGAAAATTTGGCTCTGAAGTTGGCCCTGCCCCGCATAGATCACGTAGCCCTCTTCTTTCAACCGATCGTGCAACGCCTGATAGGTCATGCCCTCGGGAAGAAAATACGCGGTGATCGTGTTGGACTGTTTATCCGGGGTCAGGAGCGGCTTCACGCCGAGCTTCGCCATGCGGTCTCGGATGAGGGTCGCGACCTTCTTGTATCGCTGAGCCCGCTTGGCGACTCCTTCCTCCATGAGTTCGTTCAACGCTTCGTCGAACGCGTAATAGACCTGTACGGCCGGCGTAAACGGAATCGTCCCGCGGCCCTGATCGTCCACGTATTGAGTGATGTGAAGATAGATCGACCGTCTGGCGTATGTGCGCATCCGCTCCAGAAATCTCTTGTTGACGAGCACAAAGGATACGCCTGGGAATCCCTGAATACATTTTCCGGCTGTACCCGCCACCATATAGATGTGAGACCCGGCGATATCCAGCGACTCCCCTGCCAAGGCGCTGACCGCGTCGAGAATGAACACCCGGTTCTGGCTGTCGACGACGTCCGCGATTTCCTTCACCGGATTGATGAGCCCGGTGGTCGTTTCATGGTGGACCATCGCGACCGCATGCGCTTCCGGATGCTGCCTGAGCGCGAGCCGCAACCGTTCAGGATCAGGCCTGGTCGTCCAATCGTACTTGAGTTCGGACACGCCCAGGCGATAGAGGCCGATCATCTGGGAAATACGCTCACCGTACACGCCGTTGTTGAGCACGAGCATCCGTTTGCCGTGCGGCAGCGACGACATGACGGCGGACTCCACCGCCGCAGTTCCCGACCCGGTCAACACCACAGCGGCATACTCCGCCTCAGCCCCCGGCACAAAGAGCTTCAGCAGCTTTGCCTGAATCCCGTGCAAGAGTTCAGTAAATTCCGACTCCCGATGGCAGACATCCGGGCGTAACAGCGCCTGCCGCACCCGCTCCGACACATTCACCGGTCCTGGATTGAGAAGAATCATAGCGGCCCTCGGCTCTCAGCCGTCAGCATTCAGCGATCAGCTCTTTCGGACACTGACCGCTCACAGCTGAAGGCTGATCGCTATTGTATTGCCTGCATAAATCGCTTCGTAATGTCCGGAGGATCCAGCATCACACGTCCGGCGTCTTCCACCATCTCGTTGACTTTCACCAGCAACATGCTCGGTCCGTCTTTCTTCAGCATGTCTTTGAACTCGTAGACGAGATCTTCTCGTTCACGCACCCGTTCGACGTTGGCATATCCGGCCGCCTTCGCCACCTTTTCAAGCGGAACCACATTGGAAATTGTCGGCTGATTGCCGGTTGTGCCATAGACTTCGTTGTCGAACACCACATGAATGAAGTTCTTCGGCTTCAGCGCCCCCACTGTCGCAAGCGTCCCCATGCCCATGAGGACGTTCCCGTCGCCGTCGAACACGACCACCTGCTTATTCGGTTTCGACAACGCCACCCCCAACGCAATGGCCGCCGCCGATCCCATCGACCCGATCATATAGAAATGCGTCGACCGGTCGGCAATCTTCTGTGCCTCGCGGGAAGGGAATCCGTTACAGATGACGACCGGCTGGTCGGTGAGTACTTCCAACAACGCGGCCATCGCCATCGCCCGGCTTTGCATCGTGCCTTCTTCCGGCCTCATGGATGCAACCCCTTCACGACACCCTTTGTGATATTCAGGGCCACGGGAATCCGTTTCTTCATGAAGGTCTCGGCCACCCATCTGAGATCGTCGATGGCCGTCTTTTCCGTCAACGTCCGATGCGGGATCTTCATCGTATCCAGAAACTGCGGCATGACTTCGCCCATCACAAGATGCTCCGGCGCATCCTTGCCGCCTTGACCGCGCCAAGACACGATCAGGATACAGGGCTGCTGATAGATATAGTTGAGGGAAATGAGTGTATTCAGAGATGTCCCAAGCCCTGAGTTTTGCATCAAGACCGCGGGAATTTTGCCTGCCATATAGGCCCCGGCGGCCATGGCCACCGCTTCATCCTCCCGAACGGCTGGAGTGTAGAGACGCCGCTCCATCAGTTCGGCAATGATCCCACCCAGAATCGAATCCGGGACCCCCGTATAGAAATCCACTCCGATATCTTGTAGCGCTTGGACAAACACATCGCTTTCAATCATCGGTCGGCTCCTCACCTCTCTACCAAGGAAAAACCGGCGCATTATAAGCTATGCCTCCGGACATTCTCAACAAAACTGCGGGAGTTGCGCCATGCAATCGACCATGGTAGCGTTCTGCCATGATCGGACGACAAAGAAATCACACGGGTCTATGCCTTACCTTGCTGGGGCTGCTTGGTCTAAGCAGCCCTTTTCTTGCCCATGCGGTACCGATGTTGAACGACCCGAACGGTTTTCAGACGATGGCCTGGGGTATTACCCTGACTACGCGACCGGACGTGGAAATCACCAGGGCAGGTCCGCATGTGAACGAATACCAATTGAAAGGCAGCCCGCCATCGTATGGCGGAGTCCCGGTCGAACGTCTCCGCCTCTTGTCCGTCGATGAACAATTCGCCCGTGTGACCATCCACTATCAGGGTGACGATCGGCACAAACAGATCCTCGCCTATCTGGAACAACAGTTCGGTTCCCTTGAGCGCGTCCCCGGACAAATGATGCGGGGCCTCAATCAGCAGTATACGTGGCGTGGAGCCGATACTGAAATCACCGTGACCTACCATGCGAATACGGAGCGAGGATTTGTGTTTATCGACAGCCGCACCTTGGCGCCTCGATTCAACGACCATATCACCGACTCAGCGGAGTAACATGCCGCGCCGTCCCCACAAAGCCCATTGGATCTGTCACACTTCTCTCATCTGCCTTTTCCTCTCGCTCATCCTGCAGAGCACCCCGGCATTCGCCGTGCCAATGCTGAACGATCCAAACGGGTTCGAAGGAATCCCCTGGGGCGCAACATTTTCCGAAACCGACACCTTCATGAAAGTCGAAGACACCGGGCGGTCTCAAACCTATGAACTAAAGGCCGGGGCCCCTACGCTTGGCACGGCAAAGGTCGACTCCATGCGATTCGTGACCTCCGAAGGCAAATTCGCGCGTGTCACTGTCCGTTACCAAGGCCAGGCAACCCACGACCAGATTCTTGCGTATCTCCAATCCCTCTATGGCCCGCTCGACCGCACACCAGGACAGATCGCTGGCGGTCCCGTCAAATTCTTTAGCTGGACTGGGTTCGAAACCGATGTGAACCTCCGATACGAGACCGGCACCGATCGCGGCATCATCTTTTTTGAAAGCCAGGAACTCCGTCGAAAAATGAGCGACAGTAATAATTCAGCCACCGTGTTTTAGCTGACACCACCTCCCTACCAATCCGAAACTCTTAGCAGGATGCTCAAAAAGTTCGTCCAGCAAGACCGCAGCGAGCGAAGAGGCGAGGAGGTACCACCCGCACTTTGTGTGGCCGTTCGCCCCTAGAATGGGTCCTGGCGAACAGAAAATACCCTCCAGTACTTCCGAGCCTCTGAGCGATGCGAGAACGATGCTGGCTAACTTTTTCAGCATCCTGCCTGGAAACCCGCGCCAATTGGGCCCTGACGCCCAATCCCCCCTCTTCTGGTGGGGCCTTTATCCCCTCTCTTTAGGGATTGTTCAAATTCTTGAATGCGGTATTCTGAGACCGTCGCCGGAGGACAGAGGAACCTCGGCGAAGCCACTGTGGAGGTACCGATGAAGCTGGACAACCCCATTCTCAAGATCAATACCCAGAAGACTCATTCGCTCCTGGATCGGCGCTATGCCGAACGGGTTCCCATTCAATACCACATCACCTACTGCGGAGAAGAAGGCGCGCGAATCGTCACAGGGGAGGGAGCGTTGAAAGACCTCTCCAAAACCGGCTGCAAGATTGTGAGTGAGGCCACAATCTCGCTGGGTAGCCGCCTCACTCTGCTCCTAGACCTTCAGGATGGGCAAGCCCCCATGCGCTTTACCGACGCGCTCGTCACCTGGATCGCCAGGGACTCGTTTGCCGTCAAATTCCCCAAGCTATCGCCGGAAGAACGGAAGCGGTTACAAGACGTGATCTTCAAGAATATCAGTCTGTCGTCCTTGGACGATCGACGAACAGCATTCCGCATTGTTTAAGTATTGGTCCGCTCCCACGGAGGGAATCATGGGTCCTCACCTCGACGCTCCCGTCACCACAGTCGCTAAACCCCCCGGTCAATCCGATCGTCGGCATAGCAACCGGACCCCGGCACTCTTTTCATTGCTCTATTCCGGCATGGGAACCGGTCAGATGCTGATCGGTGACGGCATGGTAACCAATCTCTCACCAGGCGGGATAGGCATTCGCGGAAATCGATCGGTTACACCCGGCATGGAAGTGGCCCTTTTTATCGACCTTCCTGGACTGAAGGAACCACTGTGCCTTGCCCAAAACCGGGTCTCCTGGGTTGCAGGATCTCGATTTGGAGTGGAGCTGGGGTTCCTGAAGTTGGAGGAGAAGAAGCATCTGCATGCCTTCTTGTGGGATTCCGTCGCCCCCGCAGACCGTGAAGGTGGCATCTGAGACCGTGCAGGAACAAGGAGGTGCTCTCATGAAACGGGAACAGGTCGCATCTGGAAACGGGCTTCAGTCTGTGGCGGAAACGGTCAACCGAAGACAAGCCCCCCGGCCCTCGGTAGAGTTCGGGTTGATGTACTCAGCACAGGACATTTCTGGCGAGTTGCTCATGGGCGATGGTATGGTCACGGATCTCTCGTCTACGGGATTGGGCATTCGCGGCAACGCCTGCGTCACGCCGGGAATGGAACTCACGATTTTTCTTTACCTCCCCGACGGGCAAGACCCGCTGTTCGTGATGGAAGCGAAGGTGGCTTGGGCATCAGGACATCGGTTCGGAGTCGAGATTCTCAAGATGAACCTGCGGGAACGAAACCGACTCCGTTACTTCTTACGTTCGAATCTCGCGCATTCCAATTAGACTGATCGCCGGCTCATAGAAAATTCTATAGCCGCGCGACAAGGGACAGGTACACGAGTGAAGACCCACCCCCCAGTTCAGGCCGCTGACCGCAGGGCCTCCCAGCGAGTCCCTGTTCAAATTATGGTTCGACTTTCAGCAGCAGATAGCTTTCAACATGTCGGTCACGGGATGGCCCTTGACCTGTCGGAGAGCGGGTGCAAGCTCTGCAGCGCACAGCTGTTGCCCATAGGAAGCTTCTGGGATCTTTACCTGACAATCCCAGAGACACCCCGTCCGATTCTCATCTCGGAAGTTCGAGTGATCTGGGCCGTAGAAGACGAATACGGAATCGAATTTCTTCTCGTCAAGGCACGAGAACGAACCCGGTTACGTCATTTCATCTGGAAGCACATGAACCGCTCCACACTCAGCGGCGGGCCTCCTTTGTTTACGCTTGTTGACCATCCGAGCCCACGGCGGCGACAACTCAAATCCCTGCCCTAGCCCGTACTATTCATGAATTTTCTGCTGTACGCGCATATACGCGGCTGCGGCGAGTTCTGTCGCGTGAGGCTGGGTGGGGTAGAAGCCCGGAACCTCTACCCTCCCCCTGCCTTCAATACTCACTTCGTCCCCTTCACCGAAGACTCACTGTTAATTTGCATTCATACCGCCACGGACACACCAAACGCGCTGGTCAAAAGCCTTACTGACACCGAGCGCGACACCATTGTTGAAGCCCACGCCCCACACGAGGGTCGCATTGTCTGCATGCGCCGATGCTGACCAATAGTTGGCCGCTTGGACAGCCTGAAACGGATGTCCAGGCGGAAGAGTCGGACCCGGAGAGGCGACAGAGGGATCTACCAGACTGGTCAGCTCCGGAAGGGCCGGCAAACGCCAACCTTTTCGGCCTCCGATGACTTTATTGGCGCAGGCTAAGCGGGCATTTGACGAGGATACCGCGTTCGACTGCGGGGACTTCTCCCAAACCAGCCCGGTCTCCTTATCCAACACCGCGTCGCTGTTAAAAGCCGCTAGAACAACGAACCGCTGCGACGCCTGCAGCGCCTGATCCCACCGCAACGTCTTAGTATCTTCTTCACCGCTGCTCTTTGGGCTTTCACTGGCAGCCTTCGTGGCCGCCAGGAGTTGATCGAGCTTCTCCGATATCTGACGAAGCTGCTGTTGCTGTGGAGTTGGATTCTGCGCCCAAGTAGGCGTGACCCCTGGACCACCGCTCACGAGGAGTAGTCCTCCGAGTACGAAAGTACCCACACTCGCTACGAGAACCCGTCGTCTCTTCATCACTCCCTCCTTGTTGGTTGGATTGAACTGCTCTCACTAATGGCTGGCCTTAGCTTGTTTAAGTAACGGAGTCTAGGTTAGAGCGCGGAAGGTCTGCGTGCCCACCTCTTGAATCGTCGGGGGTTGAGAGCAAACGAGAGGTTGTCAGCCGGAATACTTCAACCGTTGAGTGTCGGCGAGAGCCATATGGGCAATCTGCGCGTGCCTACAGTCCGCCTGATTCTTGCCCCAGAACCTCGTCGCAAGATTCGGCTTATACGGTAGAGCACTTTTCTCTGTCAAGTGCCTTCTAGGCAAGGAACGAGCTGCGTTTCTCCTTCCTCGCGCGGCCATCATTGGTTTCAATCCAATGCTTGTCCTTCGAAAACTCTGCGTGCTAGGATCTCGGTGAGTGAGCACTTACTTACCATGAAGAAACGATCCGCACAGGCTACAAACGGAACGCGGGCTTCTGCACTCGATCGTCAGGCCAGCCTCATCGTGGCCGCCGCGTCACTCTTTGCCGCGAAAGGGTTCAACGGCACCACTACAAAAGAAATTGCCAAAGCGGCGGGCGTGAGCGAGGCCTTGGTCTTCAAATATTTTCCGACAAAACGGACGCTCTACGCTGCAATCCTGGCAGAAAAAGTGACCGTCAACGAACTGCTCGAAGCGGTGGAGGCGGCGGCCAAGAATCACGACGACCATCGTGTCTTTACGATGATTGCGGGCTATCGAATTCGCCCCGGCGTCGATTCGACGCTCTTACGACTCCTCCTGTTCAGCGCGCTCGAGGGGCATGAACTATCAGAAATGTTCTTCGGCAAGCACCACAAAGTGTTCTACGATCACCTCGCCGCGTACATTCGCACAAGGATTGCCGACGGCGCATTTCGTCCGGTCGATCCTCTTTTGGCAGCCCGCGCATTCATCGGCATGGTCGTCCATCACCGTCTGCTCCATGAGATCTTCGGAGTTCCGATGCATCAATCCCATGAGGATACGGTGGCAACCTACGTCGATCTCTTCCTCACCGGATTGATCAAGCCGCCGGGGAGGCGTTCGCGATGAATCCCCTGAAACAACATCCGATTGTCACGCTCGGGGTGATCATTTTCTTTGCCATCTCAGCCCTCGTCGTGTTTCGCCTCAGCAGTGGAGCCAAGGTCGACCCTCGAAAAGCCCGTGTCATCACCGTCGCCACCGTGGCGCCGGTGAAGCAGGACATGGACATTCGGCTCACCTATACCGCCGACATCACCCCCAACCAATCAGTCAATCTGTTCTCACGGGTTGACGGCTACATCGCCAAAATCTACGTCGAAAAAGGCGACCTGGTCAAAGCCAACCAGCTTCTGATCGAGATTGATCACACGGACTATCTGCATGCCGTCCACCAAGCCAAGGCAAACCTGGCTGCAGCCAGAGCGAGAGTTGCGCAGCAGGACGCCACGGTCCGCAACACCACCCTCACGCTCAATCGGATGCAAGCCTTGATCAAAGACCAGTTTGTCTCGCAGCAGGATTTGGACAACGCCCAGGTCGGGTACGACGCGGCTGCGGCTGCGCTCGACTCACTCCGCGCGCAGGTCCAGCAGATGGAGGTCGCCTTGGCACAGGCCGAGACGAACCTAGCCTACTCGTATATCCGCGCGCCCTTCTCGGGCTATGTAGCCGAGCGCAACCTCGACCTCGGCTCCTATGTGAGCGGGGCCACCGCCGGTACCTCCACGATCTCGCGCGGGATTCTCACCCTCCATGAGATCCAGACGGTTCGTATTCTGATCGAGGTCGTCGAAAAGGACGTTCCGCTCATCCATGTGGGTCAAAAGGCGGAAGTTCGCGCCGAGGCCTATCCAGATCGCGCTTTCGAGGGTACGGTCACCCGCGTCGTCCAGGCATTGAACCGAGCCACCCGCACGATGACGATCGAGGTGGATCTCCTCAACAAAGATCGTGTGTTGAAAGGCGGCATGTTCGCCCGTGTAGAGATCCTGGTCGGTATCCATCGAAACGCAATTCAGGTCCCCATCGACGCCGTGAGTCGATTGGAAGACTCCCAATATGTCTACATTGTGCGCGAAGGAAAGGCTCAACGGGTGCCGGTGGAGATCGGAGCCCGCGACGAAAACCGAGTGGAGATCACCAAGGGATTGGACGGATCGGAACAGGTAATCGTTTCCGGAAAGGACCTCGTGCACGACGGCGCCCCCGTGCAGACGCAGTCGATGGATGCCGTAAAAGGTAAAACGTGAAACGTGATCTAACGCCACCCTTCCATCCTCCACGCCACGACTCATTCCCTGAAGTCTTACGTTTCACATTTCACTTTTCACATCTCACCTCTTCATCATGTGGCTGACCCTTCTCGCACTTCGCAACCGCATCGGCATCCTGATGCTGTCCCTGGCTATGATGATCTTGGGCGGCACCTCCGTACAGCGGCTACCCGTTGATCTCTTTCCCCAGATTCAAGTGCCCGTCGCCTTTGTCGGCGTCATCTATAAAGGCGCGCCGCCGCTC
Source organism: Nitrospiraceae bacterium (assembly GCA_035275205.1). GTDB lineage: Bacteria > Nitrospirota > Nitrospiria > Nitrospirales > Nitrospiraceae > Palsa-1315. The sequence goes on from DATENE010000077.1 coordinate 47,931, forward strand.
GACATCGAACAGAGTGTCGTCTATCCCATCGAGAAAGCCGTCAGTTCTGCCTCAAACGTCGAGCATGTCGAGTCGTTTGCAAAGCAGGGCATCGGCGCGGTGCAGATCTGGTTCAACTGGGGCGCGGACATCAACGTCGGCCAGATGGAGGTGATGCAACGCGTCACCCAAATTCTGAACAGCCTCCCTCCCGGCATCGGGCAGCCCTTCATCGTCAAATTCGACGTCTCCAATATCCCTGTCTCCCTTGTGACCGTCTCCAGCGACGATCTCGACGAACGAGCCCTGTACGACCTGGCCTCGAATACGATTGCGCCGCAAATCGAACAGATCGCCAACGTCGCTGCTGCTACTGTGGAAGGCGGGAAGATCCGCCAGATCAATATCAACCTCGATCCGGCCCTGTTGAACGCCCGAAGCCTCTCGATCCTCGATGTCGTCAACTCCGTGAAGGCCGCCAACCTCATCCTCCCCTCGGGCGACATCAAAGCCGGTAATCTGGACTACAACGTCTTCACCAATAATCAGTTCCGCACGGTTGACCCGATTCAAGACGTGATCGTGAAGGTCAACCCACAGGGCAGTCCTGTGCGTGTACGAGATGTCGGGACGGTGACCGATTCGTCTGATATTCAGACCAACATCGTCAGAACGGACGGGGCCAGAGCCGTGTACTTACGCGTCAATAAACAACCCATCGCCAACACCGTGGCGGTGGTGGATGCGCTGCGCAAGACCCTGCCGAATTTGGTCGGCCTTCCTCCCAGTGTAAAGGTCGGGATTTCCTTCGATCAATCGGTCTATATCCGCCAATCGATCAGCAACCTCATCGAACAAGCCTTGCACGGATCGCTACTGGCCGCATTGGTGATCTTGATTTTTCTCCGTAGTGTGACGAGTACACTGATCATTTCCGTCGCCATTCCTCTCTCGATCATGGTGACGTTCATCGTGCTGTACTTCTCCGGGCAGACCCTGAACGTGTTCACGCTGGGAGGACTGGCCCTCGGGATCGGCCGGCTCGTCGACGATTCCATTGTGGAACTCGAGAACATTCAACGCCATCTCAACACCTCATCACGCCGGTGGGAGGCGATTCTGGAAGCGGCCCGCGAGGTGGCGATGCCCATTCTTGCATCGACAGTCACCACGGTGGTCGTCTTCCTCCCGATTTTCTTCGTCGCCGGGATTGCCCGCTTGCTGCTAATTCCCCTGACCATCACGATCGCAATCTCGTTGTTTACCTCCTTTTTCGTCTCCCGCACGGTAACTCCGGCGCTCTGCTACAAATTCCTCAGGCCGGAGCAGGAGTCTCACCATTCGATGCCGGCATGGTTCAAGCAACTAATGGATTGGAGCCGTAAACGGTACGAATCGTTGGACAAAGGCTACGAGGAATCGCTCCGCTGGGTCTTGGCCCACCGCTGGCGCTTCATCGCCGGCATTCTGTTCCTCTTCGCCGCGTCGCTCGCGCTGGCGTCCAAGATCGGTACGGAGTTTCTTCCGGTGTCGGACGAAAGCCAGTTCCGCATCGTCCTGCGCGGACCGGTCGGTCAGCGAGTGGAGAAAACCGAGCAGCAAGTGGCCGAGGTCGAAAAGGTATTACGGGCACAGATCCCTGCCGAGGAACTGGAAACCATCGTGTCCAGTACCGGTGTATTAGCCCAGGGCCGCTCCTCCCTGTTCAATCCGAACACCGGCCCTCATACATCGAACATCTCTGTCCACCTCGTGACACCGGACAAACGGAAACGAAACCAAGTGCAAATCATGAACGACGTGAGGCCCAAGGTCTTACAACTGTTTCCAGGCGTCGCCATATCGTTTGATCCGGGCGGGATCATTAAACGAATCACCAGCTTTGGGTCGCAGAAATCCGTCGACGTGGAAATTTACGGCTACGATTTGGAGAGCGCGCGCGTGGTCATCCGGCAGGTCGAGAGCATGATGCACCAAATACCGGGCCTTGCCGACATCGAAGTCAGCCGAGAGGAGAACTATCCCGAAGTGAACGTGGTGGTGGATCGCGAAAAGGCTGCTCTCCTTGGTATCAGTGAAACAAACGTCGCCACCGCCGTGCTCTACTCACTCAACGGCAACGGCCCAACCGACCCCATCATCTACACCGACCCTCAAAACGGGAACGAATAC
>DATENE010000078.1:0-2899 GCA_035275205.1 Nitrospiraceae bacterium
GCTTGAGGGGTGCAGAGCCGTATGCTATACAGACTCGCACAAGGCGAGGGCGAGAGACTCGTCCCACTTCCACTTTTTACAACTTGGAGAGACTATGGCCACAGGGCGTGAAAAAGACCGCAAGACGAGAAAGAAGCATCGGAAAAATGTCGCGCGTGTGAAGGCGCTGACGGCAGCCAGCCGGAGTAAGGGTAAGAAGCACAAGAAGGGGTGAGTAGGAGCAGCGGCGCGAGTCTTACGCAGCCTGTGTGAGGCGTGTGATTTCTGCTTTGATCTGTTCTTCGGCCAGATTCGGCACGAGACGAAGAACGGCCTGTTCGACTTGCTCTCGGGCTGTTGCCTGAACGAGTGCTTCGGCCATTCCAGCAGTCTGCTTGGCGGCTGCCTGGTGGATCTCATCCTTGATGAGTCCCTCAAGCGATCCGAGTTGTTCCCGAACCATATCGGATAACGATGTGCGAACGGCATTGATTTCTTCACGAACGAACTGATCGATGCGCTCTTTGATCACGGGGCTTGCAGTCTCAAACACGCTGTGCCGAATGATGGGTTCGAGGAGGGACATCTCACGAGAGAGGACCTTCGGGAGTGCTGTCATGAGCAAGGGCTCGATAATTTGGACCAGCCGTTCCTCCGAAAGAGCCGCGGTCATATGCGCGCTCACTTCTGTTTCCACGGCTTTCGCCACGAGGGTTGCCAGTTCCTTTCCCACCATACGAGGGAGCAGATCCGCAATCTTTTTTTCCGTCCGTTCAGACATGGAGTGAAGGAGTTGACCAAAGAGCCCTTTCATGGCTTCTTCCGGTTCGGCTGCCAAGGGCCCCGCTGCTGTGGTGGAAGTTGCGGATGATTGTTTTGGTTGAGGATGAGGTACGATCGGCAGTTCCACTTCTTCCTCGCTCACATTGTCATCATCGATCGAATCATCATCGGAGTCCGTGGCGCTTGAGACTGGAGGCCAAGAGCGGGATTTCTTTTTTGCTCCATTCGTACGGGCGGCCTGCTGAGCTTCCAGGTCCTTGATGACATCGATGAGGTGTTCGGACTGAAATGGCTTGTTGAGAAAGGCTTTCACTCCCAGCGAACGGAGGTGGGCTTCGTCCACGCGATCAGAAGGGCTGGTCAGGGAGACGATATACGTTTCGGCCAGATTATCCAACTTATGGACTTCTTTGCAGAATCCTGAAAAGGTCATATTCTCCAAATGATAGTCTGCGATGATGAGATTGGGGCTCATCCGGCGGGCTGCTTCCAAGGCTGCGGGACCGTCTTGAAATCCTACGACTTCACACCCTTCCGGTTTCGAGATCTGCTCGACTAACCGCCGGACGGCAGGACTACTATCGACGACAAAGATGGTTGAAGGCACCTAACCCTCCAATGTTATTGAACTATATCGAAGCTAGCAGTGAGGGTATTCTTTGTCAAGAAATCGCACGATAGGTGCGCGTTTTGACTTCGGATTTTTGAACTGACTACAATTCGACGCGAGCGGGACTTGTACGACCAATGACAACCCCAATCCAAGTCATCTTTTTTGATGCTGCCGAGACGCTGTTTCATATCAATGGTTCGGTGGCTGACATCTACCTGACACATGCGGTTCAACATGGGTTTCGGCAGACTCCCGACTCGCAGGCATTGATTGCACAAGCGTTTCGGCGCGCCTTTCACGATGCGTCGCCGCCGGTTTTTGCCGCAACAGATCCTATCGAGTTAAAACAATGTGAACGGCTCTGGTGGTTTGACATCGTACACAACGTGTTTTATCGCGTTGGGATGTTCGAGCGGTTTGATGAATTCTTCGAGCATGTGTTTCAGGTGTTTGAAGACCCTCGCTCCTGGGCGCTGTTTCCTGAAACGCATGCCGTGCTGACCAGGCTACGGGAAGAAGGATTCGAGCTAGGGATCGTGTCCAACTTCGACTCCCGGCTCTTTCCTGTGATGCGGGGGCTGGGCATCGACCGGCTCTTCGATTCTGTGACGATTGCAAGCCTCGCCAGAGCCGCCAAGCCTGCGCCGAAGATTTTTGAAATTGCCCTTGAGAAGCATGCGGTTGATCCCGAAGAAGCGATGCATGTGGGTGACAGTGTCAGGGACGATATGGAAGGTGCGACGAAGGCCGGGTTAACCGGTGTGTTGCTGGACCGAGCAGGACGCGTTCAGGCGTCGGGCGGGCATGTGATTCGGACGTTGGAAGAACTTCTTCCGCTGGCGCTGGCGTCAAAGAAGTAGCGGAACCAGATCTTTCGCCCGCCCCTGTAGAGAAAGATCAACCAGGTCAGACTGCGGGGTGCTCTCGAGATTGATCTCGATGACCAGCGCACCCACATCCTTCGCCACAGACGCAAATCCTGCTGCAGGATAGACCACTCCCGATGTGCCGATTACAAGGAGGAGGTCGCAGGCCCGGATGGCCTGATCACAGCGGCGCAGATCTTCTCCCCAGAGCGATTCTCCAAACCAGACGATATGAGGCCGGAGCAGCGCATGACATAACCGGCATGTCGGCAGGATAGGAAGAGGGATCTCAAGATTTTCCGAGATGACACCACAGGCCGTACAGCGAACCTTCCAGATGTTGCCGTGAATTTCTGATAGCCGCTGCGATCCGGCGGTTCGATGGAGCCCATCCACATTTTGCGTGATCAGCCAGAATGAATCGTGGGTGCGACGCTCAAGTTCCACAAGGGCGATGTGGGCAGGATTGGGCTGTTTCGTCGCGATCAATTCACGCCGCCAGTTGTACCATTCCCAAACCAGCCGCGGGTCCCGCTCAAAGGCTTCCGGCGTGGCGAGATCCTCCGCGCGAAAGTTGCGCCATAAGCCGTCCGTCCCGCGAAAAGTCGGCACGCCGCTATCGGCTGAAATGCCGGCTCCCGTGAGGACAGTCACATTC
>DATENE010000079.1:0-8026 GCA_035275205.1 Nitrospiraceae bacterium
GCCGAACGGACTGATCCCATACACAATGCCGAAGACGACGGTCTTGGCCACGCGCCGCATGTCTCGCGTGATCTGACTGGAGGGCAGACCGAAAATCTCCATAGCCGTGGCCATATGGATATCCTCCCCCTTGGCAAACACGGCGAGCAAGCGAGGATCTTGGGAAAGGTGAGCCAGGATACGAGGCTCGATCTGGCTGTAGTCGGCGCAGAGCAAGGTGTGCCCTGCCGGGGCAATAAACGCTTCTCTGATTCGTAATCCGTATTCGCCTTTCACCGGAATATTTTGCAGATTCGGATCGGTAGAAGAGAGCCGTCCGGTCGCCGCGACGGTCTGATTGAGCGACGTATGGAGCCGCTTGGTCTGCGGATTCACCAATTCCGGTAACGCATCCACATAGGTAGACTTCAGTTTACTCAAGCTCCGATAGTTCACAATCTGCGCGGGCAATTCGTGTTGCGTGGCGAGTTGCGTCAGGGTGTCTTCATCGGTCGAATACCCGGTCTTGGTTTTCCTGATCGGCTTGAGCCCCAATTTCTCGAAAAGCACCGTGGCGAGTTGCTTGGGCGAATTGATGTTGAACTCGCCGCCGGCCAATCCCTCGATCGCCTTGATCATCTGATCGAGGTCCCGTTCCAATTCTTTGCTGAGCGCGCGCAGGCCTTCGACATCCAATAAAAACCCGTTCCGCTCGATCTCGGCCAACACCGGCACCAGCGGCATTTCCACGTCGGTAAAAAGCGCGAGGCTTCCCTGTTCAGACAGTCGTTCCGTCATCGGTGGGGCAAGCTTGGCGAGCACCGATGCGGCTTCCGCGGCCTCCTCTCGAGATCCAGTGTCTTCGTCGAAAAGGGATTGCGGTGCGGCGCTTGTTTTTTGCCCGGTCCCAAGCCGATGGTTCAACACTTCCCACGCGATAGTTTCAAGCTGGTGATCGCGGCGATTGGGATTGAGGAGATAGTCCGCCACCATGGTATCCAGGTAGGGGCCGGCGAGGGTTATTCCAATGCGATGAAAAGCCAGTAAGGTCGCTTTCAGGTCATGGACCACCTTGGTTCTGGTGGAATCATGCAGCAACGCAATGATGGGCCGCATGTACGTTCGAACATCGAGCGGGATGAACGCGGTCTTCTCTCCAATCGACAGCGCAATTCCCTGCACATCCGCCTGCACGCCTGGCCCTGGAGAGAGCAGACATTGCAGGCCGAGGGCGCCGTCCTTCGGTAATCCCTCCTCAAATCGCTGTGCGGACGGTTCATCCTGAACGATCTCGGTCTCAACCGCATTCGCATCGGCTTGTGTGAACGACGGCTGAAATGATTTGAGGAGCGTGGTGAACCCCAGTTCGCGCAACAGATCGGTGAGCTGGTCCTGATGCGGAGGCTTCAGATGATAGGTCCCGGCATCGAATGTGACGGGACTATCCACTTCAATGGTCGCCAGCCGACGGCTGAGGCGGGCATTTTCCGCCTGGTCGATCAGCAAAGCCTTGATCCGAGGCGGCGTGACCTCCTCCACTCGGCGTAAGAGTTCTTCTATCGTGCTGAACTGGGCGATCAGCTTCATCGCCGTCTTCTCGCCGATGCCCTTCACGCCGGGAATATTGTCCGTCGCATCGCCCATGAGGCCCATGATCTCCACGACGCGCGCCGGCTCCACACCGAAGCGTTCGAGGCACTCCGCTTCGCCAAGCCACTTGTCTTTCACCGGATCGTACATGCGCACGTGAGGCGTCAAGAGTTGGAACATGTCCTTGTCGCCCGTGACGATGACGACGTCGAAGCCGGCCTGTTCGGCCTGGTGCGCAAGCGTGCCGATCAAATCGTCCGCCTCGTAGCCGGCTTGCCGCACGGCGGGAATATTGAGGGCGTCCACCACGCGATGGATGTAGGGAATCTGGGCGCTCATGCCTTCCGGCATCGGCGGCCGCTGCGCCTTGTAGGCCTTGAATTCCGTATGGCGCAATGTCGGGCCCTTTTCGTCAAACGCCACGACGAGGCCATCCGGCTTCCGTTCACGAATAATCTTCAACAACATGGTTGTAAACCCGAGGATGGCGTTGGTCTGGAGGCCTTGGGAATTGTTCAGGGCCGGCAGGGCAAAGAAGGCGCGATAGATATAGGCGCTCCCATCGATCAGATAGAGCGTCTTACGGCTGGACTCGGTAGTCGGCATGATGCGGGCTTGGGTTCGGGGCCAGTGTCAGCGGTGGTTTATCAAACTGACGGCGCATGCCGTTAATGACACTCAGTAGGGTCGGCTGGCCGACCATTTTCGCCTCCAGCTCACGCTTTTTGGGGAAATCCATGAGTGAGATTCCGATCAGCATCGTCAGGAGACCCTGTCCGGGCAAGAAAAGCATGGCAAAGCCGGCCAAGAGAAACACGGCGCCAACGACATTCTTGACGACCAACCCAAACAGGCGCAGCACTGGGTGATGATCTTTCATCCAATGGCGAGGAGTACGCGTGTCAAAATAGTCGGCAGGCAAGCGGACCAGAATCAGCGGAATGGCAATCAAAGAACCGATAAATCCGATAACCGAGGCCACGGTGAGACCGATAAGCACATCAACAGGAACCCATTGCTGCACTGTTGCGTATAAGTCATCCATGCGTTGTGTATCCTAGCATGCGACCTGGGGGCACTCAAGCCGACAAACCAGGTCTTCGCGAGTGTTTACGGCACGTTTCTCACGGACTATAATCTTTCTGCCATGTCGCCTCGTTCGCCCATCACGCTTCGGATCGGCGCCTTGCTCGGGGTTGCGGGTCTAGGCATAGGGCTCCTGACCTGCCCCTCGCTGGTCGGCGCGTCCGATGATCTACATATCGAGATTACGAAGAAAGGCTTGGGCAAAGAGGTCGTCATCACGAAGGGGACTCGCGAGTGGTTTATGCTGATCGAGGTGACACCGGAAAATTCCGTGGTTCTGCGGCAGGAAAAAGAGCACGATCGCTATCTCGTGGACGAAAGTGAAACGCATGACCGTCCTATGACCACGAGCGAAGTGGATGCGGCCATTACCGATTATGTGAACAGCGTGAAGACACGCGCCACGAAGGAATAGACAACGACCATGCCGGCTCAACCCAAGTTTGTCATCTTCGCCCATCACGCCACCTACGATACGCTGCACCAGGTCGCGACCCTTGGTCTCACTGCCGCGGCGATGGGAAAGGACGTGATCGTGATCTTATTGTTCTGGACGATCAAGAAGCTGGCCGAGGGAAAGATCGATCAGGTGGACTTTCCCTCTGAGTATGCCGCCTCAGCCGGCGAAGTGGCGCAACTCTTGAAAGAAAAGAAGGTACCGAAGATTTCTGAAATGTTTCAGGATGCAAAGCACGTCGGGAAGTTTCGTCTGATCGCCTGCAGTGCCGGGTTGGAATACATGGGCGTGGACGGTGCCGTCGTCGAAAAGAACGTTGACGAAGTCATGGGACTACCCGCAATTATTGCGCTGACCTCTGACGCGGAAACGAAGCTGTTCATATAGCGGGATGCTGAAAAAGTCCGCCAGCTGCGTTCTCAGCTCCCTGCGGCCTTGCTGGCAGGCTTTTTGAGCATCCCGCGGAAGTGCTTACCAGTTGTCGCACAACGAATATTCCCGCAACCTGCCATCTGTCATGCGGCGTCAGACGACGGTAAATTTCACGCGCTCACCCCTAACGCGACTTCTTCACTTCGACTCGGTCGCAGTATTCGATGAGTTTGCACTTGCTGCAGAAGGGCGAGACCGGTTGGCAGAGATTCTGCCCGTAGGGGACTAGTAAATCATTGAAGGTAATCCAATGCGACGGTGGCAATTTCCTGCGTAGCGCCAGTTCAGTTTCCTCCGGTGTCTTCGTCCTCACGTAGCCCCAGCGATTGCTGATTCGATGCACGTGGATATCCACGCAGATACCGGGCTTGCCGTAGCCGACCGTTACCACCAAGTTTGCCGTTTTCCGGCCGACCCCCGACAGCGTGACCAGCTCATCGATGGAGTCCGGAACTGTGCCTTCATAGACGTCCAGCAGACGACGGCAGATGGCATGAATGGATTTGGCCTTCGTCCGGTAGAACCCAACGGGATAGATGGCGCGTTCGATCTTTCGGAGCGGCTGGGTCAGCAACGTCGCCGGCTGATGCGCCAACGCGAATAGTCTAGCACTGGCTTCACGTGTCGTCTTATCTTTAGTTCGGAGGCTGAGGAGACAGGATAGAAGGATGCGAAAGGGGTCTCGGTTCGACTCGCGCGCCACCACGCCGACGACCGGCTCCTCCCACTGCCGGATCTCGCGCTTCACGATTCGAAGCGCTGCAGTGATCTGGTCCTGGCGCATGAACGAGGAGGGTTAAGAAGGCCTTGAGAGAAATGCGATCAACCGATTGGGTAAGTCCGTGGGAGAACGCTTACTCTGGCTTACGCTTCGACAGCCACTTTTGACGCCGCCGTTGCGCCTCGCGCTGCTTGGCTTTCTTCCTGACGCTCGGCTTTTCGTAAAATCGCCGACGCTTCAGTTCGCGGAAGAGTCCTTCCCCCGCGAGTTTTTTCTTGGCAACTTTGAGAGCTTTCTCGACGTTATTATTGAAGACTTTGATTTCCATTCTTTTCGACTGTGTACTTTCTCAGGCGATGCCTGTACAGGTTTTTTCTTCGTGCCAGCCTGACCCTGACTAAGGGTCGCAGTGTAACATGCCCCCCTGAGTTCCTCAAGACGGTTTGTCATTTGCTGAATCCGATCGAGAATTGACAGCTTAAACCGTTGATTGTGTTGGATCTTTACGTTTTCTTCGACCGTATGACGCCCCGCATCAGCCGCGGCGATCGCCAGCACCATCCCTACGGTGAGGTCTGACCGAACGCGCGGCTTCACCCCTGCCGAGCAGGCATGAAGAAGGGCACCGGCCTTCGTCGCCAGTTCGGCGATTTCAAGCGGGATCTCCGTCGCCAGATGGAGCGCAGACGACAAAACGGCGGGACGAGTCCGATCAGTTTTCGCGAGTGTCGTTGCCTGAATAAATCGCTGATAGGCATCACCATCCGCTTGCATGAGCTCGCGGAGCCGCCGGCTGATCTCACTCAACCGTTGTTCCACTCCTCGTTGCCCGCTCAGGCGCGCGCCCATGATTCCCAGCGAGGCTGCGAGGGCGCCTACCAAGGCCGCAACCGTACCGCCGGCTGGAATCGGAGTCGCTGCGGCCACTGAGTTCAAAAATTCCGCGATCGATTGCGCGGGCCAATCAACTGACTCCTGTTCCTGAGATGAGCCCGGTCGCACCGGCTCACCTAATAGGCGAGTCTCCAATCTCATTTCCAGTACCTGTGTTGAGTCGAACTGTTCGAGCGCGAGGGTATGTCCCGCGGCCTGGACCAGGGCAGCTTGGGGCACAAGCCCGATCACTTCACTCCCCGCTACCTCGACACCATGCTTGGCTGCGCGGGCGCGAACCGCTTCAAACGCGACATGAAGAGGTGTGATGATGTAATCGGTAAGATTCATGGCGACCTGAACCATCTGTCGGCTGGCTAACTCCACGCCGATTGCTTTGAGATGGGACAGTCCTCCGTTCGATTGACGAATGTCTTTCGCAATGGATCGGGCGAGTGACAGATCCGTCGAGCGGAGATTCACATTAAAGGCGATCAAGGGGGGTCGCGCACCGATCACCAGGGCGCCGGCCGTCTTGTGTAGGAGAGAGGGACCAAAGTCCGGTGTCCAGTCCGGATCGGAAGCCATGCGGAAGGCAAGGCCTTGAAGCCCTCCTCGACGAACTGATTCAAGCGGTGCATGATCGCGGTGCATGGCAGCCTGTTCGTAGAGGAATACTGGAATCTCCAGCTCTGTTCCTACCCATTGCCCCAATCGCTTCGCCAGATGGATACAGTCCTGCATCGTCGCGCCACGCAACGGCACGAACGGCACGACATCCGTCGCCCCCACCCGCGGATGGACACCCCTGTGTTTCCGAAGATCGATGAGGTCGGTCGCCACGCGGATTGTGCGAAAGGCCGCTTCAACCACGGCGTCCGGTTCGCCGGCAAAGCTCAAAACGGAGCGATGGTGGTCCCGATCCATCGTGTGGTCCAACAGCCAGACCCCCGGCACAGACTCCACGGCATTCACCAAGGCGCGCACCGTCGTCTGGTTTCGCCCCTCGCTGAAGTTGGGCACACATTCGATGAGTCGATCCACGTCCATGCCCCATCAAGAATCAAAACAACGAAGCCGGAGGTCGGTCATCCCTCCGGCTTCTCTCTCCGCTCAGCCCCTGCCTGTGCAGTTACTTCGTCTTTTTTACAAACGCTTTATAGATCGTTCCCGACTTCGTCTGTTCTTCTTCGAGACCGACCATCAGATGACCGGTCGTGTCACACCAGGCCGGCATGTCCTTCTTGATACCTTCGTCGTCTGAGACGACTTCAAGGACCTGGCCCAACGTCAGTTCCCTGATTTTCTTCACGGTCATGATAATCGGCATCGGACAAAAGTATCCGAGTGTATCGAGCTTCACGTCGGCATGTGGCATCAACAACTCCGTGAAAGCTGAGGTCAAGGCTTGGCCTCGACCTTAAATAAACAGATTCACGCTGCCCTGCTTGGCTTCTGCAAGATAGGTGGTCACTCCGGCGAACTGATCGATGCCCTCGATCAGCGTATCCTTGGTGATCCCCATAAGTCCCATGGTGGTCGTGCAGGCAATAAAGTGAACACCGAGATCCAACGCCGTCTCCATGAGCTCCGGCACACCCGGCATCCGGTTTTGCTTCATGACCTTTTGCATCATCTTCGTGCCCAACCCCCACATATGGAACCGCGAGAGCGGAAGACTGTCTGCGCCCCCTTTATTCAGCAGGCCGAACATCTGACGAAGCCAGTCCTTGGCAGAGCTGCTCGCGCCTTTCCGGCGAATGGCGTTGAGGCCCCAGAAGGTGAAAAAGACGGTGACCTGCATCCCCATGGCAGCGGCCCCGGTCGCGATGATGAATGCCGCCATCGCTCGATCCATGTCGCCGCTCAGCAGCACAATGGTCACCTTGTCAGGCTTGGAGGCCTGCAAATCTGCCAACGCCACCGCTGGATCCATCTGTGCGATTGTCATGACGCCCTCTTTCCTAGCAGATTCGCATAAATACGGCGATTTCAATACAATTTTGACTATAGTCTCCGCTTCTTTTTCTTGTCAAGGAAAGGGAAGGAGCGACCAGGTGCCCTTCTTGCTCGCAGAGCGCCAAGAAAAACGTGTTCGCTCAATGCGCGCAGTAGAAGTGATACGATAAACTGAACGCCACGCATATTGCTCGGCGCAATCCGGACCGCTGCTCGACCATCCGTTCAAAGATCGAGTCACGCTTTGCTGGAGGAATTACGCGCAGTGACCACTATGGCAACCAGACGCGCGAAGCGGGTCACACTTCACCTTGTTCTTCTCTTCGCGGCGGTCGTTTTTTGCACGCAAGCTGTCCCGCTCTGGTCCGCCGACAGCCGTCATGTCGCAACCGTGCCCGCGCTGGGCGTGCTCGCCGGCGGACAGACCGGAATTGTTCACTACATCGTGCTCCAAATCGACAAAGACCCTCGACGAGAGGGCCCGACGGTCCAATTCAATGAGATTAACCTCGGCGGCGGTTCAATCGTCAGCGAGGATTGGAAGGAAGGCGTTAGGCAAGCTGTTGTGGTTGCCACGAAGGCGGTGGGAGAGGACGGACGAGAGTGGGTGATCACGATCAAGAACCGGTCATACAATGCGTTGACCGAGGGAACGAGTGCCAGCAGCGCCGTCGCGGTCGGGCTCGTGGCAGCCTGGCGAGGTGACCACATCAAATCAGACGTCGCCTTGACCGGAAAAATCATGCCGGACGGTCAGATCGAGTCCGTGGACGCACTTGTCGTCAAAGCTGAAGCGGCCACACGCGCACGGTTTAAAACTCTACTGGTGCCTCGAGGACAACTATACACAGCCGACTGGGACCTCTCCCAGCTGGCAACCAGATGGAATATCACCGTCATTGAAGTGGCAACGCTGGAGGAGGCCTATC
>DATENE010000080.1:0-2284 GCA_035275205.1 Nitrospiraceae bacterium
TCTTATCTGGTGCGTGGCGGGAAGATGGTTTTCCAATCATCTTTCATGTTCACAACTGTCCAGCCTTTCGCGTTCGCCTCGTCAAGGCCTTTGTCGAGACGGCCGATGTGCGACTCACGGTCGTAAGCCCATTCGCGTTCGGCATCGGTATGGTGAACGTAGAGGCAGAAGCGCGGGCCAGACCCGGCGGCGGTCCATTGGAGCATTTGCAGGTCGCCATCGGAGTTGCCGAAGGCGGCGATCGGGCGCCTGCCGATGTGCTGATGGATGCCGATGGGCTTGCCCACATTGTCGTCGATGAAGTTCAGTTCAGGCAATCGCATGATCACCGGCTTGCCGTCGCGCAGTTCGAACTTCGTCTTTGCGCTGCTCCCCACCACCTGCTCCGGCGGAATACCATAGATCCGCTCTGTCCACGGGCGCATGAATTCTATGCCGCCGCCTGAGACAATGAAGGTCTTAAATCCGTTCGCCCGCAGATGGACAAGCAGTTCGAGCATCGGCTGATACACCATCTCGGTGTAAGGGCGCTTGGTCTTTGGGTGTTTTGCGGTGGCGATCCAATCCTTTACGATCTGCTCGAATTCCTCGGTGGTGTTGCCTGCGTGCGTGGCCATGACGATCTCCAGCATCGCGCGCTCGCCACCCGCCAGCGCGCCTTTCACGTCATCTTTGAGCAGCGAAGCGAACGGTTCCTTTGTCTTCCACTCGGGGTGTTGTGGGGCGAGCGCCTTCACGCGGTCGAGAGCGAAGAAGAATTGGAAATACGTCGGCTGCTCAGCCCAGAGCGTGCCGTCGTTGTCGAACACGGCGATGCGCTCGGCGGGCGGGACAAAATCCGCTCCGCCTTCCTTGGTGACCTTCTGCACAAATTCAACAATAGACTTCTTGGCTGCTGCGTCGTTCCAGGAGGGGAGTGAGTCAGCGGCCTGGGCAATGGTGGTGGTCAGCGCCAGCGCGCATGCGAGCGTGGTGGCAATGAGGGTATGTGGGCGTGTGGTTTTCATGATGGGTTTCCTTCGTTAAGCGTGTGGCTTGTTGAGCGCCCAAGCTGTGAAGGCCTGCGCGGTCCGTCAAATCGTTTCTCAGATTTTCATGGGAATAACTACAAGAAATCGCCGGACATTCCGATCGCGTTCAGGATCGGTTGTCCGGCAGGGTTGGAGCAGTATACTGGACAGAGCAACGTGGCGATGCCGAAGATTGGCTCGTCACAATCCTGACAGGCTTCTTGGTGCACCGAGTTAATGAAGGCGTACAGCCTCATTTCTCGTTGTGACCAGTGTTCGTTACTCTATTTTCCCTCGGGCTTCACCGCCGCGTTGAACTCATCCTTGGAAATCTCCTTGACCTCCGACGATTGCAGCGTCACCTTGCTGCCGCTCTTCTCATCTTTGAAGGTAACGGCCCCTGCCTTGGTTTGATCGATATCCGTGGTGTAGTATTCCTTGTTGCCGGATGGATCGCTCACCCGGTAGTAATTGCTGCAACCGGCTACGAGCGTGAGCATTCCGCAAAGTATCCAAAGAGCCGTAGTTTTCGTTTTCATCTCAATTCTCCTTTGTTTAGAAATAGAGCACAGTCATCAGTTTGCCAGTTGATCTGGTTTTGTTTTGTTTATCTGGTTGATTCGGTACAGCCCGGAAAACCTTATACTATATATACCGAATATACCGAGAAAACTAAACAGCCGGTTGTCACCACGATTTCTTCAGACGGCTATACAGATTCCTTACCGGATGCTTTCTCTGTCTGAGTGATTGCCCCACCCTCGTCGATCCATGCCGTGAACAGGGTGTAGGACACCGCGAGCACCACCGGACCCACAAATAGTCCAATGATGCCGAAGGCGAGCAATCCCCCGAGTACACCGGCAATGATCAGCAGCAGCGGGAGATCCGCTCCTTGTTTAATCAGAATGGGTCGTAGGATATTATCCACAGGGGAAATGATTAGGGTCCACACAAGCAGCACGGTCCCCCACGTGGTGTCGCCGGTCCAGTAGAGCCAGGCCACTGCACACAACATGACTGGGATAACACCGAATTGTATGGTCGCTGAGATGAACATCACTACCGTCAGCATCACGGGAAACGGCACACCGGCGACCGCCAGTCCGATCCCGCCGAGCACGGCATGCACGAATGCGGTCAACACCACCCCCAGCGCCACTCCATAGATTGCCTGTCCGGCCAGGCGGATGGCCTGCTCACCCTGTTCCCCTGCCAGTCGAGCGCCGAACCGCAGGGCCATCGCCGCGGCAGACTCTCCCGTGGAGTAGAGG
>DATENE010000081.1:0-8099 GCA_035275205.1 Nitrospiraceae bacterium
GAGTTGCGGCTAGGAGCAGTGGGAGTGGCTCCAGGCTGAACCGGGGCAGCCTGGGTTTGTTTTGGCTCAGGCGGCGGACGTTTTTGCCCCAGCACTCTGAAGGAAGGTGTAAAGACTGAGAGGTAATCCTTGTTCCTGAGGCGGACGCTGGCCGGGAGGCTGTCGGTGAGTGAGATGAGGTCCGGGGTTGGGCCGGCTGGAATGCGGAAAAAAGGTTTGCCATCGGCGGTTTCGCCGTCCTGCCCCAGCACTTCAAACCGGGTAAGGAAGGATTCGCCTGTCAACCCTTCGTGATCTTCACCGGCAAGGTTGGTAATCTTATCGAGGACGATTACCAGTGAGTCGGCGATCAGCGCATCAGCCGTGTGGTTCCTGACACTGACGTCGTAACGGTATTCGCTGGTAAACGTGTCGCGGCCTTTGAGCGTGACGATGACTGAGGCCTTGCCGGTCAGCTCAGTGAGCTGATCCAGCGAGGCTGCCGCAAATCCTGTTATCGAGGTGACCAGGGTGCAGGCGAATAGGACTCCGCTACTGACTATCGCCGCGCGTAGATGCATACGTGCCATCGTTTCGGCTGATTGACCCGGACAGGTTTCTCTTGCGGCTGCAATCCGAGCATAGCAGAGATGAAGATTTTCATCGAGTATTGTCGCATAGGCCCGCCTTGACACCTCGTTTCATCGAACGATATTCTCCTCGCAGTTGTCGCTGGTACTCATACACCTGTGCGCACTCCAACTCATGATGCAGTATGCCCACGCGCGTGCTCCGACCTTGGTTCCTCGTGCACTCCTGACCCGATTGATGTGTCTCTACGATTACCCGCACCCTGCTCACCGTGGGCGCATCATTCGCGGGTACGATCGGCCTCATGCGGTGCGGACTGCGCGTATGTGCGTGGCAGTGGCCACAGCGTTGGGCCATGGAGTTGAGCGGGTCCACCAGTATCAGATTGCGTGCTTGCTGCATGACTTGGGCCGTGCCGGGCTCGACCGCCGACTCTTTGGGAAGATTTGGTCTTGGGCCAAGAAGCGCGGAGTTCCGACAAGACCACGCGAATGGAGAGCCATACACCCGGAGACGGCCTATGGGCGAGAAACGGAGGCCTTTCTCCGGTGTTATCGACATGATCTTGAGGCTGACGGTATTTCGATGACGGCTTGGGCGAAAGAACAGGTCGAGATGCGGCTGGGCTATTCGCGCCGGCTTGTCCGTCGGTTGCGTACAGTTCGACCTGCCATCAAGAAGATGGGGGTGACCTGGGCGCCTTGGATGCAGCAGGTGATGCTCTATTATTACTATCCGGAGAAGCTGGCGTCTGCCAAGCCTTGGATCAGGCAGCTGGCGGAGATTCTCGTGGCCTGCGAGCAGTTTGAGGCCTACAGCAATCGGCGCCGTGGACGGGACTACTATGTGCGGAAGAAGGAAACGATGGCCGATGCGTTTGCCTATTTGGAGACGTTGCAGCAGGAGGGCATTTTGAGTAACGAGGTGATAGGGGCGTTGCGCCGGTTGACGGCGCAAGGCGAGTTTGATGCAATCCTGGAGGAGGCTCGTGGCTGTGCCTTTACGCGGGGGGAGCGCCGGGCGCTTCGAGCAATGGAGTCATAGGATGGCGGTCAAGACCGTGTCGGTGCGTTTCACCATGCAGGGGAATACGCAGGTCGAAAATATTACGAAGTCCGTCGCCGACGCTTTGGCTGGCACCGGACTGTCCTCCGGGATCGTGACGGTGTTCATCAAGCACACCACCGCATCGGTGATGATTATTGAAGATGAACCTGGCATCAGGGCCGATACCAAAACGTTCTGGGATCGGGCCGTGCCGGCCGATCCTGCCTGGCAGCACAATACGAGAAATGACGGTGAAGACAACGGCCACAGCCATTTGCGAGGCCAGCTGCAAGGACCGTCCGTCACCATTCCCTTCCTGGACGGAACAATGTTGCTGGGGACCTGGCAACAGATCGTCCTCGTCGATTTCGACACCAGATCTCGGACCAGGGAACTCATTTTCCAAATTATGGGGGAATGATGACGATGAAGGGGCGAGTCATATCGGCGGGACTCTTGCTCATCAGCCTCTGGCCTGGGTTGGCGACAGCGGAGTGGGGCAAGCCGTTAGGCGGGACCTATGACGGGCCTGAGGGGAAGCCACGTGTCGTGGCGCCCTCGCCTGCCGAGCTGAGCGCGGATGAGCGGGCCACGATGGCTGTGTTCGAGCGGGCGACGAAATCTGTCGTCTTCATCTCGAATACGGCGATCCAGCGAGACCCCTGGTCGTTCAATACCTTTGAGGTTCCGCAAGGGTCCGGATCGGGATTCGTGTGGAACAAACAGGGCCACATTGTTACCAACTTTCATGTCGTCTACGGGGCCAATTCGGTCACTGTGACGCTGGCTGATCGGACAGAGCATAAGGCCACGCTCATTGGCGCCGATCCCGATCGCGATCTGGCAGTGCTGCAGATTCGTGCGCCGGAAGAAGCGCTCTCGCCCATCGTCGTCGGGGTATCGCATGATCTGCGCGTTGGACAAAAGGTATTGGCGATCGGAAACCCCTTCGGTCTCGACCACACGCTGACGACCGGCGTGGTGAGTGCCTTGGGGCGGACGATCAAGTCTTTATCGAACCGGACGATTGAAGGGGTCATTCAGACCGATGCCGCCATCAATCCGGGAAACTCCGGTGGACCCTTGCTCGATAGCGCCGGTCGATTGATCGGTGTGAATACCCAGATTGTGAGCCCCAGCGGGGCCTTCGCGGGAATCGGCTTTGCCGTGCCGGTCGACACCGTCAATCGCATCGTTCCGGAGCTGGTCAAGTACGGGAAACTCATCCGTCCCGGACTCGGGGTCTCGCTCGTTCCTGACGCGATGGCCAAGCGCTGGGGGATCAAAGGTTTGATTATCGGAAAAGTTTCACGTGGCAGTGGAGCGGATCGGGCTGGGTTGAAGGGCGCGCGTGAGACTGTTGCCGGACGTGTGGAGTTGGGTGACATCATTACGGCGGTCGACGGCAAGCCGGTCGAAATCATGGATGAACTGATGGATGTGATGGAACGGCACAAAGTCAACGACCAAGTCACGGTTGAAATATTACGTGGGACCAGCCGGGAACGTGTATCTGTGACCCTCCAAGCTGTCAATTGAACGGCAATCCATGAGGTCGCTGTGGTAGGATCATCCATCTGTTCCGTATGGAGGACCACCGATGAGTGATCGCAGACCCACGGGCCCACAAGACTCAGAATCCAAGGGAAAGACGGAGGATGCCGCGAATCCGTCCATGCGCAAGGAATCCGATCCACTCGAACTCATCGAGCAATGTCTCGCCTCATTTCCCGACAGTGACCCCCGGCAGAAGATCCTCTACAAGTTGCGTCATGCCGTGATCGCCGGGCAAGCGGCGCAGCAGCAGCGTGAGGTTGAGTTCAAGAAAGTCGCCGACGTGATCGCGAAGCTCACGGCGCCGGCCAATCGGATCGGTACGCTGCTTGAGGTGCCAGGTGAAGGCCTCGCACGAATTTTGGTGGGGGGCGCCGAGTATTATGCCGCGGTCGATCCACGGGTAGAGGCTGCCGAGTTAAAGATCGGTGCCCAGATTCTGGTCAACGAAGCCTACGCGGTGATTAAGATTTTGGGCTATGACCGCAATGGGCCCGTGTTGAAAGTGGCGGAAACGCTGGCAGATGGGCGGCTTCGTTTCGAGCAGGAGATGGGGCGGCAAGTTTTGATTCTCCAGCGATCGAGCGATCTTCTCGGCGTCGACCTGAAGGCAGGTGATGAAGTGCGTATCGAGCCCAGCCTTCATGTGGCGATCGAAAAACTGGAAGACCGAAAAGTCAAATCCCATTTACTCGACGAGGTTCCTTCGATCACATGGGAGCAGATCGGGGGGCAAGCAGAAGCGATCACAGCTATTCAGAAGGCGATCGAGTATCCAATGCTTCATGCGGAGACGTTTCAGCGCTTCAAGTTTACTCAACCGAAGGGCTTCCTGCTCTACGGCCCTCCCGGCTGCGGAAAGACCTTGATTGGGCAAGCGGCAGCCGCCAGTCTCTCAAAGCTGGTGAAGGAGTCAGGCCAGGGCGCGTCCGATACGAAAGGGGAGAAGCTGCCGGTGACTCGCGGGGCCTTCCTCCACGTGAAGGGGCCGGAGATTCTGAATATGTGGTTGGGAGAATCAGAGCGGATGGTCCGGGATCTCTTCGCCCAAGCCCGCGCTCGTCGGAGCGAGGGAGCATTGCCGTTTATTTTCATCGATGAGGCGGAATCAATTCTCGGTACGAGACGAGCATCTCGTTCATTCAATATCTCCAGCACCTTGGTGCCGATGTTCTGTTCCGAGATGGATGGGATCGAGTCATTGCGCGATGTGGTGATCATTTTGGCTTCGAATCGGCCGGACCTGATCGATCCGGCAGTGCTGCGCCCAGGGCGTATCGATCGCAAGATCAAAGTGAGCCGTCCGAATCGTGACTCGGCGGCAGCGATTTTGAATGTGTATCTGACGGATGATCTGCCTCTGGACCGGCAATGGATCGACCAGCACGGCGGGGATCGGAAGAAGGCCTGTGCCGACCTCATCGAGCACGCGCTCTCCGCGATCTTCTCGCGCATCGATGAGAATCGACTCCTGTCGATCAGGCTCCGGAATGGACAGAATAAGATCCTCTATCGGAGCGATCTGATTAGCGGTGCGATCCTGGCTTCGATCGTTCAACGGGCGAAGGAGCAGGCGATTGATCGCATGATTGCCGCCGGCGTGGCTGAGCAAGACGGCATGACCTTGGACGATCTGGTGAATTCCGTCCACTCAGAGTTTCGACAGGGCGAAATGCTGCCGCCCGATGATGCAGCGGAAGAATGGCTCAAGCTTCTTGACCACCATCCGGAACAGGTCGTCGGGGTTTCCTCATTCCGAAGAGGGCGGCAGTCCGAAGAGAGATTGATCAACCAAATTATCTAGGAGTCTAAAGTCTGAACGTCATAAAGTCGTCAAGTCTGGAATCGGCGCTTTCTGACTTGAAGACGTTCGACATGATGACAATTTGACGATGCGACTGTTTGGTATCGAAACGGAATACGGCATTACCAGGGAAGACCAGGATGTGGTCGATCCGGTCGTGGAGTCGATGGAGCTGGTGCGGGCCCATCTGACGGCCTCGTTCGAGCGGCGCTGGGACTATGGTGGTGAGGATCCGCACGAGGATGCGCGGGGGTTTCGAGTTTCGGGCCTGCAGCAGGATAAAGAAGAGGATGATTTCGCCAAGGTCGATGCGCATCGGCCGTTTTCGTTTCATGAGATGAAGAGCGATCTGGTCCTCCCGAACGGCGCACGCTTCTATAACGATCATACACACCCTGAGTACTCCACCCCTGAATGCCGAACCCTATTGGATATTCTTGCCCATGACCGTGCCGGAGAGCGTATCGTCCAGCGGGCGGCGGAGCGCCGTAACCAGACGATCGGCGGATCCCACGTGCAACTCTACAAGAACAACACGGATTTTCACGGACACAGTTACGGCTGTCACGATAACTATCTCGTGTCGCGGTCGATTCCCTTTCCTTCGCTGACTGCGGGAATGCTGCCGTTCCTTGTCAGCCGGCAGGTCATTGCGGGGGCAGGCAAGGTTGGTGTGGAAGGCCAAGAGAGCGGATTCGTGCCGGGCCACTATCAGTTGTCCCAACGAGCCGACTTTATGGAGACGGATTTGAGCGTCGATACGATGCACAACCGGCCGATTCTCAGTACGAGAGATGAACCGCACGCGGTTCGGGAAAAGTATAGGCGGCTCCATCTCATTATCGGCGATGCCAATATGTGTGAGTATGCCACCGCATTGAAAGTTGGAACGACGCAGTTGGCGCTGGAGTTGATCGCGCGCAACGCTGCCCCGGCTTTTGAACTGGAGCACCCCGTCACAGCGGTGAAACAACTGTCTCGCGATCACAATCTCAAGGCGACGGTTCGCCGGAAGGATGGCAGCACCATCACGGGGCTCGATATTCAAGAACAGTATTATCTCGCGGCCGAGAAGCATTTGACCGGTGTTGATCCGGTAACCGATTGGACTCTTCGTGAATGGGCTTCCACGATACGACTACTCACCGGCGATCGGCGGCAACTCGTCGGGCGGCTCGATTGGGTTACCAAGCTCTGGCTGTTGGAAGCCTTTATGCAGGAAGAGCGGATTGGCTGGGATGATCCCTGGCTGGCGAGTTTGGATCTGGAGTACCATAATGTGAATCCCGATCGCGGGCTCTTCCTGGGACTCGAAGCCGAGGGGAAGGTCTGGCGGATGACGACGGAGCAGGATGTCGAAGCGGCGTTGGTGGCCGGCCCGATCGATACCAGAGCGGGGATTCGCGGCCTTTGCATTAGACGGTTTCCAGATCAGATCAAGTCAATGCAATGGGAACGTATTCAGTTCAGCGGTGGGCTGCTTCCGCGAACATTAGAGATGGGCGACCTCTTCGAGCCGCAGGCGGTGCAAGCCTGCGCGCAGATATTCGAGCGCGTGGCATCTCCGATGGATGCGCTGAACGCATGGAACAGAGAAAAGGAGTCCCGATCATGAACTACATTTCAACGCCGGAACGCCGTGAAGGACCCGGCAATCCGATGCCGAAGGCGCCGAGTCCGTCTGATGATGGCGGTGGGCCGAAACGGCCGGAGACCGGGTCACCCGATAAAGATAATTTGCTCAAGCGCATGCGCAAGGTTGATCCAAAGCAGGCTGAGCGATATCGGCAGAGAACAGGACAGTAAGCGTAAAAGGTAAAAAGTGAAAGGTGAGAGGTAAAGACGGGAGATATTCATATGCTCGTGGTCGAACACGTTTCACCTTTCTCGTTTCACGTCTAACGAGGTAAGAGATGGGGATGCAAGGGGATTTTCTTCAATTGCTGAAGGAGCAGGGGTACACACTCAGCGTGCCGACATCGGGGGGAACCGGGCAGGAACTGACGAATGCCACAACGATTCTGGCTTTCAAGTATCGTGATGGCGTGTTGGTGGCCGGTGACCGTCGCGCGACCGCCGGCAATATGGTGATGTACGATCGCACAGACAAGGTGTTGGAGATCGATCGGCATAGTGTGATGGCGATTGCCGGGGTCCCGGCGACCGCCTATGAAATGGTGCGTGTCCTGGAGCATTCCTTCAAGTACTACCGGAGAACGCAACTGCAGGAATTGAGTTTTGACGGCAAACTTCGCGCGGTCTCCAAGCTGTTGAAGGAGAATGTGTCTGCGGCCTTGGCCGGAACCGGCGCAGTAGTCCCGGTGTTTGCCGGCTATGATCTGGAGCAGGGCTCGGCCAAAATTTATTTTTACGATATCCTCGGAGCGGAGTTTGAAGGCGTGGAATATGCCGTGTCCGGGTCCGGTTCCCCTACGATCCGAGGGATCTTGCATTATCTGAATACCTGGGGAGAGCAGCCCCTCAACTCGCTACCGGAAGAACAGGCGATGGTTCAGGCCTTGCGATTACTCACGAGCGCAGCGGAGTTCGATTCGGCGACCGGTGGTGTCAACCGGGAGGCCGGTTTGTACCCCGTGATCAAGTTGATTACTGCGGCCGGTGTGCAGACGGCGCCGGATGCGACGTTGAAACCTCTCTATGAGTCACAGGTGGTGCGCTATGTATGAGGAGCCCTATCGCTGGGTGGAAGCTGTCGGCAATCGGCGGCAGTATCTTGATGAACAGTTCAAACAGGGAAGCCCGGTTGTTGCGCTGACCTATGATGGAGGTATCCTCCTGACGACGGTGAGCAAGGGGACGCCGAAGCTGTACGAGATTTACGACCGGTTGGCATTGGGTGGGATGGGGCACCCCACAGATTTGGAAAAGCTTCGCTTCAGTCTGCTCGAAATGGCGCATGTCGAGGGATTCAATCGCTCGCCGTCTGACGTAACGGGATCGAGACTGGTGAAATACGGCATTGCCCCGGTCATTAAACAGGCCTTCGAGGAAGTGTATAAGGCGCCGTTTATCGTGCGAATCCTGGTGGCCGAGTTGGGCCTGAAGCCGGAGAAAGACGCGCTATTGACGATCAACTACGATGGCACGTTTGAGGAAACGACGG
>DATENE010000082.1:0-10037 GCA_035275205.1 Nitrospiraceae bacterium
AGGAGGAACTCTTCCCCGGGCCGGAATTGGTAGGACGAATGATGCACGATCGCGCGGCGGTCAATCTTCACCACTTCTTGCAGCGGCGCAGCTTCCAGCGCGATGAGCGCCGTCATGATCTTGGTGAGACTGGCAGGCGGAAGCCGTTGAGACGCATTCTTTTCTAACAGCACCCGCCCTGACTGGAGTTCGATCAGATAGAGAGCGGAGGCTTTGATCGCCGGCTTGTCCAGTTTCCCGGAAGGTCCCGCCTCCGCTGCATGTGCGGCAAACGGCACGCCCGTTCCCGTCATGACGCCAACCATGAACAGCAATCCGCATAGCTTCCGCCTCACCATGCTGCAGGCTGCTTAATAACCGAACAAACCCTTCATGACATTGCCGGCCTTTTCCAGGTCCGACGGTTTCTGCTGTGCAGGCTCTGATTCGGGGGTCGGCTGATTCTCCTGTGGCGGCATCGGCTGGGGACGCCCTTGGCCTTGTGCCCTGTTGGGCGGAGGTTCGCTCATCGGTTGTCCCATCCCTTGGCGGCCCATCATGCCGCCCATCATCCCCCCCATGTCAAATTTGGTGAAGTCTTTGGGAATCTCGAAGAGCTGCGGATCCTGCCTGCCGATCTGGAGGTTGCTGAGTTCGATCAACATCCGTTTCTTCTCATTTCCTTCCTTGTAGAGAAGGTCTTGCTTGAGATTGATGCCCTCTCTCGTCCGCCAGGAGAAGCCGCCGTATTTTTTGCCGTCCGTGCTGGTCGCGATGGTTTTGTACTTCGTCACTTTCATGCCGTTCAAAGTTTCCTCGCCCATTGCCGTATCTTCATATGTCCACTGTGACGAATCGTTTTGCTGCTTAGGGCCGCCAGTCATCGAGTGTTCCATATACATCTTTTCCGACGGCATGAGGATCCACATGACTTTCGTGTCGTAGCGAAATATCTGAATGCCTCCGTCACCGTCGCCCGTCAACATCTCTTTGCGCTCTTTGGTCGGCGTGGCATAGACATGCTGCTTAATCGTGCCTTCCTCATTTTGAACTGTCGAATCCGCTGAATACTCTACTTGGGGGCGGCTGAGTTGAGCCGCCCCAACCGGTATCGCACCGAATACACCGGCGAGCACGATCACTGCGCACAGACGTTGCGACATAGCAGATTCCCTCCCCAGATGTGTAGCAGATTTGACGTTGATTGGCATGACTCCCATCCTGGCACAGCTCCTAGCTTGTACAGGTCGGAAGATGGAACAGGGACGCAAGGGTATCCCTTACCGAAAAAGAAGTAAAGTGGGGGAGGGGAGGGCGGCCTGGTCGGTCTTCTGTGCTCACAGAGGTCGCACGATAAGAATGTGCTCCCTCGATGCGCGCAGTGGGAGACCGGTTCAGACTAGAAAAGGGGACAGACTACTTATTCAGAAGGCCTCAGCCCTGTTGCATCCCACCGCAGCCGATCCTCATCGTTTGTGTCTCGCTGACAGGTTCTCAGACTTAATGGGATATGCGACAGGTATTTTTATGGCGCAGGATGGCGTAGTTCGCGAAGGAGTTCTCGAAGATGCGATTCGTGGATTGATTGTATGGAGGTAAACTTGAGCCCGTAGGCACTCTCCTGTGTCCATCGCACGACGGCTGCTTCAACAACGATGGGGCGGATTTTCTTTGAGACTTGCAGGATCAGATGGTGCCGTTCACCGATTTTGAGGGGAATGTCGCTGAGCAGCCGGCATCCTCCGAGGGAAAGATCGACGAGTATCCCTTCGCCTTCTGTGTGTTCTTCGATTTCGACCGGCTCGACCAGGCGTTTGAAAGAAAACAGCGCGCCTGAGGGAGCGAAAATCCTAGGGTGCTTGCGGCGCTCGATGATCCGTCGTGTTTGTGGAGGAGGTTTGCTCATGGAGGTTTCCGATTCGTTTTTTTGACATCATAGTAAACCTAATGAAGATAGCCAAGGAAATTGACAATTGTTTCGATGCGCCGGTCGTACAGGCAGATGATTTTTTGTGTTGTGGGTGTCGAGAACTGGCTGATTGCGGTGGCTATTACACTCTTTTTTGGCGCCGGCAGGTAGGGTTTCCATCGTGTACAGCCCCCAGTTTATACGGGCCGGATGATGGAATGGAGGCGAAAGTGTATGCCTAGTTTACTGGGAAGTAAAGTGGGCAGTCGGTGGAGGATGAAGCAGTCGCCGCTTGGAGATCCATCGCTCGCGGGTGACCGGAGCCGGTCACATCACGGGAAGCTGTCGAGCCGATCTGTAGAAGCCGCTGAATTAACTGGCCGTATTCACAATTCTTCCCCTGTGGTCGCGGGTAATCATCCGTGCCAGATAGTCTCGCGCTTTTTTCCTTCAACATGCGAGGCGAATCTGTTTTGGCCGTCACGCAGCTCCTCGTTACACAGACTAAGGGTCGGGCATTTTGAATACGTGCAGTTGTTTCGGGTGCACGAAGACCACATCGTCTTGCTGAAGCCTCAGCTCGCGATAGCGATCTTTGGTGAGTTCTACCGAAATAATCTGAGATGAGTCCTTCGACACCAGCTCGATTCGTACTCGCGATCCGGCGGTGATGACAAATCTCACGGTTGCTTCGAGCTGTGTCGGCGTGGTCCGGCTCCGGCTGAGCTCCAGGTCATGGGGGCGGACAAATGTGACTTCGTGTTCGCCGGAGGCGTCCATTATATGTTCGCTGGCTCCTTCGTGCGAGGGTCGGTCTTGAGCCATGCGGCCATGAAACACGTTGACATCGCCGAGAAACTGGTACACGAACGGTGTGGCCGGATTCTCATAGACCTCCTCCGGCGTCCCGGTCTGTTCGATACGACCTTGGTTCAACACCACGATACGGTCTGCGGCTTCCAAGGCTTCTTCCTGGTCATGCGTCACCAGGATGCTCGTAATGTGCAATTCGTCATGAAGTCGCCGAAGCCAGCGTCTCAGTTCCTTTCGGACTTTGGCATCCAATGCGCCAAATGGTTCATCAAGTAGGAGCAGTTTTGGTTCCACGGCCAGCGCTCTGGCCAGAGCGACGCGTTGACGCTGCCCTCCGGAAAGCTGGTTGGGATAGCGGTCGGCCATCGCCCGCATCTGGACCAATGAGAGCAACTCATCGACCTTCTTCTGGATCTTGTCAGACGAAGGCCGTTGCGCTTGGGGAAGCACGCTCAGCCCGAACGCGACATTCTCTGTGACGGTCATATGCCGGAACAACGCATAATGCTGGAATACGAATCCCACGCGGCGATCGGTGATGCGCTGATCCGTCACCTCGACATCATGCAGGAGAATTCGTCCTTGGTCGGGCCTCTCTAGTCCGGCCAGGATTCTCAGCAGGGTGGTCTTGCCGCAACCGGAGGGGCCGAGGAGCGCAATGAGTTCTCCCGCCTGTGCATGCAGGCTCACGTCATTCAGGACGGTGAAGTTGCCGAATCGTTTGGTGACATGATCGACCTGAATACTCATGACGGGCCCCCTGGGTGCGTGCTCCATACAGGGTCATGCGCCGTTCGTGATGAAGCTGTTTTCCGTTCGATCATGGTTTTCGCTATGAGCGTCACAATGGCTAATAAGGTGAGGAGTGAGGCCACTGCGAACGCCCCGACGGCGTTGTATTCGTTGTAGAGGATCTCAACGTGCAACGGCAGCGTATTGGTGAGCCCTCGTATATGGCCTGAGACGACAGACACTGCTCCAAATTCTCCCATCGCCCGAGCATTGCAGAGAATGACGCCGTAGAGCAGGCTCCATTTGATATTCGGAAGGGTGACGCGGGTAAATGTTTGCCATCCCGACGCGCCCAACGTGAGCGCTGCCTCTTCTTCCTCTCGTCCCTGCGATTGCATCAACGGGATCAATTCGCGCGCGATAAACGGAACGGTGACAAAGGTGGTAGCGAGCACGATCCCCGGCAACGCAAAGATGATCTTGATATCGTGCTCGGCCAGCCAGGGGCCGACCCAGCCCTGCGCCCCGAAGAGCAGCACATAAATCAATCCAGAGATGACGGGGGATACGGCCAACGGAATGTCGATGAGCGTGGTAAGAATCTGTTTACCGACGAATTCGAATTTGGCGATGGCCCAGGCTGCGGAGATTCCGAACATGAGGTTGAGCGGCACGGCCAGGGATGCAGCAATGAAGGTCAGGCGAATTGCCGCCAGGGCATCCGGGTCCGTAAATGAGGCGAAGTAGCTTTCAACTCCGTTCTTCAGCGCTTCGGTAAAAACTGCTGCGAGGGGGATGAACAGGAAGAGCGTCAAATATCCGAGTGCCGCGACAATGAGCGCCCAGCGAACCAAGGTGCTTTCACTGGTCAGCGAAGCTTTCCACTCCTCGTTTTTTACTCTGGCGGCGATCTCTGTTGACATTCTCTTTTCTTTCTAAGGAGTAGTGTGGCGCCTGCCGCTCCACCATTGTATGAGATTGATCATCAGGGCAAGGATAAAAGACACCACGAGCATGACGACTCCCAGCGCCGTAGCTCCGGCGTAATCGTACTGTTCGAGTTTGGTCATGATCAACAGCGGAGTGATCTCCGATTTGAGCGGCATATTGCCGGCGATGAAGATGACCGAGCCGTATTCCCCGACGGAGCGGGCGAATGCCATTGCCATGCCGGTCAGCAGGGCAGGCCACAATTCAGGCACGATCACCGCCCTGAACGTTTGCCATCGATTGGCTCCCAGCGTGGTAGCGGCCTCTTCCACCTCCATGTCCAAATCTTGGAGCACCGGTTGCACCGTTCGCACGACGAACGGCAATCCGATGAAGGTCAGTGCGACCAGAACACCCAGGGGCGTAAAGGCGACCTTGAGACCCAGCGGTTCGAGAATGCGTCCGATCCATCCATTCGACGAATAGATGGCAGTCAAGGCGATTCCGGCGACGGCAGTCGGCAGGGCAAAGGGCAGATCCACGAGCGCGTCCACGATCGAGCGCCCAGGGAAGCGATATCGGACAAGTACCCAGGCCACCACAGATCCGAAGAATCCATTGATCAAGGCCCCCAGAAATGAGGCCCCGAATGTAAGCTGGTAGGAAGCCATCGCACGCGGCTCCGTCACCGTGTGCCAGAATTGTTCCCAGCTCAGTGTGGTTGTCTTGACGAAGAGACCGCTGAGCGGGATCAAGACGATCAGGCTGAAATAGAACAACGCAAATCCCAGAGTCAGGCCGAATCCCGGAAGGACACTGGGCTGTTTCAAGACCATGGCCATGAATATCTTACCGCCTCCGATTAGAGAGTCCGATGATTCCGGTTGCTGGGTGATCAGCTGGGATCGCTGACCACACGTTCCCCATCGCCGCAGTGTGTCTCATCGACGCTACCTCGGGCTCTGCAAATAGATTTGATCGAAGCTGGCGCCATCGGCAAAGTGGGCCTTGTGCGCTTTCTGCCAGTTGCCGAAGAGTTCCTGCAGGGTGAACCGCTCCACCACCGGGAAATTCGCAGCATACTTGGTAGCGGCCGATGGAAGCTGCGGGCGATAGTTGTGTTTGCCGGCAATATCCTGGCCTTCTTCAGTGTAGAGATATTCCAGATAGGCTTGAGCGACCTGCCTGGTACCTCGCTTGTCTACGATCTTGTCAACGAGGCTAACCGTCGGCTCCGCCAGGATGCTGATCGGCGGCACGACGATATCGAACTTGTCTTTGCCCGAACCTTTGGTGCTCAACAGGATCTCGTTTTCCCAGTTGATCAGAACATCGCCAATGCCCCGTTCCACGAAGGTGGTCGTGGCGCCGCGGGCGCCCGAGTCGAGCACCGGCACGTTCTTAAAGAGGCGCAAGACAAAATCCTTTGCTTTGGCTTCATCGCCGCCCGATTGTTTCATTGCATAGCCCCACGCAGCTAGGTAGTTCCAGCGGGCAACACCGGAGGTTTTGGGATTTGGTGTGATGACGGAGATTCCTGGTTTGACAAGGTCATCCCAGTCCTTGATGCCCTTGGGATTACCCTTGCGGACCAGAAACGTGATCGTCGAGCTGTAGGGTGCGCTGTTGTTGGGAAGGCGACTCTGCCAGTTGGCAGGAAGCAGCCCGGCTTTTTCGGAGATGGCGTCAATATCGTATGCCAGTGCCAGTGTGACGACGTCGGCTTCCAAGCCGTCGATGACGGCTCGTGCCTGCTTGCTCGATCCTCCGTGGGATTGCAAGACTTTGACTGTCTGGCCGGTCTTGGCCTGCCAGTGTTTGGCGAATGCCGCGTTGAACTCCTGATAGAGCTCGCGCGTGGGATCGTAGGACACATTGAGGAGTGAGACGGATTCCGCTGCCTCGACAAATGAACCGAATCCCAGGGTTCCAGTCAGCAGCGCAAGAGTAAGAACGAACGGCTTCACAATCATGGGATGGTCCTTTCTATTCGTGATGGAATTTCAAAATCGCGATTCGACATCGTTAGTTGCTCGAAGAAGGACAGCAAGAGTGTCTTGCTGTCCTTCGGTTGGTGCATTCCACTCACGGTTGTGACGGAGGTTTCTTTCCTTCGCGTTCCGGGCTTGGTTGAACGGTCAACGCGGCAAGCGCATCCTGATACCGAATCTGCAACTCTTCCCGCTGATCCGGTGCCCAGAAGCGGGCCGTCGAACTCGCCTTAGCCAGAAAATCCTCCGGCTCGAATGTCACGTCATACAATGCCGAAGCTTCCGGGATGTTCGGCAGTTGCCGGTCGTACTTGCTGATATCGGGACCAGGGCTATGCCGGGCGTGTACGGCGCTGATGATCAAGCGCAGAATCGACCCTTGGACGGAGATCCAGCCCGTGGTGGTTTCCTGATCTCCTTGATCCGTGGCATGACTCAAGTTGAAGTACACACGTTCTGTTGGCTCGGCCAGAGATAGCGCCATTGCCAGAGGAGCCGCCAACACGGAGATCTCTTCCTTCCGGAATGCCCTGGTTCGATCGGCTTGACCGAAAATCAGGCGGTGGACGATGTTACGCCGTTCCGATGCGCGGACTCCCCGGAGCAACGTGCCGACCTCCGCCGTCGTCAACGTAGCGGGATGCGCATTGGATACCGAGTCGGGGTCAGGTTCTAACCGAACCGTATTCAACCCTGCGTCTAGAATTGTCCTTCCCGACGAGACGGGCTTGCTCGCGCAACCAGCGGCGATGGTTACGACGGCGGTGAGCAACAGCGCGCGCATGAGCCATGTCGACCACTGCGTCAAATTGTTCTGGTAGCGATTCATTATTGTCCCTCCTGTCGTTGAGCGACGCCGTCCCGCACGGCTATGCGATCGAAGCCGTGGTCTTGCAAGAGCGTTTGGATCTGGGGTCTCTCCAAAAAATTGATGAAATCCCCTGCACCCACGATGTTCTTGGCGGTCCAGACGGCGGCGACTCCATAGTGGATCGGCGTGTGCGATTCCTCCGGGGCATCATCGAGAATACGGATCTTCTTATTCCCGACGGCGTCGGTCCTGTAGACGACGCCGAGGTCGGCCTCGCCCTTGGCGACTAGGTCCAGGACGGCTCGCGAATGCTCGGCATAAACCACTTGCGACTTCAGTTGGGAGTCGAGCTTGCTGTACTTAAGGTACTGAGCTGCCACTTTTCCTACCGACGAGGTTTTCGGATCGCCGATGGCAATATACCGGATTAGGCTCGTGCGGAGATCCTGGACCGAAGCGATCGGCGCTGGCAGCTCAGTGCCTGCGATCAGGACCAACGTGGTGCCGGCATAAACACGTCTTGTGCCTTGAATGATGAGCCCTTTCTTTTCGAGCTGGTCAATTTCCTCAACCTGTGATGGCAGGAACACATCGATCGGGGCGCCCTCTTCGATTTGTTTGCTGAGGGTTTGAGATGGCCCGTAGATGACTCTCACATTGAAGTCCTTATTGTGCGCTTCGAAGAGCGGGAGAATTTTTCGAAATGCATCTCTCAGGCTGTTGGCTGCCGCGATTGTGACAGTTTCAGACGCCGCCTGCACCGACGGCGCTGTCCCAAGAGTTGTGGTCAAAACACCAAGGAGCAAGAGACTTTTCAATAGTACGTTTCGGCGCGTCATAAAGTACCTCCTGGTCATCGTTATGAAATTCATCATGTGTCTAGAAATAGAATTGGTACTGTACATTGATCCGGTTCTCGACGAGATCACGCCCGAATCCCGGTTGGGACTCGAACGGAAACCGGTCAGGGGCCCGTCCACCGCTTCCCAGTGTGAGGTTGGAGTAGTCGATGATGAGCCGATTGTTGTATGTGCCGTCGAAGCTGTAGGTCAAAGCGGCGCCGAACTCTTTGGTGATATCGTCTTTCTGTTTCGTGGACGGATCCAGCACCCCATACCGAAGGGCGAGCTCGAGCTTCCTCGGAATGATGTATTTGCCGACCTGCACATACCAGCCCCAGGCTTGGCCGAGATCCACCGGAGGGCCTAACACCACAGCGGTCGACGGAGTGAAGGGAATGGATCCATCGTCTGTACTCCGCACCCGCTGGTGCCGATAGTAGCCTTCCGATTGGAGAGACCATCCCTGATACTTCGCGATGAGGTCTACCTCAAAGGTCTGGAAATCGTAGATCCCTCCAGCGAGGAGTCGACCGTTGTTGCTACCGGTGACGGACTGGCGGTATGCGCGGCTGACAATGTCTGATCGTATCGAACTCAAATAGTTCTGGGCCGGGTTATAGGCATATCCCGCTCCAATCGCGACTTGAGGTACACGAGAATAGAGGATGTCCCCCTGGCCATATCCAGGATTGCCTGAAACCTTGTACAACAGGCGGGCTGTGTACATCATCTCCCCGTTGTTGAAACGAGTATCGTAGTTGAAGGTCCGCTGTTGGCTGGTGGGAAGACTGGCGTTGTCGGGGAGAGCCTGACTGACGGACGTGCCCTGATTGGTGAGATTGGGTCCGACTCCACCCCAAATTCCGAAGGCGTAGTTGAATTTATATTTTTCTTCGTCGCTCATCACGACGAGTCCGATATCTCGACTGTTGACCAGGTTGGCGGCAAACGTTCTCTGCACAAGCATATTATCTGCAAAAGAAGACGTGGCGGTCGAGCTGATGAGAGCGCGATTGAACCAGACTTTCTGTTGCCCTACCTGGACGGTTGCAAAGGGGATATGCCAGGAGGCGATATAGGCATCGACGAGCGCGCCCCTCCCGCTGCCGCCCTCTTGATTGTAGGGGCTCTGATTCAGCTGTATCGAGAAATTGTAGCGAAGATCCGGGTCAAAGGCGTGCCCCATGAATTGCAACTGGGCCTGGGGCACCGTAAAATTGCTAGCATCGCTCTGATTTCTGATGGCCCGAAACTCTACTTGCCCGCCAAGGATTTCTGGATTCCTCGAATCTCCAACAGTCCCCCATGCTTCGTTATAGGTACTAAACGTATAACGTACCTGGGTGAGCAGCCGCATCTTGAGCAGGAACTTTGACCCAACGCGGATGTTCAATCCGTTATTCACGTCGATATTGAAGTTCGGCTTGGAGACGCGTTCTTTGGTTTCGATCACTTTAAAGCCCTTGTCATATTCGTCTTGGGTAATGATGCCCTTTTGGAGTAGATACTTGAGGCCTGGATCTTCAGTGGCCGTATACTCCCATCGGCCGTCCTTCTTCTGTAGCTGGCCTTCCTCAACCGCCCATCCCTTCGGGATGAACCCGAAGACCAGGCCTGTGAACACCGTGCTGATGATGACGAACCGGAGATGTCTCATGCGCGACCTTCCTTTTGTGCATGGAACCTCCGGTGGTCCGGTCAGTTACCGATTGATATGTATGACTGAAATGTGGAGCGCGGTGCCTCCAGTTGTCTGGATGGCGATAATCTCCTCTTTTAGCTCTGACAACAGTACGGTGTATTCACATTCCCCTCCCTCATTAGGTATTCCGTGATGAGTGCGAATCGATTCGGATCTTTTCTTTGCGCTCAATCTGGACGACTTTTGAATCGTGGATGATGATTTCCACTGAGCCGTAACGGATGTCTTGAAGGGCACGAATGATCTGCTGCGTCATTTGACGGAGCGTCTCGTCTACGAGCCCGTTGGCGTGTCGAAGGGGAGTATTCATTTCTTATTCTCTTGCCGA
>DATENE010000083.1:0-24061 GCA_035275205.1 Nitrospiraceae bacterium
GTCATCGAAACCGAGTTGCTGTTGGCCGACCTCGATACGCTCGATCGGCGGAAGCAAAAGACGGAAAAGAAAGTTCGAGCTGGCGATAAGAAAGCTGCGTTTGAGGTGGCGTTCATCGAGAAACTGATTGGATTGCTTGACAAGGGTGAATGGCTGGGCAACCTGACCTACACTCCCGAAGAGCGTCTGGTGCTCGATGAATGTCAATTGCTGGCAGCCAAGCCCGTGCTCTTCGTGGCCAATGTGTCGGAACAGGCCGGCGCCGATGAAGCAATGGTAAAGGCAGTGCGCGAATTCGCCGACAAACGCGGCGCGCGCGTGGTCACGATCTGCGGCCAACTCGAAGCCGAACTCTCCACGCTGCCAGAATCCGAACGAACCGATTTCCTGAAAGAGATGGGGCTCACGGAATCCGGGCTTGTCCGGCTGACCCGCGAAGCCTACACATTGCTGAACATCGTGACCTTCTTCACAGCCGGTGAAATCGAATCCCGCGCCTGGCCGATTCCCAAAGGTATGAAAGCGCCGCAAGCCGCCGGAAAGATTCACTCCGACATGGAGCGCGGCTTCATCCGCGCCGAGGTCTATCACTACGACGATCTCCTGGCTTGCGGGTCAGAGGCGAAGGTGAAGGAGAAGGGACTGTTTCGGCTCGAAGGCAAAGATTACGTGATCAAAGAAGCCGACATCGTGTATTTCCGCTTCAACGTCTAGCAGGCTGCTGAAATAGGCGGGATTTCTCACCCACCCAACCCCAACGCGCTGAGAGGCGCTTTTTCCCGAGCTTCGTTCTCGGTCGCTCGTCTCTTTGCGACGTACCACAAGGGCACGCCTCAGTCGCCGCGCTCCCTGCGGCCTTGTTATCCGATTTTTTGAGTAGCCTGCTCGAACCTATGGATTTCCCACTTTCTTTCTCGACGGAATCTCGCTGAGTCTCTACTTCTCCGGCAACGTCTGTTCAACGGAAGCGATGAGGTGCCAGCTGCATTATTAATTCTCCTTAATCCAAGCGGTTTCCTTTCCTGCCTCCCACATTTCGTCAAAATCTCATAGTAGAATTATCCTACGCCTCGCCCTTGGAGCACACCATGATACATTCGGGGTGCGTTCGACGGCAGTTCTCCATCGGTCTTCTTTTCCTGACAACCCTGTCCTTGATTGCGATCCCGGCGCAGGCAGAATGGTATGTGGCTGGCCAAGCCGGATACAACTTTGCCGGCTCCTTGCGCAACGTGACAACCACAGGTCCGTTTGGTGGTATAGAACTGCAAGACTTCGACATGAAGAACAGTCTTGCCTATGGCGGCAAGGTGGGTGTGTATCCCTTTCACGGTGCGCTAGGATTCGAGCTGGATGTCTTCCACAGTACACCGCATGTGAAGAATCTCGACAATTCTCCCGGCATTCATCTGGCGGTGACGAATGTCGGCGCAAATATTCTGTTGCGATACCCTGGTGTGACCTTTCAACCCTATCTCGGCGCTGGCCCCGCTATTCTCATTGCGCGCCTAAGTCCTTCGGTGGAGACACAGCAGGACACACAGGTCTCGGTCGGTTTCAACCTTCTCACGGGTATCCGCGCATTCGTCACGCCTCACGTGGCGCTCTTCACGGAATATAAATACACGGATGCAAAGTTTGGTTTTGATGACGCCTTCGGTTCGTTCGGTGGTTTCGACAGTACGTATAAGGTGAACCAAATATTTGCCGGTATCTCCTATCATTTCTGAGGGAGGGTGCCATGTCGACTCGATGGATGACAGCCATGACCGGTGGAGTGTTGTTGTTGGGCCTCACGGGCTGCGCAGAGTCGTTACATCAGACGCAACGAGTGGCGATGCTCAGTGAGGCTCAGAAGAATGGGTACGCCGACGTGTATGATCCGACCAGCCCGTTCTATGCTAGCCCAGGATTCTGGTGGAGCCCCTTCGGCTACTATCCAGGATTTTCTGGGTATGGGCCTGGATATCGATCAGGCTACCCCTATTATTACTATCCCCGTTCCGGCTTTTCCTCCGGCAGACCCTCTGTTGGTCCCAGCGGGCCCAGCTCCCGCCCTTCACCTCCTGCGAATGCGCCGTCACGAATGTTCAAAGGAAGACGTTAGACAAAGCGAGTGGCCCATCACAGGCTGTTTATTGACACCTTCTCAAAGCCTGTGTTAGCGTCACCCCTTCGCGCTGGCTGAATCCAGCGCGCCTACACCTCGCTCCCGACTGGTTCGGGGGCCTTTGTCCAGGAGGATTGCTGCATGGAGCTCTACGAGTCTCTGTTCATTATTCGTGCGTCCGTGTCCGATCAGGAGACCGCTGCCCTCATCGAGAAGATGAAGGCGGTGGCAGAGAAGACGGGCGCGAAGTTCATCAAATCAGAAAACTGGGGCAAAAAGAAGCTAGCGTACGAAGTGAAACGGGAGCGGAAGGGGACGTACGTCTACTTCTACTTCAGGGCGCCCAACATCACGGTCGGTGAATTAGAGCGGTCTTATCGGCTGGAAGACACGATCATCAAGTTTTTGACTGTCCACCACAAGAAAGAACTGACACCGCCACGTCCGCTTGAGCCGTCATCCGAGGAGTTTGCTGGTGGCCGGGTTTAACAAGGTCATTCTCCTCGGGAACCTCACGAGGAATCCTGAGCTGCGATACACGCCGAACGGGACGCCGGTGGCCAGTTTAGGTCTCGCGGTCAGCCGGCGGTACAAGCAGGGCGACGAATTGAAGGAAGAAGTCTGTTTTGTCGACATTGTTGTCTTCGGCAAGCAGGCGGAACATTGCGGGCAGTATCTGAGCAAGGGAAGCGGAATCATCGTCGATGGGCGGTTGCAGCAGCGTCGGTGGGAAACGGAAGACGGCCAAAAACGCAGCAAGCACGAGGTGGTGGCCCAAACTGTGACATTCATGCCGAAACGCCAGGATGGCGGAGGCGGCGGAGTTGAGGCGCCTGTGCACGACGATGCAGGGTATGAACCCGACGAGCATGTTTAAATAGAAGAGGGAGACGGTTTATGGAGCGTGAACAACAACAAGGTGGAGACCGAGAGGGCGGCGGTGGACGGTTTTTCCAACGCAGGAGGCCTTGCAGATTTTGTATCGATAAAGGGTCGATCGATTTCAAAGATGTCGGGCTGCTGAGAAACTTTTTGACTGAGCGGGGTCGGATTGTCCCGCGACGTATCTCAGGCAATTGCATGAGGCACCAGCGCGAATTGACGGCTGCCGTCAAACGGGCTCGACACATCGCGCTCATTAGCTTCGCAGAAGAGCGATAACCGGTTACGTTGGGGATGGGCATGCAGGTAGGTGTGACGATGGAACTGCTCAGGCCGCTGCTGACTGAGATCACTGCCGATGGGCTCTCACTGGTCGGCGAGGTCACGGCTGAAGAACTCGGCCTCACCGAGGACGATGCCGTGCTCACCGGTCCACTGGCTGTAAGTCTGGACCTGACCAACATTGAAGGGTTGGTCGCTGTGACCGGTGTTCTGGAAGGGACGATCCTCCGAGAATGTGTGCGGTGCCTAAATAAATATGAGGACCCGCTGGCTTTTTCTGTGCGGGCTGCCTTTATCCCGGAGCCCAAGCCGGCGCCTCGTCATCCGAAGCGAGTCGATACTCGAAAGACGCGTGCGGAAGTCGTGGAAGTCGACCTAGAAGAAGAGCCAGACGATCAGTATCACTATCAGGGTAATCAGCTGGAGCTGGCCTCCATGTTGCGCGAACATGTAATTTTATCTGCCCCGATGCAGCCGCTCTGCAGTGAGGATTGCTTGGGGCTCTGTGCGCAATGTGGGAAAAATTTAAATGAAGGACCTTGTCAGTGTACCGTGGAGCCACCGATTCCGACACTCCGGGTGGTCCAGGACACCAAACGCAAGACCGGCGGATCGTCAGCATCATAGCGTGACCGCCTGCTATCGAGAGTGATAAGGAGTTACCATGCCGAATCCGAAACATAAACATTCACGAGCACGACGCGACAAGCGGCGCACACAAAAATTGCGCATTACCCCGCCGGGTATGTCCGTCTGTCCGCAGTGCCACGAGATCAAGCTGCCGCATTACACCTGCTTAAATTGCGGAACGTATAAGGGTAAGGCGGTCATCCAGGTCGAAGAGTCGTAGCAGGCCGTTGAAAAAGTCCGCCAGCGGCGTTCTCACGTCGCTCAGAGACTCCGTGGGGACTGGCTCCACGAGTGACCACTGGATGCTGCTTGTTTGCCTGTTGCGTCGATCGTATCACTGCTCTAAAATCCTGCCGCACGTAGCAGTGGTGACTACCGCTCTTCTTTCGTGACCGAGTGTCACGTCATCATTCGATGAGTACTCATCCTCTATGAAGATCGCGCTGGATGTCATGGGCGGTGACCACGGACCGACCCCGGCCATTGAAGGGGCGCTCCAGGCCGCCCAGGAATGTGACGTCGAAGTGGTACTGGTTGGTGACAAGGCCACTCTCACCGACGAATGTCACCGTCTCGGCTGCACGGACCCTCGCCTGTCGATTCGGCATGCCTCGCAGGTCGTCGAGATGCACGAGTCGCCGGCTACTGTCGCTCGCAAGAAGCGGGATTCGTCTATCTGGGTTGCCACTGAGCTGGTCAAGAATGGCGAGGCGAGTGCTGTGGTCAGCCCTGGGAACACCGGTGCCAGCATGGTGGCGTCATTCTTTCTGCTCGGACTGACCAAGGGTGTCGAGCGTCCGGCGATCGCAACAAGCCTGCCAACTCTGACCGGTACGGCCATTATGTTGGATGTAGGAGCGAATGTGGACTGTACGGCTCAGCACCTGGTCCAATTTGCCATCATGGGGAATGAATATGGCCGATATCTCTTTGGGAAGCCTAACCCGCGTGTCGGGCTGCTGAGTATCGGAGAAGAAGACAGCAAGGGGAATGAGGTCACGAAGGAGGTATTTAAGATCCTCAAAACCAGTCCGCTCAATTTCATCGGCAATGTCGAGGGTCGCGACGTGTACAGCGGGAATGCCGACGTGGTGGTGTGTGATGGTTTCATCGGAAATGTCGCGCTGAAGATTTCCGAGGGAGTGGCCGATACGATTAAGAAGTTGTTGGTCAAGGAAATATCCGGATCCTTCTTCGGCCGCTTAGCCTATCCGTTCATTGCCAAGCCGCTGCTGAACTTGAAGAAAAAAATCGATTACGCAGAGTTCGGTGGGGCGCCGCTCCTGGGCGTCAACGGCATTACGATGATCTGCCATGGCCGTTCGTCTGCCAAGGCGATCAAGAATGCCATTCGCCGGGCGAAGGGGTTGGCAGAGAGTCGTGTCGATCAGCTGATCCAGCGCGACATTGAAGAAAGCTTCTCGCAAGCCAAGTCTGCGGAGGATTCGCCGGCATGAAGGCCCGTATTGCGGGGACCGGATCGTACGTGCCGGCAAAGGTGTTGACCAATGTCGATCTCGAACGGATGGTGGCCACCTCGGACGAATGGATTGTCGAACGGACCGGTATCCGTGAGCGACATGTGGCCGGTTCCGGTGAAGCCTGCTCTGATCTGGCAGTGAAGGCGGCGGAACAAGCCTTGACGGCTGCGGGGGTAAGCGCGGCCGACCTTGACCTGATTCTGTTAGCCACCTGTACGGGTGATTATCCGATTCCTGCCACCGCCTGTCTGATTCAACATCAGCTGGGGGCGACGCGCGCGGCGGCGTGTGATGTGTCGGCCGCCTGTTGCGGGTTCGTCTATGCATTATCCGTGGCGGATGCCTATGTGAAAACCGGCATGCGTCATGTGTTGATCGTCGGGTCGGAAGTCATGTCGGCGATTACCGATTGGACTGATCGCAACACCTGTATTTTGTTCGGTGATGGGGCCGGCGCAGCGGTGATCAGCGCCAGTGAGAATGATCGCGGCATCCTGTCTACGCATCTTCGTTCCGATGGCGCCCTCTGCGAATTGATTACGGTGCCGGGGGGAGGATCGCGCCTGCCGCCTTCCGAAAAGGTCGTGGCGGAACGGATGCAGTACATCAAGATGAAAGGGAATGAGACCTTCAAGGTGGCGGTTCGGACCTTGGAAGAGGTCGCGCGGGAAACCCTGGCCGCGAATCATCTCTGTGTTGAAGATCTCGACCTCTATGTGCCGCATCAAGCGAATGTGCGTATTCTCAAGGCGGTGGCCGAGCGTCTCGGGCTCCCTCCGGAAAAAGTGATGCTGAACCTCGATCGGTATGGGAATACATCGGCGGCCTCAATTCCCATTGCCTTGGATGAAGCCGTACGCCAGGGGCGAATCACAGACGGATCGCTTGTCATGCTGGGTGCGTTTGGTGCGGGGCTCACATGGGCATCGGCATTAATCAGGTGGTAGCAGGAGAAACAATCAGTCTTCAGCCAAAGGATTGGCTGATAGCTGAGGGCTGACAGCTGACGGCCTTAAGCCAACTTTTCCCGTTGACATTCAAAGGGAATTCGACGATATCTAACTCCACGAGGAAGGCGCGGTGCGCCTGTTTCAGCTTCGAGTACCACGACAATGAGAGCAACCGGTAGCCTCGTGCAATCACTCCAGTAGCATGGCGACTCTCCCATCAACACAGTCATCGAGTATTGGGTTGGTCTTCCCAGGCCAGGGGTCTCAGTCAGTCGGGATGGGGAGAGCGTTGGTGGAAGCCTATCCGAGCGTCAGGAGTCTCTATGAAGAGGCATCGTCGGTGCTGGGATATGATATCGCCACGCTGTGTTTTGAGGGACCAGTGGAACGATTGAACCTCACGGAATATACTCAGCCGGCATTGTTGGTCAGCAGCATTGCCGCGCTTGAGGTGTTCAAGCCATTGGGCATCACTCCGATCGCGGTGGCCGGTCATAGCCTCGGTGAATACTCGGCCCTTGTGGCTGCAGGTGGAATGACTTATCGTGAGGCCGTGGCGATTGTGCAGAAGCGAGGCCGCTATATGGCCGAAGCCGTGCCGTCGGGAACCGGGCTTGTCGCCGCGCTGCTCGGTCTGACGGCAGACGTGGTGAGAGAGGTGTGCCGGGACGCCTCATCGGTGGGAGTCGTGGCTGCGGCAAATTTCAATTCGCCCGGTCAAATTGTCATTGCCGGGGAAAAAGCCGCCGTGGAACGGGCGATTGAACTGGCAAAGGTCAAAGGCTGTAAGAAGGCGATTCCCCTTCCTGTGAGTGTGCCGGTGCATACCCCTCTGATGCAGAAGGCGGCAGATCGACTGGCCGGAGATTTGGCGGCGATCACCTGGTCCGATCTCAAGATGCCGCTGATTAACAACGCCGAAGCCAAGGCCCTCACGAAGGCGAGCGACATCCGGGCGTCGCTGGTCCGACAACTTCCTTCATCAGTGCTCTGGGAAGACTCGATGCAGGCCATGGCGGCGATGGGTGTGACGACGTTCGTCGAAGTTGGGCCGGGAACGGTCTTGAGCGGCTTGATCAAACGGATTCTGCCGGCCGCGGTGACCAGGAATGTCAATGATCCTAAGTCGCTTGAGGCGACCCGCGCTGCGTTCAGCGCGGGAAAAGGATATGAGGAGCGAGCGAATGTCACTCCATGGTAAGGTGGCGATTGTCACAGGGGCGGCGCAGGGGATTGGGCGGGCGATCGCAGAAGCGCTGGCTCAAGCCGGAGCGGATATTGTGGTTGCCGATCTTGATCCGAGCCGATCAAAGGATGCGGTTGCGGCGGTGGAGCAGTTGGGCCGCAAGGCGCTGAACGTCAAAGTCAATGTGGCGGACGCCGTGGACACCAAAGCCATGGTGGACCAAGTGCTGAAAGAGTGGGGGAAGGTTGATATTTTGGTGAACAATGCCGGGATCACGCGTGACGGCCTGTTGTTGCGGATGAAGGAAGAAGACTGGAATCTGGTGCTGCAAGTCAATTTGAACGGGACGTTCAACTGCACGAAGGCGGTCTTGCTGCCGATGACCAAACAACGGTATGGTCGCATCGTCAACATCGCATCGATCGTCGGGGTGATGGGCAATGTGGGTCAGGCCAATTACGCGGCATCGAAAGCGGCGGTGATCGGATTGACCAAGACGGTGGCGCGGGAATATGCAAGCCGCTCCGTCACGGTGAACGCAGTCGCGCCCGGATTCATCGATACCGCCATGACGCAAGGATTATCGACGGAGGTGAAGGACACGCTCCAGAAGCAAATCCCATTGGGACGGTTGGGCACCGCGGCTGATATTGCGGCTGCGGTGCGTTTTCTCGTGTCGGACGAAGCCAGCTATATCACCGGGCACGTGCTGCACGTGAACGGTGGGATGTTGATGCCCTGACGACTGAGCAGATAAAATATTGTATGATGCTGCGGCGACAGGCTTGCAGCGACAAGGAGGGTCTAGAATGGGAAAGGAGCCGGGGAAATCAATGGGCACTGTGGATGAACGGGTAAAAAAAATTATTGGTGAGCAGCTCGGAGTCGAAGAGGATGAGGTCACACCCGAAGCCAGCTTCGTAGAGGATCTCGGCGCCGACTCGCTCGATACGGTTGAGCTGGTGATGGCCCTCGAAGAAGAATTCGGCATCGAGATCCCCGACGAAGACGCAGAGAAGATTCTGACGGTCGGGAAAGCGTTGGACTACATTAAGGAAAAGGCCTAGCGGTCGCAGGTCGCGATGAGTCCTCGTTCGACCAGGCGGATTGTGGTGACCGGTCTGGGGCTGATCACGCCTCTAGGAACGGGTGTCGATAAGACTTGGAAGGCCCTCTGCGCCGGTGAGTCCGGAATCGGTCGCATCACGAAATTCGATCCTGCCGCGTATGACGCCCAAATCGCAGGCGAAGTGAAAGATTTCGATCCAGCCCAGTTCATCGAGAAAAAAGAAATCAAAAAGATGGATACGTTCATCCACTATGCCGTGGGCGCTGCCCAGCTGGCGGTAGATGATGCGGGGTTTACCGTGGCGTCGGAAGAGGCAACGAAAGTCGGTGTGTATATCGGATCGGGCATCGGGGGGCTTGGGTCGATCGAGCACTACCACAAGATTCTGCAAGAAAAAGGTCCCGGGCGCGTCTCGCCGTTTTTCATCCCGATGACGATCATCAATCTGGCTTCCGGGCAGGTGGCGATCAGACTGGGCGCCAAGGGGCCGAACTCCTGCGCGGTGACGGCCTGTGCGACGGGCAATCACTGTATCGGTGACGCGTATCGATTGATTCAGGCGGGCGATGCGGATGTCATGATCGCGGGCGGGGCGGAAGCCGCCATTACGCCGTTGGGGGTCGCAGGATTTGCCGCGTCGAAAGCCTTGTCGTTTCGCAACAATGAACCGACGAAAGCGAGCCGGCCGTTCGACAAGGATCGCGATGGGTTCGTACTCGGCGAAGGCGCCGGCGTTGTGGTCCTGGAAGAACTGGACCATGCGCGTCGGCGTGGGGTTCGGATCTATGCCGAATTGATCGGCTACGGCATGAATAGCGACGCATACCATATTACTGCCCCGTCTGAAGAGGGAGAGGGCGCGGTTCGGTGTATGGAGCTGGCGTTGAAGGATGCCGGCATCGGCAAGGATCTGGTCGGGTATATCAATGCGCATGGCACATCGACGATGGCGGACGCGATTGAGACCAAGGCCATCAAGCAGGTGTTCGGTGGACTGGCCCCCCGCATTCCGGTGAGTTCGACCAAGTCGATGACCGGTCACTTGCTCGGGGCAGCCGGTGGGATTGAAGCGGTGTTTAGTGTCCTGGCGCTTCACCACGGTATTCTTCCCCCAACAATCAACCTGGACCAGCCGGATCCTGCCTGCGATCTGGATTACATTCCGCACAGGGCCAGACCGGCTGCGGTGAAGGTTGCGCTGTCGAATTCTTTCGGATTCGGCGGGGTCAATGCCTGTCTCCTCTTTAGAAAGCTCGAGGCCTCATAAGCCTGTGCGAGGGATGTACTCGCCACTATGACTTCGGCTTCTTCCGCCGACGCACTCCAGTCCTCATTGGGCTATCGATTTCAGGCGCGTGCCTTGCTCGAAGAAGCCTTGACGCATTCCTCTCACGTGAACGAGCAGAAGACGGCTTCGGCGCAACATAATGAGCGGCTCGAATTTCTCGGCGATGCCGTGCTGTCGCTGGTCGTGAGCGAGTATCTGGCCTCCGCATTGCCGCAGTCTTCAGAGGGGACCCTCTCGAAACTGAAAGCACAGTTGGTGAGTGAGGCCTCACTGGCGCTGGTAGCCCGCCGGCTTGGACTGGGTGAGCATCTCAAGCTCGGGCGCGGAGAGGACCGATCGAAGGGGCGCGAGAAAGATTCGCTGTTGGCCGATGCGCTGGAGGCGGTGCTGGCCGCAGTTCATCTTGACGGAGGATTCGAAGCAAGTCGTACGGTGACGCGCCGTATTTTTGCAGAAGAACTTACGCATATTGCCGCGCAACAGGAGCAACCGGGAGCCGGCGACTACAAGACCCAGTTTCAGGAGTGGTGTCAAAAGCGGCATG
Organism: Nitrospiraceae bacterium; assembly: GCA_035275205.1. Lineage (GTDB taxonomy): Bacteria > Nitrospirota > Nitrospiria > Nitrospirales > Nitrospiraceae > Palsa-1315. The sequence continues at coordinate 10,423 of DATENE010000083.1, forward strand.
ACACATTGCCGCGCTATGCGACTGTTCGAGAAACAGGGCCTGACCACCAGAAGTTATTCGAAGTGGAACTGTCGATTCAGGGTGAGGTCGTGGGCATAGGGTCCGGGCGAAGCAAAAAAGAAGCAGAGCAACAGGCGGCGAAGCAGGCACTCCGACAGGTAGGGGCCTGATCTGGTTGGCGCAAGAGGGCATTTCACAACGAAGTCGGTTACTAATCCAGGGAGGCTGATGATGCAGAGACGGACTATGTTGAAGATGGTAGCGGTGACGTTCGTACTCGGGGGAAGTCTGCTGCTGGGAGCGGGGGCTCTTTTCTCGCCTGACAAGGCTTCAGCGGAAGGGGCCAAAGGTCCTAAGGCCATTATCAAAACGAAGTTTGGCGATATGGACGTTGTCTTCTTTCCTGAGAAGGCTCCCAAGCACGTTGAAAACTTCATTGCGTTGGCAAAGTCCGGCTTCTACAACGGCACGATCTTTCATCGGGTGATTCCGGGGTTCATGATTCAAGGCGGCGACCCCAACACCAAAGATCTGAATAAGCCTGAGACCTACGGTCAGGGTGGGCCGAGTCAGCGGCTCAAGGCGGAGTTCAATGACATTCCTCACCGACGAGGGATTCTCTCCATGGCGCGCACGAGCGATCCCAACAGCGCCGGTTCTCAGTTCTTCATTGTCGTCAAGGATTCAAATTTTCTCGATGGGCAATACACAGTCTTTGGCGAGGTGGTGAAGGGGATGGAGGTGGCGGACAAGATCGTCAACTTGCCGAAAAATAGCCGTGACCTTCCGAGTGAACGAGCAGAGATGACTGTCGTGGTGGTCGAGTAACCGATGCGAGGTTGGTGGGTCATGACGCGAGACACTGCTGCCTTGAGAAGCCTTATGCTGTGCGGGGTATTGCTGGGGATTGGGCTTCTCATCGGTTGTGGAGGGACGGCCGATCTGAAGCCGTTTCCTCCTCCGCCCAGCCCTGGTCCCAAAGCCATTATCAAGACCAAGTTTGGGGACATACATATCAAGTTGAATCCTGGCGTGGCCCCCAAGCATGTTGAGAACTTTGTCAAGCTGGCGAAGTCCGGCTTTTACGATGGGACGATTTTTCACCGGGTCATTCCCGGTTTTATGATTCAGGGGGGTGATCCCAACACCAAGAACTCGTTGCGCAAGGACACCTATGGGCAGGGCGGCCCGAAGGATGAGAAGGGTAATCCCATCTTGCTCAAAGCCGAGTTCAGCGACACTCCTCACAAGCGCGGCATTGTGTCGATGGCGCGAGCGAACGAGCCTGACACAGCGGGGTCGCAGTTTTTCATTGTGGTCGAGCCGTCCCCCTTCCTCGATGGAAAATACACGGCGTTTGGCGAGGTCACCAAGGGCCTCGGCGTGGCCGATAAGATCGTGATCGTGCCAAGAAACGAGCGTGACTTGCCCAACGAGCGGGTTGAGATGAAGGTGACGATCGTCGAATAACAGCATGGTCTTCCAGGCCTCGGTGTTCCCAACGCGCGCAATACGGAACGTGTGTGCTTGATGTGCCGGGTTGGAGCCCGAGAGATTCAGCGGCCTGAAGGATAATGGGAAGAACGAACGCTATTTAATCTTTTCGATGAATGTGCGCAGGCGGGCTCGCTCGGATGGAAAGAACAGAATGAAACTCAGGCCAAAAGCACGGCCCGCGACCCAACGTACTGAGGCACGTTCGACCTTCACAGGTGGTGACTGGTCGGGAAGCTGAAGTATGAGCTGAACGTCGAGGCCTTCCGCCATATTGATGTCGGATTCGGCTCGGCAACCGCCTGTCGAGATGTTTGTGATGGTGGCGTCGCCTTCTATCTCACCGGAAGAAAATCCCAGGGTGCAGCGTAACTCCACCCGTCGTGCTTTTCGAATCTTTCGTTCTTTCTCTGCGCTCATGGGAAGCGGTGGATTGTCCTCTGGGCTGGCTGCCGGTTAGTGATGATGCTGACACCCAGGGCCATGGGTATGGGGCTCAGGCGCCGGGGGCGGCATGAACTGTTGCCCCGGCAAAATGATGTGGCCCGGCTCACGTTGTTTGGTCAGGTGTTCCGCAATTTCAGGATGGTAGGCCCGCACATAGCCGATAAGCCCGCCGAGGAACCGTTGCGATTGAAAGTCTGTACCGGAAAAGCGTGAAACGAAGGCGATCGCACGGTCCAATATTTCCGGTGCAGAGGATGCATCGGCAATCTGCTCCGGGTTCTGCTTCTTGAACGTGTCGTATTCCTTCTTCAAATGTTCCGCGAACACCGGCATCGGAGCAGCAGGCACATGGAGGGGACTGAGTGTTCTCCGCAAGGCCTGCAACGCCGCCACGATCTCCGCATCTTGCCCATCGCGTCGGGCTTGGAAGTAGCCAAAGATCACCACTTCAACGAGATTGAAGAGGGCCACGGCCTTTTTGTCGCCGAGCTCGGCCAGTTCACGATAGAAATCCCGGCGTACCGGCATGAATTGCACCGCCAGCCGCTTCTGTTGATAGCCGCTCCCGGATTCGAGATAGACACAGTCGGCTGGACATGAAACCCGTACGATTCTGTGCTCACCGCAACACTGGCTGCAAATCAAGCCCGCCAAGGCGGGGCAAGGTCGCTTGCCCTTCCGTTGTGTGCAATACGCGCATTGGCTCATTTTTTTACGGGCTCCTCCGGCGCAGGCTTCGGGGGGGGCGGGATGAAGCCATAATCCGCCAACGTCCGTTTTTCTTGTTTTGACTTGGCGCTGCTGGGGGTTTCGAGCCCGTTCATCTCTGCCGCATGCGCCAATTCATAGGGTACAAGGATGAGGTTGTTGGCGCGGTCAATGCTGAGATCTCCCGGCGAGGGCAGGAATTCAGCGATGACTTGAAACCGCTTGTCCCAGCTCATGCGCCAGACTTTTCCGGTTGTAAAATCGGATACGTACATGTTGCCCCAACGGTCGAAGTCCACCCCGCGGAGGTTCTGAAAGCGGTTGGAAAAGAAGCCGTTGGAAAAGAGTTCCGTCACCACGCCTTCCGGAGAGACTTCGGAAATTTTCCCCTTCTCCCAACTGACCGCGATGATCTGACCTGATTTGGGATGGACGGCAAGGCCGGAGGGTCCCGCGAGGGAGCGGTCTGTGATGAGCACCGAAACCGTTTGGGTGGCCAGATCGACGCGGTAGATCGTGTTCGCTTTCTGGTCGGAGCAATAGAGGAACCCTTTGCCATCAAAGGTCACGTCGTTCAACGAGGTCGGTACCGACTCAGACCGTGAGGCAGCAGGCGATCGGATGATGAGCGCCATGACTGGTTTACCGGTGGTGGTGTCGAAGCCTCGAAGGGTGTCGAGGTCGGCCACGTAGAGCACGTGTTCAACCAAGGCCATGCCTTTGGGGGCATGGAGGGTGACATCGTCCTTTCCTCCTTGGATAAACTTCAGATTGAGGAGTTTGCCATTGGGATTCAGCTTGGTGATGAATCCGTTATTGTCGGCGGTCTCGGCTTCGCCATTCACGTTCGAGATGAAATAGCTTTTCTCGATGGGATCGTTGACGAAGCTATAAGGCGATTGCAGCTCAGTGACGGTGATCTGGGCGTTGAGCGGGCCGGCGATCACAAGGGGCATGACCCAGATAAGCCAGGCCGTTGGATGGCTCATGACACGTATCAGAAGGGACATCACGGAGGAGATTGTGCTCACAAGATAGGTGGCTATTGATTGTGGTTGATGAAACATCGTAGCCGTCATGCAAAGAACCTGTCAAGAATGAGGCGTGAAACGTGAAAGGTTAGACGTGAGAGGTATAAGGTGCGGTGTCGTTTCACTTTTTGCGTTTTACGTTTCACGCCGGATGGGTCGTTGACTTGCTCAAAAATGCCCTGCTATGGTGCCGTGTTTTTTCTGATGATCTCTCAACGGAGGAGGAATCCGTGGCGGCACGATTGATCGACGGCAAAGCATTGGCATTGCAAGTACGCGAGCGGTTGGCGACCGAATCAGCGGCGGTCTTGGCTAAGACCGGGATGAAGCCGGGCCTGGCGACGATCCTGGTGGGCGACGATCCCGCCTCGCATCTCTATGTGAAGAGCAAGCAAAAAGCCTGTGATGCGGCGGGCATCTATATCGATGATCACAAATTGCCGGCGAGCACGACGCAAGCAGAGCTGTTGGCCTTGATCGAAAAAGAGAACGCCGATCCCAAGGTCCACGGGATTTTGGTTCAGTTGCCGCTCCCGAAGCATATCGACAGTAAAGTTGTGCTCGAAGCGGTGTCGCCAGACAAGGATGCAGACGGGTTTCATCCGTACAATTTCGGCCGACTTGTTGAGGGGCATCCTGTGTTTGAAGCCTGCACACCGAAGGGCGTCATCAAGATGATCGAATCCACCGGTGTGAGTATAGAAGGAAAGCGCGCCGTCGTATTGGGGCGGAGCAACATTGTCGGCAAGCCGTTGGCGCTTATGTTGCTCCAGCGCCATGCCACGGTGACGATTTGTCACTCCAAGACGAAGGATTTGCCGGCAGTCTGCCGCGAAGCTGAGCTGTTGCTGGTCGCAATTGGAAAGGCCAAGTTTGTCACGGCCGACATGGTACGCGAGGGGGCCGTCGTGATCGATGTGGGCACAAACAAAACTCCGGAGGGAAAATTGTGCGGCGATGTCGATTTTGAGCCGGTCAGTCAGAAGGCAGGCTGGATCAGCCCTGTGCCGGGCGGTGTGGGACCGATGACGATTGCGATGTTGCTGGACAATACGGTCGAGTCTGCTAAGAGAATGGCGAAGATGTTGTAGAAGGATGGGGGCTCCCTTGCTGCTGCCCGCGCACGATGAGGCTGTGCTCGCTTGGGAAAAGGGCGCGTCTCGGCGTGCCCAGGGCGGGCGGGTAAAAATTGTTCGCGCAGTAGGGAGCCCCCAATCCTCCTACAACAGCGGGTGAAGCATAGGGGGTAAGGAAAGAAGATGAATCGGGAGCCGAGGCGATTACGGGAGGTGCTCGATCAGGGACAGTTCGCTGTCACGATTGAATATAATCCTCCCAAGGGCACCAATATTTCCAGCGTGCTCGAAAACGCCAAGCAGTTGGTGGGGCGTGTGCATGGGGTAAATGTCACCGACAACACGGCTGCTGTGGTGCGGGCCGGGTCTCTTTCCGTCTGCCGACTTCTCTATGAACTCGGCCATGATCCGGTCATGCAGATGACCTGCCGCGATCGGAATCGGATTGGGATACAGTCGGACCTCATGGGCGCCTCCATGCTAGGCATCCGCAATATTCTGTGCCTCACAGGGGACTATCCGACCGTCGGAGACCATAAGGAAGCGAAGCCGGTCTATGATCTGGACTCCGTCCAAGTCATGCAGTTGGTGCAAGGACTCAACAACGGTCGGGATATGGCCGGCAACAAGTTGGATGGCTCGACGGCATTTACCATCGGGGCTGCGGTGACTCCCGAGGCCGATCCACTAGGACCGATGCTTGCCAAGTTTGAAGTGAAGGTAAAAGCGGGTGCCCAGTTTTTCCAGACGCAGGCGATTTACCATCCGGAGCAGTTCGCGTCCTTTATGAAGGCCGTGCGCCCTTTCAAGGTGAAAGTGCTGGCGGGTATTCTCGTCCTCCGGAACGCCAAGATGGCAGAGTTCATGAATGCCAATATTCCCGGCGTGTCAGTTCCCCAGGAAATGATCGACGAACTCAGGGCTGCCGGCCCCGAGCGAGCGGAAGATGTGGGGGTGGACATTGCGGTCCGGACGATCAAGGCGGTCCGGTCGCACTGCGACGGGGTCCATATTATGGCGATCAAGGCCACGCACCGGCTGGCTGACATTATTACCAAAGCGGAAGTGGGATGATGACGATTCCCGAGTTTCAGCGCTATAAACGCGACAAGAAGAAACTCATCGTCGTCACGGCCTACGACGCGCTGTTCACACGTATTGTCGAACAAGCCGGCATCGAAGCGATTCTAGTCGGGGACTCACTGGGCGTGGTTGTACAGGGGAAGGCCACGACGCTCTCTGTAACCATGGACGACATGCTCTACCACACAAAGCTTGTGGCAGGGGCGGCTCAACGAGCGCTCGTCATCGGCGATATGCCGTTCATGTCCTATCAAGCCGGTTTGGAAGAGGCGCTGCGCAATGCCGGACGGTTCCTCCAGGCTGGGGCACAGGCCGTCAAGCTGGAAGGCGGCGCAGTGATGGCTGATCGGGTGACTGCGATGACCAGCATCGGCATTCCGGTGATGGGGCATCTCGGCATGACTCCTCAATCCGTCCATCGATTTGGCGGCTACAAAGTGCAGGGGAAAGAGTCGGATCATGCGCGGACGTTGCTGAATGATGCCAAGGCCCTCGAAGCGGCCGGCGCCTTCGCCATCGTGCTCGAAGCCATTCCTGCCGAGTTGGCTAAGACGATTACAGAACAGGTGGCTATTCCCACTATCGGGATCGGCGCCGGTCCGCACTGTGATGGCCAGGTCCTTGTGCTCTACGATCTTCTCGGTCTTTTCGATGAGTTCGTGCCGAAGTTCGTGAGACCATATGCGCATCTCAAGGCAGATGCGCTCCAAGCCCTTCGCCGCTATAAAGAAGAAGTCGAGCAGGGCAAGTTTCCGGGCGACTCCGAGTCCTACCACTAGCAGGCTGCTGAATGAGCAGCCTGCATTACGAAGTAGCAGTCTACATCCGCAACCAGCTCTTCAAGTTTACCGACGAAGATGAAGTCTCAAGCGCGAGGCGAATTTGATAAGGCGTAGAACTTGCGCGCGGTGTGGGAATCACCCTGCACGCTTCAGAAAAAGCGATCACATCGATTCCCATATACAGTTGAGGCAGACTTTGAAGTCGTACGAGCCCGTTGCGTACGAGCTTCTGCGCCGCGTGTTCGTTGCCGAGGAACCGCTTGAGGTTGGCGGCGGCAAACTGGATGAGGGCTTGGAAGAAGTTCCCTTGTTCGGTGTCGTGTCCTGCTGCATGCCAAAAGGCTTCAAAGACTTCGTGGCTTTCCCACCAGTAGGCGTAGTTGTAGAGGTCGATCCCATACAAGTAATCCTCTGACCGTTGCCATTCTTCTGGTGGAAAGGCGAGGAACTTCGGCTCCGGTTGATCGTAGGAATGGCCGAGAGAATCGCGGCGTGGGTGCGGATTTTTTCCCGGAAGGAATCGATAGGATGGAAACGGCCTGGTTGTGTAACGATGCCAAGTCGGATCAGGCGGGTGAGGTTCAATCACGGACGTGCTCGTCGGACACCTGCGACCTGGAAGACTTGGCGATCTTCTAGTCGCACCGCGGTCAGTTCTCTTCCCCATACGCAGCCACTGTCGATCGCTAACAGATTGGGCTCGATGTGCAATCCTAACGCAGCCCAGTGGCCGCAGATGACCGTTGTATCGGAGTTTTTACGATTTGGAATGCGGAACCAGGGAAGATATCCCGATGGAGCCTGTTCCGGCGGGCCGGAAAATCCCGACATTTCACCGGCCGGGGTACAGGTTCGGAGTTTGGTCAACGCACGAGTGATACTCACGAGACGTTCGTCGCCAACCAAGGCGGGATCCCATCGAGACGGGAGTCCCCGGAAAAGCGCTTCGAGGACGATTCGATAGTTCGGCCCGGACAATACGGCTTCGACTTCTCTCGCAAGATTCACCGCGTCATCGATGTTCCATTGAGGCAGGAGACCTGCGTGCACCATGAAGAACGATCGTTCGCGGTAATGGAGGGGCTGGCGGCGAAGCCAGTCCACTAACTCTGCTCGATCCTCTGCCGCCAGCACATCCTGAATCGTGTCTTTGGGCCGAAGTGTGACGATGTTTTCTGCAACGGCGAGTAGAAACAGATCATGGTTTCCCAGTACGATCTGTGCGGCAGGGCCAAGCTGTTTGATGTACCGGAGGACCTCAAGCGAGTTTGGTCCTCGATTCACCAGGTCGCCGACGAACCACAATCGGTCTGTCGTGGGATCAAAATTGATGCGATCAACGAGTTGATTCAGCTGCGTAGAGCAACCTTGCACATCGCCGATGGCATAGGTGGTCATGGATAGGCAGTAGGGTGGTTGAATCGAACTTGTGCAGGAGCGTGTCTCACGGAAATCGCGCTTCGATCACACTTCTAAGTCCGCCGCGCGCGGCGAATGTCCCAGTGACTTTCGCCCATACCGGGTGGCAGGATTTGACGATATCCTGCAAGATGCGATTGACGGAATTCTCATAAAAAATTCCCACATTTCGGTAGGCGTGGATGTACATCTTCAGAGATTTAAGTTCGAGGCATTGTTTGTCGGGCATGTAGTGAAGGGTGATCGTTCCGAAATCCGCTAGGCCGGTCTTGGGACAGATGGCGGTATATTCAGGAATCTCAATCGTGATTTCATAGCCCTTGTATTGGTTCGGAAATGTTTCGATGGCAGGCAGGGGAGCGGTAATACCGCTCCTTGCATGCCGTTCGTTATAGCCCAGCTTCGTGGTTCGTTGTTTCTTTATCGACCCCTTACCCCTCACGCCTCACCCCTCGCGTCTTCTAAACTTGCTTCATCCACTCTACTTGTCCGATTTTTTCCAGTTGAATATAGAGGGTCACCCAGGGGCAAGTCATCTCGGGGTACACCTCACACAATCCTCCTTTTCGAACACCTCCGCAGGGGCCGTGGCTCATGAATTTCGGGCACTCGGCTTTGAGCGAGTCGTCCGGAATCGGAGGGCGCTTATGGACTCCACCGGCGTGTTGAGCGCCTTCGCTTTCCCCCGAGATGATTACACGTGTTGACATACAGGCCTAGTCTAGACAGGTTTTGTGGAATCGGCAATCTCTCTTTCCAATACCATGAAATCGATCGCACGTTCGACAGGTGCGGAAACAGTGCAACCGCGAGTTGTTAGGGCGAATGGCCTACAGCTTCGGAGTGTGCTAGGCCTTCTTTCTGGTATAGTGGGCCTTCTGAGAAGTTGCTTTGATTATCAGGAAGTTATAGTATTTCGAGTGCTGTATGATTCGAGAAGGTAATAGATGTTTCTCATTGACAGTCTTTTTTGGGCTTTGCTACCATACGCACTCCTGTGAGCAGATCAGCCCAGTTCATTCAATCTCGAATTCCTGCGGGCTTGTTGCAAATAACATATCTTTCCGATAGGCAATAGATTGTCGTTGTCACGATAGAGGGAGGTGTTCCGATGAGTCTTGATTATGTAAAGTTTTCAGGTGGATTTGAGAAGTTCATGCCCAAGGAATATAGGGACATGGTCGAGCATGGCCCCTTTGGAAAGAAAATTGCGGTTTCCCAAATGGGGAGCTTCAAGGAAATTCTCGAAGAGCATCCCATGTGTGCCGGTTGCGCGATGACTCTGTTCATACGGCTGGCGATCATTGCCTTCCCCAACCCGGAAGATACCATCACCGTTGGAACGGCAGGCTGTGGACGGTTAGCGATTTCACAGGCTGCGATCCCGTTTGTGTACGGCAACTACGGCGATCAGAACGGTGTCGCGAGCGGATTGTCTCGCGGGCTGCGGCTGCGGTTCGGTGACAAGCCAAAGGATGTGGTCGTTATGGCGGGAGACGGTGGAACAGCGGACATCGGTTTCCAGCAAGTGCTCCACTCCTGGTTCCGAAAGGAACGGTTCACCACGATCATGTTGGACAACGAAGTATACGGCAACACCGGTGGGCAGGAGAGCGGAATGACCAATCGTGGCGCCGTCCTAAAGATGGCTCCGTTGGGGAAGAAGTTCGAGAAGATGGACATGCTGCAGATGGCGAAGGTCGCCGGTTGTGCGTATGTGGCGACGGTCGTTCCGAACAATCCCCGCCGTGTCGAGAGTGTCATCAAGAAAGCCGTGTTAATTGCCCGCGAAGTGGGCTCGACCTACATTCAAGCCTACACGTCTTGTAACATCGAATATGCGATTCCGACCGATAAGGTGATGGAAGACGCGAAGACTGTTGAGAACGATCGGTATCAGTTCACGGAATATGTGAGCGATGAGGCCAAGCAGTATCTGACTGAGCGATATGGCTACAAAGACTATCTTCCGAAGGCGGCTGCTCCTGCCGCAGCAATTCCAAACAAGGCGTAAACGATTCGGAGGGAGGCTCGGCTATGGCAAAACGCTTCAATATTCGAATGGCAGGGGTGGGCGGGCAGGGTGTTGTGACGGGATCGCACATCCTGAGCACCGCAGTAATCAATTTCGGCGGTGAAAGCACGATCGTCCCATTTTACGGATCGGAAAAGCGTATGGCGCCGGTCGAAAGCTATGTCCGTGTGTCGGATGAGCCGATCTACGAAATTGGGGAAATTACCTTCCCACACATCATCATTATCTTCCATCCTCAGGTCATTACTCACGGCAAGTCCTATACGATGCCGTTCTACTTTGGGTTGAAAGAGGATGGGATTGCGTTGATCAATAACGATGGCCCGATGAGCCTTCACAGGGATCAGCAGCGCGAGCTGGAAGAGCGCCGCGCGAAACTCTACTACTTCCCGGCGACCAAACTGTCTCTCGAAGTTGCGGGGATGGATCTCGCGACGAACATGGCACTGATGGGTGCTATTGGAGCCATCACAGGACTGACTTCGGTTGAAGCATTGGAGCAGTCAGTGAAGGATCGATTCCTTGGCAAGGGATTTGTCGTCTCAGGAGGAACTGCGGCGTTGGACAGTGTCGTCGAACGGAAGTTCAAGAAGAAACAGGAGCTGATCGATAAAAACGTCGCGGTGATTCAGGCTGGTTGGAACTACGCAGTTGATCACGGTTGGGCTGCGGCATCGGTCAAGCGATCTGAAACTCGTGCGACCGTAAGCGCCTAACCAGATTTAGTACGAAGGAGCACAATGTATCTGGTAGCCAATATCGATGTTGAAATCTGTGCCTCGAAGAGTTGCAAGCTCTGTACGCAGTATTGTCCTGAAGCGAATACCATTCAGTATAGCGAAGACATGGGGAGAGATAAGGGCTTCAAGTACGGCACTGCTTATGTGGCAGTGGATCGATGCAAAGGTTGCGCGCAGTGTGTCTGGGTGTGCGACAACATGGCGAAAAACAATGCCATTAAGATGATCATGATCGATCAATTGCCGCTGGCCGCTGTTACCGACAACATTCGGTACGATGAAAAAACTACCGTTGCGGTCCTGTCCAATCCGATGATTGTGGTGGGTAATTAAGGAGGTACAGGAGTGGCAACGACTTCAGATATGAGAGAACGCATCATTGTGCCTGGTCCTGCCGGATTTCATCCGCCGTCTGCGGCTCAGTTAGGGGTATCGCTGCCTGACCCAGGACAGGGGCTCTATTACGGATTGTTGGAGGAGAATGAGGACAAGGTCATCGAAGAGATGGCTCGTAAAATGCTGACCAGTCCTAACGCCACAATCTTCCCGGGACCGTTGGTGCTTTGGGCTTGGAACGAACACGCGGTTGAAAAGGCCAAGGCGGTGCTGGAAATTGCTGCCCAGATTCCGGATGTCATGATCATTCCCATGCCTGACTATCGCCCGAAGTATCCAAAGATAGATCCGGAAGAAGTCATCAACCCCAACCATCCCAACCTCACGATTTGGGGCAACAAAATCGAAGCCTGTATCTTCGTCGGCGTGCATTGTCATTACGCCAATTTGACCTTGAAAATGATCCGCGCCGGGACAAACTGTCTCACGATGGCGATTTGTGCGGAGCAGGGCCACGAAGATGCGATGCTGACAATTCGGGATTCGGACATGATCAAGTTGAAGAAGACCGCACAGATCTTCAAGAAGGTACGGGAAGAATTGGGTATCAAGCTGCCGGATAACGGGGAAAATGTGCGATTCACCGGTACGCAGTCGAGAGTCCACGGCGGAAAAACTCACACCAATCCCCTCACCTTTGCACCTGTGGCGGGCGTTGCCGGCGCGGCTGCGTTCGGCCATTCGGCTGAACAGATGAAGCGCGAAGGCTGAGTACGGTCGAATGGCAGGGGCGATATAGCGAAGAGGTGTCACAATGAGCGAAGCACTCGAAGCAGAGCAAAAGACAAATCCGCAGGGCGATCCCATCACAAGTGTCGCGGCCCCTAAACCGGTCGAGGCTAGCACAAGGAGAGATCCCCATGCCGAAGCTAAGAAGCAAAAGATAGTGACGCCCGAGTACCTGTTCCTAGAAGCTCCCCGGGAAAAGGAGTTCATTACGGGCAGCGAAGCGGCAAAAGAGGCCGTTCGGCGCTCGAATGTAGACCTGGCCATTGCCTATCCCATTACCCCGCAGAGCGAAACGATGCAGCTCATCGGCGTGCTCTATGGCGAAGGGTATGTGAAAGAGTATTATCGCGGTGAAGAAGAAGTCGGTGTCATGGCGGCGATGGCGGGTGGATCTCGATCCGGTGTCCGCTGCTTTACGGCGACCGCAGGCCCCGGTACTCTGAGAGGCCTGGAAGGTATCGCATCCTGGCCTGGGCATCGGCTGCCCATTGTTGCGATGTTTACCTGCCGCGTCGTCAATGCCCCGCTGGCCATCCAACCGGACAACATCGAAGTTGCCTACCTTATCAATAGCGGCATGATTGTGTTTCACGCCGAGAATCAACAGGACATGTTCGATTTCATAATGGCCGGTTTCACGATCAGCGAAAAAAATGATGTGACATTGCCGGTAGGCGTCTGCTGTGATGGGTTTTTCGTAACCCATGCTCGTGGCTATGTCCGGATGCAGGACCGCAGCATGAAGCTGCCTCCTCGTGAGGCCTGGCGAGGAGCGGTGCCAGTGCTCGACGCGGAAAATCCTCCCGCCCGCTTGTCACGCGACGCTCCGGTTCAGAAGTCGAACTTCATGGCGTACAACATCCATGCAGTCTGGCAACAAGAAGTGTGGGCAGCGGTCGAGCGTTCACGCAAGTATATCGATAAATATATGGGTGGGTTGCTCACGGCTGAGAATGTAGACGATTCTGATGCGATCATCATTGCGTCGGGCAGTGCGGCGGCGCAGTCGCGCGAAGCCGTGCGTCTCTGCAGGGAAAAAGGCATCAAGGTCGGTCTGGTCAAGGTCCGCTCGCTCCGTCCGTTTCCAACGAAAGAATTACGGCAGCTCTGCGGCAAAGCGAAGCTCATTGTCGTTCCGGAGTTCAACTATGTCGGGTGGCTGGCGAAAGAAGTGGCCACTGCGATTTACGGGTACTCCAATGCCAAGATCATCGGTGGACCGCGGGTGTATGGAGGTCAGTCGATGCCGGTAGAGTTGATCGTGGATGAAGTCGAATCCGGTCTGACTGGGAAGAAATCGAGCAATGTCGCCCAGTCTTCGATTATGGGTGGTGCCGTCAATCAGGATGACGTCGCCCATTTTATGCGCAGCATCTAAACGGTAGGTTTTTGGGAAAAGCAAAGAGCCCGATCCTTTTCAGGATCGGGCTCTTTGCTTTTCTTGGCTTTCAGCTATCAGCCCTTAGCAGTGAAAAACTGAAAGCTGATCACTGACGGCTGAAAGCTATCCCTGCAGTTCGTCTTGCACCATCTCTTCAGATTCCGGCATGCCATAGGCGACGTACTTGGCATAGGAGAGATAGATCATTGCGCTATCCCTCATCGCTTTGGTGCCTTGGGATATGCGAAAGACCTGGTCGGGGTTGTGAGACGGCGCGGCACCCATTGTATCCACGTGGCTTTGTAGGAGCAGGGTGAA
>DATENE010000084.1:0-21724 GCA_035275205.1 Nitrospiraceae bacterium
GATCGCGGCGAAGGAGCCTACGCGCCGTATCCAGTCAAGCTTGGTCGCAGGAGCCAGGATTCCGTGGAAGTGCTGGAAGGGATCACGGAAGGGGACCGGATTGTGACCTCGGCCAATTTCCTGTTGGATGCGGAGAGCAAGTTGACATCGGCCTCGAGCATGCAGGCCATGATGGGACGGATCGGCATGGGTGATTGGCAAATGCGCGGTGCATACGAAGGCAAGATGGAAGGCATGGACATGAGCAGCATGAAAGGGATGGAAGGCATGCAAGGTATGAAGGGGATGGGCGACATGAAGGGCATACAGGGCATGGAAGGGATGAAAGGAATGGAGGGAATGAAAGGACCATCCGCTCCGGAGCCCCGTCAAGTTGCCGGATTATCCCTAGCCTTGAGCACGGCGCCTGAACACCCCAAGGCCGGTGAGGTGCTGCTCAAGCTCAAGCTTTCAGATCAAGCCGGCAAGCCGGTGACCAACGCGCAAGTCCTGTTCGTCTATACGATGCCGATGCCGGGCATGACCGATTCCAAGGCGACGGCTCGCCATACTGCGGATGGGCTCTACGAAGGCAAGGTCATGTTCGGTATGGGTGGTACTTGGGTCGTGACGGTCAATGTGACAGTACCAGGGCAATCACCCATCGTCGAAAAGTATCAGTTCTCGGTTGGCGGCGGGGGCATGTAATCCACCATGCTCTCGAGACTTATTGAAGGAAGCGCCCGCAATCCGGTTCTGGTCATCCTCTTTGTCTTGCTGTTGGCTGGCTGGGGCCTGTGGGCGGGATTTCAGGTTCCACTGGATGCGGTTCCTGACTTGTCCGATGTCCAGGTGACCATCTATACCGAGTGGCAGGGGCGCAGCCCTACATTGATTGAAGATCAGGTCACCTATCCGATCGTCACCTCCCTGCTGGCCGGTCCGAAAGTCAAACGAGTGCGGGGCGTCTCAGAGTACGGGGTTTCGTACGTCTATGTGATCTTCGAAGACCGGACGGACTTGTATTGGGCAAGAAGTCGTGTGCTGGAGTACATGCAGAAGTTGACCGGGAAGTTGCCCTCCGGCGTCGCGCCGACGTTAGGTCCTGACGCGACCGGCGTCGGGTGGGTGTACCAGTACGCGCTGGTCGATGAGTCCGGCGCGCACGACCTGGCGCAGCTCCGCAGTCTTCAGGACTGGTACCTACGCTTCCAACTGGAAAGTGTGCCTGGCGTGGCGGAAGTGTCGGCGGTCGGCGGGTTCGTGAAGCAGTATCAAATCGAAGTGGACCCGAACACGTTGGCCGCCCACCGGTTACCGATTAAGACGATCATCGAAGCGGTTCGTAACAGCAATGCGGAGGTGAGCGGCCGTGTTCTAGAAATGGCCGGCACTGAATACGTGATTCGCGGGAGAGGCTACCTGCGCTCGGTCGATGATATCGAGTTGATTCCCGTGGGAACCGATGGGCGAGGCACGCCCATCCTTATTCGGGACATTGCCCATGTCCACATCGGACCGGATCAGCGGCGAGGCGTCGCTGAGTTAGACGGCAAGGGCCAGACAGTCGGCGGTATCGTCATCATGCGCGCTGGAGAAAATGCGCTCGCCGTGATCGAGCGGATCAAAGCCAAGCTGGCAGAGATCACGCCCGCCCTGCCGAAAGGCGTCCACATCGTTCCCACCTATGATCGGTCTGATCTCATTCATCGGGCGATCGCAGTTCTGCGCGAAAAGCTCGTGGAGGAGAGCATCATCGTCAGCCTGGTCGCAGTCGTATTTCTGTTTCATCTGCGCAGCGCACTGGTGGCGATTCTTATCCTGCCTGTGGCGGTGTTGCTGGCGTTCATTCCGATGGCCTATCTGCATATCACGTCCAGCATCATGTCGCTCGGCGGCATTGCCATTGCCATCGGCGCGATGGTGGACGCGGCCATTGTCATGGTGGAGAACGCGCATAAGCGGTTGGAACAATCTCCGAAGGCCGACAGGATTGAGACGATCATAGCGGCGGCCAAAGAAGTCGGCCGTCCGTTGTTCTTCTCGTTGCTGGTGATCGCCGTATCGTTCCTGCCGATCTTTGCGTTGGAAGCGCAGGAGGGGCGGCTGTTTACGCCCTTGGCCTATACCAAAACCTTTTCGATGTTGTTCGCCACAGCGCTGTCGGTAACCTTGGCCCCTGTACTGATGGTCCTCCTTATCAGGGGTCGCATCCGAGCAGAGGCTAAGAACCCGTTGAATTGGCTCTTGGTCACGCTGTATCGACCCATCATCGCCGGCGCTCTGCGCGTCCGGTGGCTGACGCTCGGACTGGCGGTGGTGGTCGTGGGACTCACGGCGCCGATCTTTTCCCGTCTCGGTGCGGAATTCATGCCGCCGCTGAACGAGGGCACCATTCTCTACATGCCGACCACCGTCCCAGGTCTGTCCATCCCGGAATCAGCCAAGGTGTTGCAAGTCCAGGATCAGTTGATCACGACCTTCCCGGAAGTGGAACGGGTGTTCGGCAAAATGGGGAAAGCGCCGACTGCGACTGACCCGGCCTATGTCGGAATGGCAGAAATCACGGTCACCCTCAAACCGGAATCGCAATGGCGGCCCGGCATGACATGGGACCGGCTATTGGATGAGATGGATGCCAAGCTGCGCATTCCAGGATTTCCGAACATCTGGTGGATGCCGATTCAGACTCGCACCGAGATGATTACGACCGGTGTGCGAAGCCCGGTCGGCATCAAAGTACTGGGACCTGATCTGAAAACCATTGAGACAATCGGCTTGGAGATCGAGCAAGTCTTGGCCAATGTGCCGGGCACGAAAAGCGCGTTTGCTGAGCGGTTGAACGAGGGCTATTACCTCGACCTGACCGTGAACCGGCGTGAAGCGGCCCGCTACGGCTTGACGGTGGGAGACGTGCAAGCGGTGATCACCACAGCTATCGGTGGCGAGACCGTGACAACCACCGTCGAAGGACGCGAGCGATATCCAGTCAACGTCCGCTACAAACGCGAACTGCGCGATGATCCCGATCGGCTCAAGCGGGTGCTGATTCCCACGCCGAGCGGCGCGCAGATTCCACTCGGGCAAATCGCAGAGATGAACATTACTCAGGGGCCGCCGTCGATCGCGGATGAAGCGGGATCGCTGGCCGGTTTGGTCTCGGTCGCGGTCAGTGGGCGCGATCTGCGCGGCTATGTCCAAGACGCTCAACGCGCGGTGCAAGATCGGGTGACATTGCCCTCCGGCTACCGGCTCATCTGGACCGGGCAATACGAGCATCTGGTGCGGGCCGAAGAGCGGTTAAAGCTGGTCGTCCCCGTCACTATTGGCATCATTCTCTTGCTGCTCTATGTCAACTTCGGTTCGTTGGCGAAATCGCTGATCGTGCTCCTGTCCGTTCCCTTCGCCGCGATCGGGGCCATCTGGTATCTCGATTATCTGGGCTACAACTTGAGCGTGGCGGTGTGGGTGGGCATCATTGCCTTGGCCGGCGTGGCGGCAGAGACGGGTGTAGTCATGCTTGTCTATCTCGACGAGGCCTATGAGCGGCGGGTACGTGAAGGCCGCATGACGACGGCCCACGATCTGCGAGAAGCCATTATGGAAGGCGCCGTTCAGCGGGTGCGGCCCAAGATGATGACGGTCGCCGCGATCATGGGCGGGTTGCTCCCCATTATGTGGACCACCGGAACAGGCGCCGACGTCATGAAACGGATCGCTGCGCCGATGATCGGTGGCATGGTCAGCTCGACCTTTCTTACGCTGATCGTCATTCCAGTCCTATATTTTGTCTGGAAGCGTTGGATTCTGCGTTCAAGCACTCCTATCGACAAGACCTTCGCCCGCCCCACGTCGTCTGAATCGGCGTCTTCGTAATGGACAGTCGGGTCTCAATGTGGAGCAGTATTAAGGGACTCCTTCGCAGCCTCGATCTCAAGGAGTTCGATCTCGAACACTAACGTCGCGCCGGGTTTGATAAGAGGGGGCAAGCCCTTGTCGCGATAACCGAGATTTGACGGGCAAACCAATTTGCTTTTGCCGCCGACTTTTATCTGCTGCATCCCTTCCACCCAACACTTGCTCATTTCATTCATTCTGATCGTGGCAGGTCCGCCCTGTTTGGCGGAAGTATCGAACACTGTTCCATCGATCAGAGTTCCGACGTAGTTCACCTTCACCGTATCCGTGATTTTCGGGGTCGCGCCTTTCCCTTCCTTGATGGTCGCGAGGATCGCGCCGGACTCTGTTTTCTTGGCGCCGGGTTCTGCCGCGATCTTCGCGAGGAACGCCGCGCCTGCTTTCTTCTCGGGTTCTGCAAGGACTGAGGCGCGGGTCTGTTGCAGTTCTTGAATCTTCGGGCCGAACGTCTGGAGGTCTACTTTGGGCGTCTTTTTGAAGACTCCGTCTGTGATGCCGGCCTTCACGAGTTCGAGTTCAGACTCGCTCAGGGAGAAGCTACTGATCGATTGGCTGATGGTCAATCCCATGACATAGAGGGTTTTTTGTTCGTCGGTCGTGGGCTCTGGGGTCGCTGCGAATGATGCAGTGGTTCCAATGCTGAGTACGGTCACCAAGCAGGAGACAACGAAACGCATGAGCGGTCCTTTCTTTATGTGTGACTGCGACGAATCCGATTTCGAACGGCTTGAGGCTGAGTAAATTATGCGATGTCACGATGGGGATCAAGATAATTATGCCTAAGGAAGGCTCACGTTGAGTGGGTAACTCAGTGAGGTCGAGCGGGGCATTTCCCGCTCGACCTTTTCGTACGGAACTACTTGGCAGCGACGATCTCGAGGAGTTCGACCTCGAACACTAACGTTGCACCGGGCTTGATCGTGGGAGGCGCGCCCTTGTCGCCATAGGCGAGATTGGCGGGGCAGACTAACTTGCTCTTGCTGCCGACTTTCATCAGTTGTACCCCTTCCGTCCAACACTTGATCACTTGATTCAATCCGAAGGTAGCCGGCTCGCCCCGTTTGACGGAGCTATCAAAAACCGTTCCGTCGGTCAGGGTTCCGTGATAGTGCACCTTTACCGTATCCGTGACTTTCGGGGTCGCGCCTTTTCCTTCCTTGATGGTCGTGAGGATCGCGCCGGACTCGGTTTTCTTGGCGCCGGGTTCTGCCGCGGCTTTTGCGAGGAACGCGGCTCCCGCTTTCATTTCCGTTTCTGCGACGACCGAGGCGCGGGCCTGTTGCAGTTGTTGAATTTTCGGGCCGAATGTCTGGAGGTCTGCCTTGGGGGTCTTTTTGAGGACTCCATCGGTGAGGCCGGATTTCACGAGGTCAAGTTCAGACTCGTTCAGATTGAAGGTTCCGAGCGATTGGCTGATGGCTAATCCCAAGGCATAGAGGGTCTTTTGTTCATCGGTCGTGGGCTCTGGGGTTGCCGCGAAGGCCGCAGTGGTCCCAAGGCAGAGCATGGTCACGAAACAGGAGACAACGAAGCGCATGAGCGGTCCTTTCTTTGATGTGTGACTGCAATGAGGCTGTCGCTGCAAAGTCCAGATTGGTGGAGAGTATGCGATGTTGCGGTGTGGATCAAGACAATTGTGTTTGGACATAAAGCGGACGAACCGACGGCTGTTCGATCTTGCTACCAACCGTAGTAGCTCCGGTAGCGTAGTCCATAGAAGGGCGGGCCAAACGCGAACGGAGGATAGTAAAATGGAGCTCCATAAATCCCAGGACTCCCGAAGTTGAGACTGAGCCCTAGCCCTACAGGGGGATACGTGTAGAAAGGAGGAACTGCTTGTACGACGGCAGGAGGTCGTGCCAGTTGGCGTTGCAGATCGGCATTCGCAGAGGCCTGGCGGTCGGCCTGAGCTTTCAGACTATTGATAGCTTCTTGTTGAGCCTGTACTTTCCCTTGGAGTTCGGCGATCTGGTCCCGCTGCGTTTGCGCGAAAGCTTCCAAACAACGGGTGTGGGCGTCGCCGGTATAATTCGAACATTCCCACAGTGTCTGCGATTCGCTCGCGTAGGCCGGTAGCCCGGTCAACACCGTCGCAATTCCGATCGCTCCGATGAAGAGTTGTGGCCGCAGCTGAGTTGTCTTTCGAGAGGAGCGTATCCCCTGGATTGCGCGATTGTTCATAGGCCTCCCTCCCCGTACAACTACTATTAGCCTACCATGTGATTGATCGAGGGAACAGAGGCTTTGTTGATTGGTCTTGTTTGTTCGGTGTGTCTCGTGTATTTGGTTGAGCCAGATGAACCGGATTTGCTCTGCGCGTTGCGCCCGTACCGCCGCCTCGCTAGAATTCGCCCACACCTATGCCTAAGCTCTTTTCATGATTCTCGGATTCGTCATTCTCTATTTACTTGTGTCGGTGGGGATTGGGCTGGCTGCCGCTAGGCGGGTCCATAGCGCGAAGGATTTTGCGGTGGCCGGTAGGAGCTTGCCGCTGCCGATCGTGATCGCCACGGTCTTTGCGACCTGGTTTGGCGCGGAGGCTGTGGTGGGGATGCCGGCGATCTTTGTCAAGGATGGCTTGCGCGGGGTCGTTGCAGATCCCTTCGGCGCGAGTTTGTGTTTGATCCTGGCCGGATTGTTCTTTGCCCCACGGTTGTATCGGCTGAACCTTCTGACTGTCGGAGACTACTATCGACTGCGGTACAACCAAGCGGTAGAAGTACTCTGTACCCTCTGTGTGGTGGCGTCCTATCTGGGGTGGGTCGCGGCTCAGTTCAAAGTGTTGGGTTTAGTGTTCAACGTTGTGACAAACGGGGCGGTGAGCCAGCCACTCGGAATGGTTCTCGGCGCGGTCATCGTGTTGACCTATACAACCTTCGGCGGCATGTTCTCCGTCGCCATTCTCGATTTTGTCCAACTCAGCGTCATCATGGGTGGGCTGCTCTATATTGCGTCTGTCGTGAGCGGGCTGACGGGCGGGGTCAGTGCGGTGGTGGAACATGCGGCACAGGCGGGAAAGCTGGATTTCTTTCCACCGGCGAGTCTCAACGTGTGGATCCCTTTCATCGGCGCAGGTATCACGATGATGCTGGGATCGATTCCCCAGCAAGATGTGTTTCAGCGCATCACCTCGGCGAAAGACGAGCGGACAGCGGTGCGTGGTTCAATTCTTGGCGGAGGGATCTATTTTCTCTTCTGCTTCGTCCCGATGTTCCTCACCTATTCGGCCACGATGATCGATCCGGAAAAGTTCGGGCGTCTGCTCGCGGAAGATTCGCAACTGGTGTTGCCGACACTCATCCTCCAGCATACGCCGATCATCGCGCAGATTCTGTTTTTTGGCGCGGTGCTTTCGGCCGTCATGAGCTGCTCGAGCGCGACGTTGCTCGCTCCCTCGGTGACCCTGAGCGAAAACGTCATCAAGCGCGTATGGCCGGACCTCACCGATCGACAGTTCTTGCGGATCATGCGCCTGGTCTTGATGATCTTTGCCGCGGTCGATTTGACGATCGCGCTGGTGTCCGATGCCAGCATCTATTCGATGCTCGTCAATACCTACAAAGTCACGTTGGTGGCGGCCTTTATCCCCCTTGCGGCCGGTCTCTATTGGTCTCGCGCGACCACCCAGGGCGCCCTCTTCGCGATCGCGGCCGGACTGACGACGTGGCTGGCGCTGGAAATCTTCGGCCCCAGCGATTCGATCTGGCCGCCGCAACTGGCCGGCCTTCTCATGGCGGGGGCAGGGATGGTTGTCGGCTCCCTCCTTCCTCAGAAGGTTGGAACTCGCGAACCGTAAAACCGGTCGGTTGCTCTGGTTGTTTGGTTTGTCTGGTTAGTCTCGTTCAACCAAATAAACGAAACAAACTAAACAAACCGGACCAACCCGTCCCGTATCGGGTATGCTGTGTCGAGGCTCCTGAACTATGAATAGACCTACACGGTGGGTGACATATGCGAGTCTGGTCCTGGCAGGCCTCGTTGCCGCGCTCGGCCTCGTCGTAGTTGCATATGGCGCGTATTTGGCGACCTTTCTTGCTCTGCCCAAGAGCGACGAGCATCCTCCGCTGCGTTTGTACAGCGCGCCTTTCCTGC
This sequence comes from Nitrospiraceae bacterium, assembly GCA_035275205.1. Lineage (GTDB taxonomy): Bacteria > Nitrospirota > Nitrospiria > Nitrospirales > Nitrospiraceae > Palsa-1315. The sequence continues at coordinate 7,990 of DATENE010000084.1, forward strand.
TGCACTCCGATCTTTCGCTTGCGCACAGCCGCCTTCCTGAGCGGCTGCAACGGCTGGGCTATCGGCAAGTGAAGACGGTGCAGTCTCCCGGAGACTATCAGCTGACCGAGGAGGCCTTGACGATCTATCTCCATTCGCAGCCGGAGAGCTATGTCGGGGCGACGATGGTGACGTTGCCGTTGGATCAGGGACGAGTAGTGGAGGTGCTGTCTCCCCTTGATGGGACGCCGCTCTTTTCCATCTTTCTTGAACCGGAACTCCTGAGTGGGGTGCGTGGTGAGTCGCGCCAGGTGCGAGAGTGGATTCCGTTGTCGCAGATTCCTCCCCAGATCGTTGAGACGGTCCTGACCATTGAAGATCGCCGCTTCTATTCCCATTTCGGCATCGATCCGGTTGCGGTTGGACGGGCGGTCTGGACTAACTTTACGAAAGGCGGGGTGGTGCAGGGCGGCAGCACGATCACGCAGCAGCTGGCGAAAAATTTATTTTATTCGCCGCAGCGGACGATAGGGCGCAAATTCAAGGAGGCCCTGGCGGCATTGGTACTTGAGGTGAAATATACGAAACAGGATATTCTCGAAAGCTATCTGAATGAAATCTATCTTGGGCAGGCGGGATTCGTCTCGATCTTTGGAGTGCGCGAGGCCGCCCATCGCTATTTCGGCAAGACTCTTCAAGAATTGACGGTCGAAGAGATCGCGATGATCGCAGGCCTGATCAAGGGACCCAATAGTTATGCGCCGACGAAGCATCCCGAATCGGCGAAGCAGCGTCGCGATGTCGTATTGCGGCGGCTGCGGGAGACAGGTCTCTTGACGGAAGAGGTCTCGAAACAGGCGATAAATAAACCGGTGCGCGTGACTCCGTCGGAGGACGTTCTGACCGATGCGCCGTACTTCGTCGATGCCGTGCTTCGCCAGGTGGAGGAAGCCGGCGTGGTTCCCTTGCCGGAGGGCTTGCGGATCGATAGCACGCTGGATTCGATGGTTCAGCAGGCGGCCACCGAATCGTTGGAGAAGGGACTGGCCAAGTTAGAGGCTGCGCATCCCCACCTCAAGAGTGCCCTTGAGCCGGTGCAAGGGGCAGTGGTGGTGCTTGATCCCAAGACCGGGTCCATTCTGGCGCTGGTGGGAGGGCGGGATTATCGGCGGAGTCAATTCAATCGCGCCGTTCAGGCGCGGCGCCAACCGGGGTCGCTCTTCAAACCCTTCGTCTATCTTGCGGCGTTGGAAGCGGCTCGTGAGGGGCAGGCCGGTCAGTTGACCGCAGCGAGCTTGCTGGTGGACGAGCCAGTGACCTTTGAGTCCGAGACCGGCCCCTGGTCTCCGCAGAACTACGACAAACAATTTCACGGGCCTGTCTCTGTGCGAAGTGCATTGGAGCAGTCGTTCAATGTGCCGGCGGTGCGGGCAGCCAAAACTCTGGGGGCGAAGCCGATCGTGCAGCTGCTGCATCGTCTTGGCGTGACGAGCGCCATCGGTAACGATCTCTCGTCGGTGGCCTTGGGCAGTTCGTCTGTATCGTTGATGGAAATCACGGCGGCGTATGGAGCGGTCGCCAACGGAGGGATCGCCGTCAAGCCGGATGCGGTGCGATCGACGAGAGATCGACAGGGAGATATTGTCTGGAATAGCCTGCCGGATCGGCAACAGGCGGTTTCGCCTCAAGGGGCCTATGTGTTGACGTCTCTTCTTGAAGGCGTCATCCAGCGGGGCACTGCGAGCAAAGCCAGAGCGATCGGACTCCAAGGTTCGGTGGCCGGGAAAACCGGCACAACCGACGGCTATCGCGACGCCTGGTTTGTCGGGTACACGTCCGATGTGGTCATCGGGGTCTGGGTAGGATTCGACGATGAACGGCCTCTGCGTCTCACGGGATCGCAGGCGGCCCTGCCGATTTGGATGGATCTCGCGCGCAGGATCATCCCGCCCACAGCCCCGGCATTCGTGATGCCGATCGGTGTCGTCGCGCGTAACATCGATCCAAAGACCGGGCAGTTGGCCACGTCTCAATGTCCCGAGCAGGTATCGGAAGTGTTCATCGAGGGTACGGAGCCCAGCGTGTACTGTGAGGTGCATGGAGGGGGAATATGGGAACGGCTCCGACATACTTTTGGATTCTCCTAGTCCTCACGAAGACGAATGGTGTATGCTGGCGTCAATGTATCGGGTGTGAAGGGGGAATGACGCATGAGAAATAATAGTTTTGCTGGAGACGACAACATTACCCTCTTGGCCAAAGGGGTGGTGTTGAAAGGCGAGATTCATGTCGAAGGGACGGTGCGGATCGATGGCCGCCTCGACGGCGAAATTCAGACCAAGGGACAGGTGATCATCGGTGAGGATGGGTTGGTGCAGGGATCGATCACAGCCGGCACGGTGGTCAGCAGCGGCCGCATTAAGGCGAAGGTGACGGCGAATGAGCGAGTCCAGTTGTTGAAGACCGCCATGCTCATCGGAGAAGTCCTGACGCCGGTGCTTATCATGGAAGAAGGCGCCAAGCTCCAAGGCACAACGGACATGGGAGTCGCCGCCTGGTCCGATGACCTTCCAAAGTTGCCGGGCAGCGTCACTGACCTCTCAGCGCACCGGGCCAAGCAGGTCGTGGTGCTTGACAAAGAGTCCGGTGGCGACGCGCACCGATAGGTCTGCCGGTCTTCTCCGGTTCGCATCCAATCCTTGACGAAGCCGCAGTTCTTCACGGCCGCGCTTCTTGCTTTCCTTCTGTTGCTCCGGTATTGGACCGCCCTGATGGTTCGGCCGTTTCTCCTCCCTGTGCTGTGAGCAAGGATCCTTGCGCACAGAATCTATTCGGCTCGCATACGATTGACCGCTCGCTAAAGTTCTTGGGCTCCCACATAGTTATTCGGCAGCCCGTCTCGCTTGTCTCGCGCAGTCATCGATATGCCTATTCCAGCGGAATGGTGATGGCGATCCCGCCCATCACATCGTTGAGCTTAAAGTCCCGTTTCGGGCTGAGCAGATGACCGTTGTGGCAGTCGATACAGACCGGTGAGACCGCGAGGTCGGGATAGATCGCCTGAAAAAATTGTTGGCGTCCGCTGGTCACGATGCCGGTGACCGGCAGGTCGGGATTCTTCCGGAGAGATTCCAGCGCGTTGCGCTCCAGGTCGCTCGCCGGAGCGTTGCGCCGGTAAATAGGCCAGAGACCGATTAGTCGATACCGGATACCGCTCCCACCCTCGGCTGCCAGTTTGCCTGAATGCTGAAGAAACTGGGCCGGCAGCATGAGAGCGTTCTCTTGCTCCCAATGTTCGGACGCCGTGGTGACGCCTTTCGCCTGAAGCCGATTGACGATTTCCTCTGTGTACAACGCGCGATCGGCCTTGATGACGGCGTAGATATAGGCCGCGGCTTTCTCCGGCGGGATGCCGGACGATCCGGGTCGTTCCTTTGCGGAGAGGGGATAGAGCCCCCACCACAGTCCGAAGATCAGGACGGTGAGGGTTGCGGCGCAGAGCGAGATGTTGACTCGGTGCATGAAGCCTCCTGTGTGGGCGGCAGAAGCGGAATCACTGGGAGAGTCACGATGCACGTGGTGCCGTTCCCTTCCTGGCTCTCGATTCTGATGTCCCCTCCAAATTTCTTGATGATGCGTCGCGCGACGGTCAAGCCCAGTCCGGACCCTTCTCCCTGTCCTTTGGTGGTAAAGAAGGGGTCGAAAACTTTTGACAGATGCTGTTTCGGAATGCCGGGGCCGGAATCCGCGATCGTGGTGACGACGGATGTCTCGGTGAGTGAGGTCAAGAGAGATAAGACACCGCGGCCTTTCATGGCCTGAATGGCATTCATCAACACATTCGTAAATGCCTGTCTGAGTTGGTCGGGGAGGGCCAGCACACAGGTGTCTCCCGCGTATGTTCTCTGGATCGTGAGTCCCGAGGCGTCCATGCCGCCCAGGAGTGTCGTGATGGCCTGATCGAGTTCCTGTTCGAGGTGAACCGGTTGCCGTTGGTCCGATGTCTCGCGGGCTGTGACGCCTGTGAAATCTCGAATAATCGCGGCCATTCGACGGCCATGCTGGACGATGTCGCGGGCATAGGATCTGACGCGGTCGAGATTGGCTTCATCTTCGATGGCTTCTCCCAGTCCGAGAATTCCAAAGAGCGGATTGTTCAACTCATGTCCGATTCCGGCTGTGAGAGTGCCCAGGCTGCCTGATTTCTCGGCTTGGATGAGTTGATCTTGGAGACGGCTGTCATCGGTCGTATCCCTGAAGACAAGACCGATCCGATCCTCTCCCTGGTTTCTCCCTGCCATGTGGAACCACTGATAGTGATACCGCCGGGTGCCAATCTGAATCTCCTGTCGATTGTCTGGTTTCTCTGTTCCCATGGGGGCCAACGGGTCGCGGGGGGCATCAACGACAGCGGCATTCTCTCCTGTGGCACCGTCTCCGCTTCGTGCCCGTCTGAATTCTTTTCGCAGGTGCTCTCGCATCGCGGTATCAACGGGAAGTATGTCGAACAACGGGATTGATTGAGTCGAATCAAGTATGGCCTGAAAGGAGTCGCGTCCGCCCCGATTGATGTACCGCACCTGTTCGTCTTGATCGACCATGATGATCGGGGTTGGGACTGCATCCAGGATCTGGTCCGTCGAGTGAAGCAGGGACTCCACTTGTTGCGTTTTAATGGTCACTTGATCGGTCAGGCCTGCAAAGGCGGCCTCCAATTGGCGGTTCATTCGATTGAACTCGTCGGCCAAATCTTGAAGCTCATCGCCGGTCTGAATGTCGATGGGTTGTCTGAGTTCACCGCGCCCGATCAATTGCGCCGCGGCTTGTAACCGGCGCACCGGCATGACAATGCGATTGGCCGCAAGGTAGCCGAGAGACGTCATCAATCCGACAGCGATGAGACTGAACACGGCCATCCAGGTGAGGAAATGACGAATCGGGGCAAAGAGTTCGTCAGAGGCTTGCCACACGAAGGTGTGCCAGGATCCTTTACCCGTATCGCTATTGGTGGCTCGGCTGGTTTCCGGTACCGGGGCGAATCCGATAATCGAGGTCGATTGTCCGCCGTGGCCGTCGCTCGGCGCACTGACCCAGCCCGGCTGAGGAGGTGTGACGAGGGGAACGAGCTGCGCGTCGGAGAGCGGGACGCCGGTCGGCAAAATTGGGCAGCTCATGACGATGCCGCGATGGTCGATCAGCATCACGTGTCCGGTTTTGCCGAAGCGAATGGGCGAGATCGAGGGCGAGATCAACTCTTTGGCGTCGATCACGCGATGGAGCACGCCGACGGTTCCATACCGGATGCGATCCATAATGGGAAGCGAGATGCTGATGACATAACTCTTGGCGCGTTCGTCGAAGTGCACATCTTCGATGAAGAGCTGGCCGATCCCGCGATGGGACGCGCCTTTCCACCAGGCTGTTTCTTTATTGGCAAAGGGAGGCAGCGTGGTTAATGCGGCAACCAGGTTGCCTTCAATATCGGTGATGTACAGCATCTTGGTGGCAGACCGAACCACTTGCGGTATCAGTTGATCGGCTTCGCTCTTGGCTCCCGAGAGATATTCCTGAATGAGGCCGGCCATTTTGTTTCCCGTAATAGCTTGGATTGTCGCGGGATCTTTGGCCTCCCAGCCTTCCTTGAGCCGGTCCACCGCACGGCGCCGCTCAGCTTCCGTCATGTCCAGCAAGGCATCGCGCCGTTGCTCGAGTTCAAGGATAATCGAAGGGTCTGCCGCAATTCGTGACGTCCGGGCGACTTCATCGGAAATCAAGAGATCGATTTTTCGCGCGGTCTCTTCGGCCAGCGCTTTGAAACTTTCGCCGTTGACGACCTGGATTTCGCGAGAGCCTTGCCAAAAGGCGAGACCGAGACCTACCAGGAGGGGAATGATCCCCACCAGCAACATGGACAGAATCACTTTAAGCTGGAGTCCCCATCTCGTTTCGGAACGAGCCGCGGGACGTTCGGGACTCATGACAGACATCCTTGTTCATCCGGCTCGGCGTCGGGGAAGGTCAAGGTAAAGGTGGTTCCCTTATCGACCTGACTGTCGACGGCAATCGTGCCGTGCATTTTGCTGACGATAGTTTTGACGTTATAAAGCCCCAGCCCGGTGCCTTTGCCAGGGGCTTTCGTCGTAAAAAACGGCTCAAAAATCTCGTTGATGTTGTCCGGAGCAATGCCGCATCCCGTATCGGAGATTCGGACATCGACCTGCCGGTCGTGGAGCGCAGTTTCGATTGTGAGCGTGCCGCCGTCTCGCTCCATGGCATGAACCGCATTGGTGATGAGGTTGACGAGGACATGGAGTAACTCATCCGGGTTGCCTTTGACGGCGGCGTCCGGCTTGTACCGTTTGACCATTTCAATATCGTGAAAACTCGACGCGTAGCGCGCAATTTTTAGCGCTTCGTCCAGCTTTTCGTTGAGAGGCACCAGCATATCCTCATGAGGGGAGGCGAGCCGCGAGTAGTGGGTGAGGTCTCGACAGATGGCACTCGTCCGTTTGACGGCTTCAATAATATCCCGGGCTTGCTCGTGTACGGCGGTCAGGTCTCGTTCCTCCGCGAGGTTTTCCGCCAGTCCCAAAATCAGTTGCAAGGGGTTGTTGATATCGTGCGCGATTCCCGCGGCAAATGAGCCGATTCCCGCAAGCTTTTCCGATTGAAGAAGCTCGGCTTCGAGCTTGGCTTCATGCTGAATGAGTTTCCACAGCAGGCGGGAGGCTGATCCACTCAAGATGCTTGCGGGAGGAGGTTTGTGGGCATACAAATAGGTCTCCATGTCCGGATCGCCCGTGACGTCTAGAATCAGATTCACCCCATGGTTGCTGATCAGATCCGGCACGCTGGTGGCGACGGGAACTTGCAGCTCCCGCGCACGTTCCAATCCCGGCGCATCCGGATTACGGTCTGCAATGCCGGCGATTTCGATCGATGGGATATGGTGCAGCAGATCGAGCAGCGCGCGGCCTCCGCGACCTGCCCCCAAAATGGCGATTGTGGTGCGATCAGAACGTTCCACTCAGGCGATCTCCCTGTGGCAGGGCAGCGCCCCTATAACCGAGAAGCGCAAAGAGGAGCATGCCGCCCTCCGGCGCAGCGGAGAGTGCAGACACATTGTCACAGCCGCGCAAGTTCCCGCTGTTCAATCGCTCGCGCAACGGCCGATTTCAATTTCTCCCCTTCGACCGGCTTGACGAGATAATCCACGACGCCCTGTCTGAGGAACGAGGTCGCCATGTCGGTATCCGGGAAGCCAGTCAGCACGATCAGCGGGACGCGGGGATAATGGCTTCTGAAGTAGGCAACGGCTTCGGCTCCGTTGATTTTCGGCATGCGAATGTCGCAGATAACGACGTCGAGGAGGAGCCGATTTTCACCGGCATTGATGACTTCGATTGCCCTCTCGCCATTTTCCGCTTCAAGGACTTCATAGCCGGCTTTTTGCAGAGTCATCTTCACAACTCTACGAATGTCCGGCTCATCGTCTACCACGAGCACCCGCCCCTCGCAGGCCTCTCCTCCGACGAAAAATCCAGATTTGAACTCACCCATGGCACCCTCCTTGGTTGATAGGTAGATGTGCTTGAGTCATGGTCGGCTCACGTGTTCCTGCCCACCTGAAGCGCAATGCGCGTGCCAGCATGCGCTTGCGGAAACAGTTCAGAATTCCCTGCAAAGAAGAGCCTGAACGGAAGTGGCATATTCAGACGTGGTCGATATCCACCAGATGTGGTGAAATCCACCACCAGGGCCGGAGCGGTGCGTGACGTGCGCGACAAGCGAGAAAGGCGCGACTCGCTTGTCCCGCAACGAGGTCTGGTTGGCCTGAATTGCCTTTGGGCATTAGGCTGGAGTATTCTGATAATGGGTGAGATTGGAGGGGGTATGATTACGCCGGATGCTCTGACGGAATACCTGCGACGGACGATACCTGATGCTACGGTCACGGTTTCGGACCGGACAGGCACGATGAATCACCTCAAAGTGGTGGTGATTTCGGCAGCTTTCGCAGGGAAGAATTTGCTGGATCGTCATCGCCTGGTCTATCAAGCGTTGGATGGCCCGATGAAAGATGGGCGGATTCATGCGCTCGAAATAACCGCGAAAACCACCGATGAAACCTAGGAGGCCGACCCATGGCAGATCCCATTCAAGAGGAAATCAACAAGGAAGTCGCTGCGCATAAGATTTTGATCTACGGCAAGGGCACCAAGCAAATGCCGATGTGCGGGTTTACGAAAGAGACGATGCAGTTTTTCGATCGATACGGATACCCCTATGAACTCATCGACGTGTTGTCTCAACCCACCAAGCGAGAGGCGCTCGTCAAGATGACGAACTGGCCGACGCTTCCCAAGGTATTCATTGACGGGCAGTTTTATGGCGACACGGATATCCTCGATCCCATGGCGGCCAAAGGCGAGATAGAGCCGCTGCTGAAAAAAGCGTTCGGAAAGTAGGCCGACGGGCGGACACTCCACCGCCTGCACCTGCGAGGGCACCCAACTAGCCCTTGCTCACTCGAAGCCCGTAAACTCGTCCAAAGCGACTCAAACAGTACGCGCTTCGCCGTTGCTCACGAAGAGCAACGGTCGCGAGCTGCGGCAAGTTGTGTCCCGCCCTCTCCGGTGAGGGCGGCCTCCGTTTCCACCCGTCGGCCTACTATTGTGGTTTCAGCAGCGGGTGGGAGAGGAAAAAGAAGAAGGTGATCGGTGCATGCGCGCACAACGGTAGAACCGCCGCTCTTTCTATTTTCTCACTCGATGACTTGGAGGAGAAAAAAGATTGGCCTACCTGATTCCCGGTGCTCATTGAGAGACGCGGACCAGAGAGCGTTGATTAGTTCTTTTGCGCTCTGAGCTTCGCCAACTCCGCTTCTAGCTTGGCGACGTGTTCGTACAGCGGCGCGTTCATTGCTCGTATCTCTTCCATAGTAAACCTTGGCGTGATGTGTTGCGGACAATTCCAGTCGAATGCCTCGACGTGCAGCAGCATGGCACGTTCGATCTTTGCGTCATATCCTGGGACACGCAGCGTCTCAATCAATTGCGGTCGATCTTTTTCGTTGATGACCTCAATGCGCGCGTAAATCTTCAGTCGCGACTGATTCGCATAATCCATCAATATCAGTGCTGCGCGGTCGTTCCGATCCAGATTGCCGACGGTGATGTATTGACGATTGCCCCGAAAGTCGGCGTAGCCCAGCGTCTGTGTATCCAAGACGTGGAGGAATCCCGGTGGCCCGCCTCGAAACTGCACGTACGGATACCCAGTTTCACCTACAGTCGCCAGATAGAAACCGTCACGCGCAGCGATGAATTCAGTTTCGGCAATCGTCAATGTCGCGCCGCGTGCCATCCGATCCATCCTCGCGTATTGCAGCCGCGACCCATGCTGTTCCTGCTGAGCCTTCACACCATCTGTAAACGCAATGTCTGAAAAATTCTTGACCATGATGACCTCCCGCACAGTATCGTCAGGAACGATTGCCCTGACCGATCGAACAGTTAGAATGTGAGCACGGTGTAACCGTCGCCTACCAAGCGAGCCAAGCTCGGCAAGCCACTGGTATTTGGCACTGCGTTCTCCCCAATCAGATCGAGCCCGCATGCCACTGCGCCATCCCGTGCGCCGAATACATCAGCGCAGCCGCGCGACACGCCTGCGACAGTGTCTTTAACTCCGGCAAACAATTGATACGCCGGATGTTCCTTGTTGGCTAATTCGCCTGCCCAGCGAGTACCTGTACCTTGGAAAAGTACCGTCACGGGTATGTTCTGTTGCTTGAAGTCGTACGCTGCCGCCAACGCATTGAACAACCGGCCCAACGCTTCTTCCGATCCGGATTTCGGATCGGCTAATACCACTATGGCTGCCTTGTGCATGGTATCTCTCTCCTGTTTGAATGTAATGAGATGTAACCATCAAACGTATATGTAGAAGGTTACAGCACGAATCGCTAACTTGTCAATATGCATTTTAAAGGTTAGAGTGGCTGACATAACCCGCGTAAAGGATGATGGCAACACTGAACTGGACAAAATTTCCGCTCGTCGGCAACCATTTGGCCCTAGATTTCGTGAACACGAAGATCGTGGAGAATGGTCTGCCGAAAGATTTATTGGATGGGCCCGCAGATGTGGCGGCCTGGGCGGTTGCCGTGAAATTGTTGGCCTTGACGCGCGCAAGGAAGCTGGCGAAGCTCTGGCAGGAAGCCAAGAGCCGTGACGAATTCGAAGAGGTCCTACGATTTAGGAAAATGTTGCATGCGCTTGTGGAGACAATTGCGCAGAACGGATCGGTGACTTCTCCGACCCTCCGCGAGATCAATACGCAGTTGCGCAAACTAATCGGACATACGGAAATCCTGCCCTCAGACGAGGGATTCACGAAACGATTTATTCTGGAAATTCATACGCCCAGCCAGTTGCTCGGGCCTGTGGCTGAAGCGGCGTCGAATTTGCTGTGCTACGGCAATCCGGCCTACGTCAAGAAATGCGAGAACCCGGCCTGCGTGCTCTACTTTTACGACGGGACAAAAAACCACAGCAGGCGTTGGTGCAGCATGAAGGCCTGCGGAAATCGGACGAAAGTCGCGGCGTTTTATGAGCGGAAGCGGCAACAGGCGAAGCGCCAGGCTAAACGGCAACCGAACATGAAGTGAGACTGTCAGGTTGCGGAAGTGCTAGCGGCTTTCATCGTTTGGCTTCCGGCGGCGGCCAGTTCAACTCCGCATGTCTGCCGCAGTAGAAGCAAGAGAGGCGGTAGCGGGCTTTGCGTCGGGGATTGGGCATGGATGTAAAGGTGATGGGGGTGTCGTCGAAGGGGCAAGTGGGTTGATCGTGGAGGAGATGCACTTCAGCCATCATGGTGATCGAGGCGCCGTCCCACGGTGGGGTCGGCTGTTCCTTACCGGTAATCAGCTCCTTCGTATGGCATATCTTACATTCGGCTTGGTAGATCTTGATACGACCGAGATGAGGAGTGTGGTCCGTGACATCCATCGCTCCGCCGCACCCAGGCTGAGCACAAGTCACATGTTCGTGCTGCAAGGCCTGAACAAACCGACTGTGAGCCGTCCGCTCTTGTTCTGATTTCATAAGACCTCCCTCTTATCTTCACCTCAATCAGAAGATGGCCTGAACTGCCCTTTCACTGCGCGCAATGTTTTCACCCGCCCAACCCCGATCGCGCCGAGACGCGATCTTGTCCCAGGCGAGCACTTTCTGAACATGCGCGTTCTGCGAGTACGAAAGGCACTTAGGCTACCCTCATATTCCCCACGCCCCGCTGATTTGTATGTTGGCCCCGTTCACATAGCGGGCCTCGTCGCTCAGTAAATACCGGACAGCAGCCACGGTGTCGTCTACCGTTCCGATGTATCCGGCAGGGATCCGTTTGGTCATACCGGCTAATTCTTCCGGCGGCGCGCTGCCTGAATCGATGAAGCCGGGAGAGATCGCATTGACGGTAATGCCGTGGGGCGCCAGCAGTTTGGCCAGTGTGCGAGTCAGAATCAAGACGCCGGCTTTGGCAATATAGTGGGCTGTGACGTCCGGTTGAGAAATCATCTGATCGGCATTGGCCATACTGAAGCTGATAATTCGACCTGATTTGCGCGCTTTCATTCCCGTTGCGACTGCTTTGGCGAGATAGAAAATCGGATGGAGATTGCCGTCGAACATCTCGTTCCAGCCCTCGACGGTTTCGTCGAACAGGTTCACACGATGGTAGGGGCCGGCGCCGTTGATGAGCGCGTCGATATGGCCCCATTGTTGTTCGACTTGAGCCGCGAGACCCCAGGCTGCCTGGGGGTCCGACACGTCACAACGAATCGCGAGCGCACGGCCCCCATGACTGGTGATCGCGTCGGCTGTGGCTCTTGCCTCTGATTCGCTCGTGCGGTAGCAAATCGCGACCGACCATTGTTGCGCTGCCAGGTCAAGCGCGATCCCCCGTCCGATGCCTTTGGCCCCGCCTGTGATAAGCGCGACTCGCTCTGCCATTGGTGATCCTTTCCATGGTTGGTCTGGTTGTCCCCCATCTTATCGAGTTTTGAGTCTGGTCGCGAGTAGCTGTAAGGCGCCGGCTGTTCGCATGGAAAAGATCCGGTCTTGTTTGGGCTTCTTATTGTCCTCTTGGCAGTCTGTGATAAGCGATTGTAAGTCTGCCATTGTATCCACGTCGCGCCAGGCGGTGGTGAGCCCGACAGACAAGCCTAATGTTATGGCGTTCTGTTGTGTGACGGCAAGGACTTGATCGGTGGACCATGCCACCCCGGCAAAGAGTGTTTCTGCCGGCTGCTTGAGCCCGATGAGGTAGTAGCCGCCGTCCAGTGCCGGCCCCAGAACCACGTCCGAACGGGCCAGGATTGCGAGCGCGTCTTGGTACACCGGCAGGGGTAAAGTCGGGACATCCGTCCCTACGATGACGACTTGCTTATAGCCTTTGGAGAATAAGTCGACAAACGTCAGGTGCATCCGCCGGCCCAGGTCGTCTCCTTTTTGATCCAACAGGCAGACGCCTTGCCGCTCTTCCATAATTTTGAAGAACACCAACTCAGACGAAGGCGCGCAGGCCAAGTATCGATGGAAGGGGAGCCGCAATTTTGTGACAGCGAGTTTGGTGCGTTCCAGCATGTCGAGGACGAAGCTGCCGTGCAGGGTGGCCGCCTCGTCAGGCGTCAGCGGCGGACAGAGCCGCGTCTTGACCTGGCCCGGTATCGGAGCTTTGGCGAAGATCACGAGCGCGGCCGTGTGAGGAGTGAGGGGTGAGGAGTGAGGCGACGGAGAGGAGAGTTGCTTCATGAGTTATCGCACCGATCCATACCACCGACTCAGTGTATGGGGACTTACACCAGTCCAATACAGGAACCGCAATGTCCACATCAAGAGGATTGTCCTCAAGGGGCCTTGCTGTTCCCAGCGCCGGAAAGATGTGGTGACGGTTGCGGTCAGAGCCGCGGTTGGCCCCGCTTGCTTGAGTCTGCCGGAGAACTCGATATCCTCCATCAACGGCATGTCGGCGAATCCTCCCATCTGCTCGAAGATAGGGCGGCGCACAAACAGGGCCTGATCGCCGGTGGCGAGACCGCTCAGCCTCGAACGCCAGTTCATCATCCTGCTGATAATGGTTCCCCACATCGATGGGCGATCGAATCGGACATCGAATCGCCCTCCCACCATCCGTCGATCAGCCAGCGCCCTGTTGATGATGGTGTTGGCATCGCGTGGAAGCTGCGTGTCGGCATGGAGGAAGAGCAAGACCTCTCCGTGGCTGGCCTTTGCGCCTTCGTTCATCTGCCGGGCGCGCCCAGAGGGAGCGGTGACACAATGGACAGGGCTGAGTGCTGAAGACTGAGTCTTGCGGCAGTACGATTCGAGAAGCGCGGGAGTTTCATCGGTGCTTCCTCCATCGACCACGATGAGCTCGGCGAAGCCGAGCGAGGCGGTGTGCGCGAGTGTCGCTGCGATCGTTCGCTCTTCGTTCAATGTAGGGATGATAACCGAAATCGGGATCGCCATGACACGTCAGCCGTGAGTGGTTTGTTTGGTGTGTCTCGTCTATTTGGTGAGACCAGATAAAGAGACCAGATGAACCAGATAAAAAAACAAACTAGATCAACCAGACAGACGGGTTTTACTAGGCGCGTTTTTTGGGTTCGTAGAACATGAAATACATCACGACTACCACGGTGGTCCAAAACAATACTTGCTTGTGCCAGAAGAGGACTTCTCCATAGTGGAAG
>DATENE010000085.1:0-23978 GCA_035275205.1 Nitrospiraceae bacterium
TTCTATGCGAGTGACCGAGATCTTCCATAGCATTCAAGGTGAGTCGAGCTACGCCGGACAGCCTTGTGTGTTTGTTCGACTGACTGGATGCCCGCTTCGTTGCACCTGGTGCGATACCGACTATGCCTTTTATGGCGGCCATGAGTGCTCGATCGATGAGATCTTGGCAAAGGTGCGCACTTACGGATGCCGCCTCGTGGAAGTCACGGGCGGTGAACCGCTTGCCCAGCCCGAGAGTCTCCCATTGATGGCGAGGCTGTGCGATGCCGGTTATACGGTCCTCCTTGAGACCAGCGGCGCCATCGATATTGCGCCGGTTGATCCGCGCGTACACATCATCTTGGATGTGAAGTGCCCTGGAAGCGGCATGACAGATCGGATGCACTGGCCAAACCTTTCCAAGCTGACGGCCAAAGACGAGGCAAAATTTGTCTTGGCCGACCGGGCCGACTACGACTGGGCCCGTGAGATTCTTGCCGAACATGCCATCGCCGGCCGTTGCACGATTCTCTTCAGTCCGGTCTTCGGCTCGCTCGATGTGCGTCTCCTGGCCGAATGGATTCTGACTGATCGCCTGCCGGTCCGTTTTCAGTTGCAGATGCACAAGTATATCTGGGCTCCTGATATGCGCGGGGTGTAAAGAGTAGCGATCAGCCATCAGCTCTCAGTGCCAGTTGAAAGCTGAATGCTGACGGCTGACAGCTTGGAAAAGGAGACGTGAATGAAGATCATGCAGGTCACGGTAGAGGTTGAGCGAGCAGCGACCGCGTCCGAGGAGGTGTTGGTACTCACGCACTGTGAAGGAGAGGTATGGTCCGAGCAGGATGCGGCGCCCCTTGATCGAGCTCTCGGGGGTGCGCTGAGCAAGCTAGTGCAATCCAAGGAATTCGAAGGCAAGGCCAACGAAGTGTTGCTGTTTCACACGCACGGTACAGTCCCGGCAAAACGGCTAGTGCTGGTCGGCTTGGGTAAGAAAAACGAGGTCACGCTTGAAACAATCCGGCAAGCACTGGGCTCAGCCGCGAAACGCGTCCGTCAGGCGAAGGTCGGATCCTTTTCGATCTCGCTGCCGACCGTGATGCCGGGAGGGATGTCATGGGTCGAGGTGGCGCAAGCGATGGTTGAAGGGGCTATCCTGGGAAGTTATCAGTTCACTGTCTATCGGAGCGAGGTCACCTCAGGCCAGGAGGTCGCGGAGATGAGGGTGCTCATCCCGAAGAAGGGTCAGTTGCGACAGGTGACTGAAGGGGTTCGGCGCGGCGTCGCTACAGCGGAGGCCACCGTCTTTGTCCGAGACCTCTGTAATCACCCCTCCAACGTCCTGACTCCCACTAGGGTCGCCGATGAAGCGAAGACCATCGCCAAAGCTGAAGGGATCACGATCAAGATTCTCGAACAGAAAGAGATGGAGCGTTTGGGGATGGGTGCGTTACTCGGCGTGTCGCGCGGGAGTCAGGAGCCGCCCAAGTTCATCATCCTTGAATACAACGGAACCAAGAAAAAAGACGAACGCCCGGTCGTGCTGGTCGGGAAAACGATCACCTTTGATACGGGTGGGATCTCACTGAAACCTGCCGAAAATATGGAACACATGAAAGCCGATATGACGGGGGGAGCTGAAGTGCTCGCCTCGATCCGCGCGGCGACCAGACTCAAGCTCCCGCTGCGTCTCATCAGTATCCTGCCTGTGGCGGAAAACATGCCGGGCGGGCGGGCGATGAAGCCGGGCGATATTGTGACGACGCTGTCTGGAAAAACCGTCGAAGTGCAAAACACGGATGCAGAAGGCCGGCTCATCCTGGCCGACGGCCTCGCCTATGCCATGCGCTATAAGCCGGCGGCCTTGATCGACATTGCAACGCTCACGGGGGCCTGTGTCGTGGCACTCGGCCAGTTTGCGATCGGGATGTTCGGCACCGACCAGACGCTCAAAGAACGGGTCCGGAAGGCGGGGCAGACGGCAGGCGAGCGGGTGTGGGAAATGCCCTTGTGGGAAGAGTATTTCGAACAGCTCAAGAGCGATGTCGCCGATATGCGCAACATCGGCGGCCGCGGCGGCGGCATGATCACCGCGGCGCTCTTCCTCAGTAAGTTCGTAGGGGACTGCCCGTGGGTGCACCTCGATATCGCCAGTACAGATTGGAGTGAGCGTGAACGGGCCTATGTGCCCAAAGGTCCGACGGCGATTGGAACCAGGTTGTTGGTACAGTATTTGATCGATCGGAGTCTCTAGCATTGGCACCGCATCAATTGACTCCGCGCGAAAAAATCGGGCAGCTCTTCATGGTCGGATTTCTCGGCACATCGGTGACGCCCGACCTGGCCTCATTCATCAAAGAGTACAAGCCGGGCGGTGTCATTCTTTTCTCGCGAAATCTCGAGTCCGTCGAGCAGATGGTCGACCTGACCAACGACCTACAAGCCTGCAGCCGACATTCGCCGCTGTTGATCTCAATCGATCAGGAAGGCGGTCGTGTCTCCCGGCTTCCGAAGGGCTTTACGATTTTCCCCTCTTGCGACCTCTTAGGCCGCTCCAACTCAACTGAATTAGCCTACGCGGCGGCAGCCACCATTGCCAAAGAGCTGAAGGCGGTGGGCATCAACATGAACATGGCGCCGGTGCTCGATGTGAACAGTAATCCGGACAATCCGGTCATCGGCGACCGGGCATTCGGCACCACGCCGAATGTGGTCGGTAAACTGGGATTAGCGACGGCAGCGGGTCTGCAAGACAATAAGGTTGTAGCCTGCGGGAAGCACTTTCCCGGTCACGGCGATACGAGCGTCGATTCTCATAAAGAGCTTCCGGTGGTCGAGGCATCGCGGGCGCGATTGGAGGCCATCGAATTCCCCCCCTTCCGTCGTGCCGCTGCGCAGGGCGTTGCTTCGATGATGACCGCGCACGTACTCTATCGCGCCCTCGATCCAGAGTTGCCGGCCACGCTCTCGCCGACCATCATCACAAAATTCTTGCGCCAGGAGCTGCAATACGACGGAGTGGTGTTGACGGATGATTTAGAAATGCGCGCGATCATCGACCATTACGGAATAGAGGACGCCGCAGTTCGTGCGGTGCTGGCGGGGTGCGATGTCTTGTTGATTTGTAAAGATCGGGATCGGGAAGTTGCCGCCTTTAAGGCCATAGAGCAGGCGATCGAGGCAGGGGCAATTTCTCCCGAACGGTTGAACCTGTCGGTTGCGCGAATCGCCCGTTTGAAAGACCGGTTTGTGGCTCCCTACAAGCCGGTCATGGTCTCCGAAGCGAAGCTCGTTGCAGGATGCCGAACGCATCAGGCATTGCTGCACTCGATCGAACAGGTTCGGACGCGGTTAGCTCATCCGCAATACTCATAAGGTGACAACAATCACACTGACCCATTCCCCCTTCCCCTTGCAGGCCGCAGGCCAATTCCCCTACAGTGCGCTGTATGATCCGCACATTTCAAGGCGTTAAACCCACCATTCCCACGTCCTGCTTTATCGAAGAGACCGGCGTCGTCATCGGCGATGTCGTGCTAGGCGAACATTGTAGCGTCTGGTTCCATGCTGTCATTCGCGGGGATGTACATTATATACGGATCGGTGATCGGACCAACGTACAGGACCTCTGTGTGCTCCACGTCACCCACGATACTCATCCGCTGATCATCGGCAACGAGGTGACTATCGGCCACGGCGCGATACTCCACGGTTGTACGATTAAGGATCGCGTACTGATCGGCATGGGGGCCATTGTGATGGATGGCGCGGTGATCGGAGAGGATTCGGTCGTGGGGGCCGGTGCGCTGGTGGTGGAAGGTATGATTGTGCAGCCGAAAAGCGTGATCCTCGGATCGCCGGGCCGTGTTCGACGCACCGTGTCAGACGCCGAACTCGCGTGGATTAAGCAGTCGGCGGAAAACTACGTGAAGTACGCAGGCCAGTACTTGGACAACTCGTCAAAAGCCAAACCGGGTTTTCGAATCTAGTCCTTCAGCCGCGTCGCCCAGCCCCTTTAGCTCTCTTGCCGATTTCAATAAAACAAATCGGATCGCCCACCAACGCGGTCTGATAGTAGCGTTTCCCAACCAGGTAGGGCACTCGGTGCCGGTGGCACCACTCCGCAATCCATATGACTTCTTCTGTCGTGGTTGTGACGAGTCCGGGCCTCGCAAGCTTTCCCATACATCGCGCAACCAACGCACGCACGATGCGGCGCTCCGCATCAAATTTCAGAGCGTCTAGGGTGAGCGGATTACCTCGGCCATACGACAGAGGCGATAGATGCGGGAACCGTTCAGGGTCATTCAATACGCTGACCATCCAGAGATGATCGAATCGGCCTGTCGCACTAGTCGCATCAGTCGCACGAAACGTGAGCGACATCGAGCGGCAGGCACGGTTGAGCGTTGCGACTTCTGCCCTTCGGAGATTATAGGGTTCCACCATCCGACCCAGTTCCACCATTTCCATCAGTAAAGCAGGAAGCTCTGCCACCCCGGCGCCAACGTAGAGACTGCGACCGCCTCGTGTGAGTTTCCGCCTCAATACCACGGCAACCCGGCTCCCAAGACGCTCACAGAGCCCTCGCTTCGCTTGCCAGAACTCATCGCCGCCTTCATAACAGTAGACCGGTCCCAGGGCACCATAGTCGAGACGGCCATAGACCTCGGCTACGCGACGACGGGTTGCGGGTGTCAACTTCGCGCGACTCGTCATCATGGTCGTACTCCGGCAATTTGAATCGCAGTGGCAGTCACTGTTCCCACCACGTTGGAGAGAAATTCGAGATTCAGTGTGGCCAGGGTATCAGTCTCACGATGGTAGTGCGGATTTCGGAAGTTCGCCGTATCGGTCAAGACCACGGCTGGATAACCCGCATCCCAGAACGAGGCATGGTCGCTGCGACGGGTATGAGGCATGGCCTCCCCTCGACCCGGCACCACCAGAGACAGGGACTTAAGCTGGGCCTCCTGCCGCCGGGCATCCTGCTCAAGCTGGAGTACCAAGGACCGGGATGTCTCGTTGCCCACAATAGCGAGAAAATCTCCCTGGGTCGGCACCGCAATGGGTATATCAGGCGGAGTCTTCTGCGTGCCGGCCTCGCTCTTGGCAAACCCGACACATTCCAAGATAATCGCACCGGCCAACTCACGGCGCTCGGCTTTCAAGCGAGACACGAACGCCTGGCTCCCCAGTCGATCCTGCTCTTCAAGACAGAATGCCACGAGCCAGACGGGGCGTGCGAGAGGTTGCGCACGGAGGCGAGAGGCGACTTCGAGGAGGACCACGAGCCCGCTGGCGTTATCATCCGCACCCGGTGACCCGGACACGGTATCGTAGTGGGCCCCGATCAGGAGTGGAGGTAATTCTTCTCCTTGTCGGGGCCGGTCCGGATACTTGATCGCCACCACATTGCGATAGGCCTTGCCCCAGGCGCTTACAAGCTGACCGCCGGTTGTCCAGCCAGACTTGGCAAACTGCGTGGCGAGATAGTGCGCCGCCTTCCGAAGCGCGCGAGGACTCGTCTCAGGATGACGCTCACCGATAAGAGCCTCAAGATGTCGGTTGATTCGTAGACGTTGGGTCGCCACAAGAAGAGACTGATCGAATGAACCGATTACGATGCGATCTCCGTCCCGATACCCTTACGCGTGAACACTTCGAGAAGAATGGCATGGGGAACCCGACCGTCGATGATGTGGGCTTTGCCGACGCCGCCTCCAAGCGCATCCAAACAGGCATGGACCTTGGGCAACATCCCTTCGCCGATCGTGCCCCTCTTCACCATCCGTTGCACATCTTTGCGTGAGACCGTCGAGAGATGACGCCCCTTTGCATCGCGAATACCTTTCACATCCGTCATCATCACCAGTTTTTCAGCGCCCAACGCCGCGGCCATCGCCCCGGCCACCAGATCGGCGTTGATGTTGTAGGTATTCCCTTCCCGATTCGTACCGATCGGCGCGATGACGGGAATGTAATGATCCTGCTGAAGCTTCCGCACCAACGTGGGATCGATAGACTGGACCTCTCCAACCAAGCCGAAATCCTCGTCCCCCTCGCCGTCGTCGAGATCCTTTTCCAAACTGGCTGCCCAGGCTTTAGCCGTGAGCGGTCGAGAGAGCATCAGTCCGCCGTCCTTTCCACTCAAGCCGACCGCAAGGCCGCCATGGCGATTCAAGAGATCGACGATTTCCATGTTGATCTTGCCGGCCAACACCATCTCCACGATTTCCATCGTGGCCTCATCTGTGACCCGGACTCCATGACGAAACTTGGCTTCGATACTCAAGCGCTGGAGCATCTTATCGATCTGAGGTCCACCACCGTGCACAATGACCGGGTTGAGACCCACATATTTCAAGAGCACGACATCCTGGGCGAACCGTTCTTTCAACGGCCCATCGGTCATCGCATGACCGCCATACTTAATGACAATCGTCTTGCCCTTGAACGTGCGAATGTAGGGCAAGGCTTCGATCAGAATGTTTGCCTTTTTAATCAGTCTGTCCATATCCAGGCCCCCATGGCAAAAGAAACGCAAAAGATGAAAAATCCAGGACGAGCAGGTTCGCTGCTCGCATGCCTTTCGACTCTTGCCTAATACGAATGGTCGCCGGCAACCATCCAACAATCATGGTGTATCGTCCTTCATGACACGCGGGCTGGCCGGGCGACCAGCCCGCGGATGTGTCCGATCATAGACGGCCAGAAGCTGGTCCGTGGCCAGGTGCGTATACTTTTGTGTCGTACTCAATGACGAATGTCCAAGCATTTCTTGAATCGACCGCAGATCGGCCCCTTCATCGAGGAGATGGGTGGCAAAGGAGTGGCGCAACGTATGGGGACTCACGGAACCACCAGCAAGCCGGTTCGAGTAGCGGGCCACAATGCGAGCGACGCTCCGAGTCGTGAGCCGCCCCCCTCGGCTGTTTCGAAAGACCGGTGACGAGACACGCTTCGTCTTCGTCACCGAGTCTCGAGAGTCCACCAGAGGCCGCTGATTCAGATATGCCTGAATAGCCTGTAACGCCACCTCTCCGATCGGCACGATACGTTCCTTCCGACCTTTTCCTCTCAAGTGGATCAGCCCCTCGGACGCACGGAGATCGTCGAGATTGATCCCCACGAGTTCACTCACCCGGGCCCCTGTCGAATAGAGCGTCTCCAGCAAGGCACGGTCGCGTGGCGACCCTCCTGCCTGATCGGCGGGAAACTCCATCAACGCTGCCGCGTCATCCTTAGTTAACACACGCGGAAGATGCTTCGGCTGTTTCGGCGTCCTGATGGCCTCGGCAGGATTGAGGCCGACTATACCCTCTCGCTGCAGATAACGATAGAAGCTGCGAAGGGAGGCAAGCTTCCGGGCCATCGACGCAGGTTTCTCATGCTTGCAGTTCAACCAGTGAAGATAGTCCCGAATGGACTCCGTGTGCACGGTGGAAGGATCAACCACATGAGCGGACGGAGACGCCTTCGTCATGAACGTCTGAAACTGTCGGAGGTCCGACGCATAGTTCCGTACTGTTTCGCGCGACGCATGACGTTCCAGATCAAGGAACGTCATGAAAGCTCGAATTGCGTCATCCATGCCGTCAAGTCCTCAAGCGCCCGTTGTCCCGTGAGCCGTCGTTTTCGTTCCTTGTCTCTCGTCGGTGTGGCAAGGGGAGGAAAGAGCCCGAAATTCGTATTCATCGGCTGGAAATGACGCGGATCCGTGGTCGTGATGTACGACAGCAAACAGCCATGCGCAGTGGTGGGCGGGGGTGTGACCAGCGGCAATCCCGCAAGACCACGGGCAGCATTGATTCCTGCCACTCCTCCCATCGCAGCGGAATCCGTGTAGCCCTCGACTCCGACCAGCTGTCCTGCAAAGAAAAGAGTGCCCCGCGCCTTGAACTGAAGGGTATCGCGCAACAATTGGGGAGAATTGATGAAGGTATTGCGATGCAAGCTGCCGTAGCGAAGAAACTCCGCCTGCTCCAGACCTGGAATCATCCGAAACACCCGCTTCTGCTCCCCGTAGGTCAATTTAGTCTGAAAGCCCACGAGGTTGTAACAGGAGCGATGGGCGTTTTCCGTCCGGAGCTGCACCACAGCATAGGCTCGCGCACCCGTCTTGGGATTCTCAAGCCCTACTGGCTTCAACGGACCGAACTGCATGGTCTGGCGGCCTCGTTCGGCCATCACTTCGATGGGGATACAACCTTCAAAATAGGGCGTCTTCTCAAATTCTTTCGGTTGGACTTTCTCCGCCGCGAGCAAGGCGTCATGGAAAGCGTTGTAGGCCGGCTCGTCCATCGGACAGTTGAGATAGTCATCCCCTCCCTTGCCGTAACGGGACGCGAGAAATGCGACATCCATATTGATGGAATCGGCATCCACGATCGGAGAGATCGCATCGTAAAAATACAAATGCTTTGTGTGGGTCAATTGCGCAATCGCCTGAGACAGTTTGTCGGATGTCAGCGGGCCGGTTGCCAGAATGCAGAGACAGTCCGTTGGAATCTCCGTGATCTCCTCATGCAGAATGCGAATGTTTGGGTGCCCTTCCAGCGCCTGGGTAATCTTGAGTGAAAACTGCTCACGATCGACGGCCAGAGCCGACCCTGCCGGCACCCGCACCTCATCCGCCACTCGAATAATGAGCGAATTGAGACGCCGCATTTCCTCTTTCAAAATGCCGGGGGCGTTCAGTAGATCCACGGAGCCGAGCGAATTCGAACAGACCAACTCCGCCAAACCGCCGGTCTTGTGGGCTTGTGTCATCTCTTTTGGGCGCATTTCATAGAGGGTCACTTTTGCTCCACGATTCGCCGCCTGCCACGCTGCCTCAGACCCGGCCAGACCGCCCCCGATTATGACGATGTCATCGCGCATGCGAGTGCAACTCCGCGGAGAAAGACAAAACGCGGGGGCATTGTAGGAACCGCGTTTTGGGGATGTCAAGGCGACTTCGCGACACATGGAGCTGGCGTCTCGGTTGATCCGATTTACAACCCCGTGCTAAACTTCTCATCCTGTAGGCGATTAGCTCAGGGGTAGAGCGCTTCCTTCACACGGAAGAGGCCACTGGTTCGATACCAGTATCGCCTACCACACGCTCGCCTCCTCCTTGGTCCACTCCTCCGGCCTATACCGACCGGAGTCAACATTCTGCTCGAACCGCTCTAATCCTGGACAGATTCCTGGAGGTCGGCTACACTTCAGTCAATCGAGAGATTGTCTACTCTGAACCGTATAAGACAAGTGAGGTCATCTATGCGGACTACAACTCTTGCACTGGGAATTCTTCTGCTGGCCACCGCAGTCGGTTGCGCCGGAAACGCCAAGCAACAAGCGATAGCCGATGCAGCAGATGGAGGCTATGCCGCTCCAGCCAGTATTTACAGTGTGATGGATCCCACTTCCTTGGTCTACACCGATGTGACGGCCGGAGCAGCCCCGAATGACAACCCCTGGCGTTGGGCCGGTTTTCTCTTACACCCCGCCGGAGTCGGAATTGATTACGGATTAAACCGACCGCTTTACACACTTACCAGCAAGATGCCGTATCTTTTCGGGTACACGGCAGAGGATTCGATGCTGGATAGCCAGCGGCGATAGTTTCCGCAGACACGTCGTCCTCAAATTCAATTCAAGGCCTGCTTTCTTGACGAAAGTGGGCCTTGCCTTTTCATCCCTTGGCAAACCCTTTCACGTTTCGTGTATGCTCCCTTCGTGAGTCGAAGTTCACATGACACGCAACCGCCTTGTGCTGTGCCCTGGCAACTGGGGGTAGTCTGTGGGCTAGGCCTGATTCTCTTGCTGAACGCCTGCGAAACTCCGGCTCGAAATCCGATCCTCCCACCGTCTGAAAGCGATCTGGTACTCCTAAAGTCCACAACCCTCTGCACGTCAAAGTCCGCCTTCCTCAAGACACATCCTGCCTCTACCCTCAAACCACAACACTGGGGGAACGGACAAGAGTTGATTCTCCCTGCAGACCGAAGTCCATCCCGTAGCGATGAGTCTTACTTTTTCGATGAGGATGGCATCCTGGTCGGGACCGTTTTTACCTATCCGTCCGGGCTTGACTTGGATCCCTACCCTGTCCTCCGCCGCACCCTCACGCAGCTGAAACCGGTATTGGAGTTCTATCTCAACGTGGCAAATCTATCCACAAGGACAAACATGGAGTCCAGTGCCCTGTATGAAACCGGGGACGAGAAAACAACGACACAATACTTGGTCCTGGGTACACGCGAGCATCCCGTGTTGCTCCAGGTTTCTGTGACCATCGATCCCTATGTCCGGCTATTTTCGCCCTATCGACGCGAGTTCCTGGAACGATTACGCCATCCAGGCGGCCAAAAGTCCGGGCAACAACTCGACAGTCAAGGCTCGGAAGACAAGGAGCCCTTCCTCTCACTCCAGCAATTCGCGCGCGGCCAAACGGCACAACTCTCCTATTGCGGAACCCAGAACTACGATACCGCTGCCACAGCCTACCAGAGCGCGATCGCAAGCGGCTTTACGAATAAAGTGTGGCTGGCAGAAGCTCACCACAAACTGGGCCTGGCGTGGCAAGGAAAGGGAGAACATGAGAAGGCCAAGGCGGAGATGCTTCGATCATTGACCATCAGACCCAACACTCCGGAAGTCCTGAATAACCTCGGCACGGTGTATACCAAGCTGGGAGACAAGGCGAATGCGCTCGCCTCATTCGAAAAAGCCGTCACGCTCCGCCCCAACTATGCCATTGCCCGCTTCAACTTGGCTGAAGCTTACGAGCCCATAAGTCCTACACGGGCACTTTCGGAGTACGAGACCTATCTCGCGCTGGTCGAGGGTATCCCCGATGAAGCCGGTCGAATCGCTCTTGTCCAGCAACGCGTCAACGCGTTAAAACACTAACCTGCCTTCATCAGTCTTTTCGTTTCCCTCACAAGCTGTCGAATATGTAATTTCATTAGGAACAAGCTGGATCTCGTTGTAGGCTTGCCCCATCACTCTGCTTAGAAGAATGGGAAAGCGACATGGCACAACCTACCTGGGCTGGTGTGCGAGCAATCATCCTGGCAGTCACGGCTCTGTTCCTCCTTCCGCTACAGGCCCAAGCCGGACGGGACTGGGAGTTTTCAGTCGGCGTGTTCGGAGGGGAAGCTTACCACTCAAACGAAGACTTGAAGATCAATTCGGGGGATTACGGCGGCCCTGCATTTCATACAACGGTACACGGTGTACAGCTGAACGACTCTGGGACGTTTGGCGGCAAACTCACCGCATGGTATCTCCCGAAGACGTATCACTGGCAGCCACAGGTGGGATTCGAGCTTGACTTCACGAGATTCACGGCGGATCTTCATCCTCAAGAACAGGGTGCTAGCGGCACAATAGCAATTCCCGGTTTCGAGGTTGTAGGATACACATTCGATATGGTTCGGGACCTGAGTGTCAATACGTTAGCTGCAAACGTACTGTTTCGCTACCCGGTCTGGTCAACCCCAGATCTTCCGCAGGGACGAATCGCGCCCTATGTTGGCTTTGGTATCGGCGCACAACGAGCCGTCTTGTCACTACAGGCCGTTCCGTATCGAGAAATCGATTATGCTCCTGCTGGGCAGGTGCTCGTGGGGATGAAATTCTTCATGATGAAAAATCTCGCTGTATTTGGAGAATATAAGCGGATCTGGTCCCCCCACGACTTTACTTATTCAGGTGTCTCCCCCCCTGGATATGAAGAATCGTGGTTTGTTGTGACCAATGTTCTTGCCGGAGGTGTGTCTGTACATTTTTAGGGAGTTACGTGAAGAGTTTTTGTCCTTGGAAGTAATTAACGGCGGGTTTTTTCTTCCTGTTCTTCGAGCGTCTTACAGTTGATGCAGAGTGTGGTGACTGGGCGGGCTTTCAGTCGCGGATAGGGAATCTCTTCTTCGCAACGCTCACAGATGCCGTAGGTATTCAGGTCCATTCGACCAAGCGCCTCATCGATCTTCTTGATCAACCGCTGCTCTCGCTCACGGATACGCATCAAAAAATTCTGCTCAGCCTCCGCAGACGCTTGATCGCTGACGTCCGGAAACGCCTCCTGGCCGTTTGGATTGGCGAGACCCTCCACCGCCTCGTCCAACATGGCTTTGCGTTGACGCTCAAGGTCACGACGAATCGTCGCGTACTTATTCCCAGGGGACGACGTCTTGGCTCTGCGCTTGACGGAGACAGATTGCGCCGCGGGTGGAGTGGGCGAAATGCGCTTGGCGGAAGAACCTGCTTTCATACTGCAACCTGTCTGAGGAATAAAACTGTCCGAAATCGCAAAACTATATCAGGGGCTCGAAGGGGGGGTCAATGGGCAACATGGCGCCATCGATTTTGGCCAACCGGCTATTGCTAAAGATCCCGACGGCCTTCGATCGACTTCAGCAGCGTCACGTCGTCGGCATACTCGATATCCATCCCAACCGGAATGCCATAAGCGATACGCGAAACCCGGGCTCCGAGAGGTTTCAACTGGTTCGTCAAATAGATGGCGGTCGCCTCGCCTTCGATCGTCGGACTCGTCGCAAGGATCACTTCTTTGACTCCCCCAAGCTTGACCCGATCGACCAACTCCTCGGCCCTGATATCGGATGGTCCAACACCGTCCAACGGAGACAAGGCACCGAGTAACACGTGATACAAGCCGC
Organism: Nitrospiraceae bacterium; assembly: GCA_035275205.1. Taxonomy (GTDB): domain Bacteria; phylum Nitrospirota; class Nitrospiria; order Nitrospirales; family Nitrospiraceae; genus Palsa-1315. The sequence goes on from DATENE010000085.1 coordinate 12,651, forward strand.
GGTAGGCTCCGGCCCGCTCGATGGCATACGTCGTACTCGGTTCTTCCACTACCAGGATTCTCGTCTGATCCCGCTTCGGGTCGAGACAAAACTCACAGAGTTCTCCCTCGGCGATGTTCCGGCATTGTCGGCAAAATGAGAGCCCGTCTTTGACGGCACGAATCGCTTCAGCCAGGCGAAGCGCATCTTCACGCTCGGCCTTCAAGACATGAAACGCCAATCGCTGCGCCGTTTTCTGGCCGATACCCGGAAGACGGACTAACTCGCGCACCAACCGTGCGAGTAATCCTTGTTGATCAACCGCCATGACGTGATTGCCCGCTAGAGCAGCCCGGGCATGTTCATCCCACCGGTAACCGATTTCATCGCATCCGCCATCATCTCACGAGCCCTCTTGAGAGCGTCATTCGACGCAGCCATGACTAAATCTTGTACCATCTCCACGTCGCCACTTTTCACCACTTCGGGATCGATGACGATACCGACGATCTCCATAGCGCCATTGGCCGTGACAGTCACGCTACCGCCGCCGGCTGTCCCAGTCACGGTCCTCGACGATGTTTGTTCCTGCACCTTCGCCATTTGCGCCTGCATCGCCTGCGCTTGCTTCAGAATATTTCCCATATTACCTAACGGATTTTTCATTCCTGGGCCTCCTTCCGGCTCGACACCTGCCTCACCTCAGCGAGTTCTGCGCCAAAGGTCTCCAGCGCCTGCTTGACGACCGGATGGGTCCGCACTTGCTCGAAGAGGATCAGCCGTTGCTCTTTTTCCTTCGCCGCTCTGAGCTGCGCCATCGTCGGTCCGGGAGAGTCCGACTCCGTCAATTCGACGATCCGCAGCCGAACCATCTGCCCACTCAATCGTTCACATATCGATGTGAGCGCCGACATATTATCAGGGTTCTCGATCATCCCTCGGGCCGCCATCTCCTGCTTGGCAAATCCGATTGTCACAACATGGCCCTCCACACCCACAAATCGCCCTCTTTCCAGAAAGGCGGCAATCCTGGAAGAGACAGCGCCCACTTCCTCTTGAACCTGTTCCCAATTGAGCGTCACCGCAACGCGCCCATTGTCAGGCGACGATGATACCACCGTCGTCGAAGCCTTCGTTTCGACGGCGGTGCCAGGGACCTTGACGTCCAAGGGAGTCGCGAGGGGGCCTCGTGGATGCGCCGCATCCCCGACCGCAGACGGCCTTGACGGTATCGGAACGGCCGATGCAGGAGCTATTGCCTGAGGAGGTTTCGGTAACGCTGAGGGGATTGCATTACCTGCGCGACCAGCCGAAGCCGGTTTCTCCGCGAGCACTGGAGCCGGCTGAGGTGAGCGTGCCGGCTGGGTTGGCGGCATCACTTGTTGGACCGGTTTCCCATCCGACCGGCGCAACAAGCGGGTCGCTCGCACGGCGGCTGTTTCGAGTACAAACCGAGGATGCGCGCTGAGCCGGAGTGAATCCTCCGCTTGCGTGAAGATCGCAAACAATTCCTGAAGTAGTTCGGGCGAGAACGAGCGCGCATCAGCGGCCATCTGTGTAAGGTCTTCCGCGGAGGCCTCGATCAATCCCTGCCATTCTTGGGGTGAGGGCACCACCGATACCACCAGCATGTTGCGAAAATACTCGACAACCTCCGCACAATAGGCCCGCAGATCGTGTCCCTGGTCCAATAGCTGGGCCAGTACGCGAAGCGCCGCGGCGCTCTCCTGAGTCGTGACGGCCTGAACCATGGCGCGAACGAGCTCTTGCGGAACCGCCCCCAGCAAGGCTTCCAGATCCGTATGCACGATCGTCTTGCCGCCGAACGCTACCGCCTGATCGAGCAGGCTCAACCCATCGCGCATGCTGCCCTCGCTGGCCCTGGCGAGCGCCATCAAGCTCCGCTCCTCGAGCACAATCTGATCCTGATCGACCACATGACGCAGTCGTTCGACGATCTCGGTTCGCGCAATCCGGCGGAAATTGTAATGCTGGCAGCGGGAGAGAATCGTCGCTGGAATCTTATGAATCTCGGTGGTGGCGAAAATAAATACGACGTGCGGCGGCGGCTCCTCCAGCGTCTTCAACAGGGCGTTGAAGGCCGAGTTCGACAACATGTGGACTTCGTCGATGATGTAGACCCGGTATTTCCCACGGAACGCGGCAAACTTCACGTTCTCTCGGATCTCCCGCACATCGTCCACGCTCGTATTGGACGCCCCATCGATCTCCATGACATCAACGGAAGTCCCCTGCGCAATTTCGAGGCAGTTGGAACAGATGCCGCAAGGCGTGCCGGTCGGCCCCTGCTCGCAATTGAGCGCCTTGGCGAGAATTCTCGCGACCGTGGTTTTCCCCACACCGCGGGTTCCGGAAAAGAGATACGCTTGAGCAATCCGTTTCGTAGTGATGGAATTGACCAGCGTCTGAACAACGTGGGGCTGTCCGATCACATCATCGAACGTCCCTGGACGGTATTTGCGGGCAGAGACTTGATAATCCAACGTCGCAGAGCTCCAGTTATAAGTTCTGAGTGCTGAGTTCTAAGGTTAAAGACCGAACCGCCTGGTCCAACTCATAACTCTGCTCTTCATAGAAGAGAGCGGGGCCAGGTGATCCTGCGGCACACAGAACTGACCGTTTACCGTTGCTTCCTTCCGGACCTGGCGGAGTTCACAGGGTTCTGTTGCACAGGGCCCAGCCCCTTATTTCAATGTGAAAAGTAAAAAGGGAAAAGTAGGGAGTCCGTAGGGCCGAAACTTTTGCCTTTTAACTTCTTACTTTTACCTCGCCTTGGTGTGGCGGAGAGGGTGGGATTCGAACCCACGGTCCCATTGCTGGGACGCATGCTTTCCAAGCATGTCGATTCGACCACTCTCGCACCTCTCCACGCCGATTTTTCAAGGCGGCATCTTAGCACGCGGTCTAATGAGCGGCAAGATGACCGCCCGTGCTCATCGCCATGGCATTGCCCTTTCCCAGAGACAGTGGGCCACTTCTCTCTCAATGGGTGAAACTTCCAAAGCCTTGAGGGGAAACTCCAAGAGCAGATGAAGGAGAACGCGAAAGAAGCAATCAGTAATCTGCTTAAACACTCTACCAAGTCGGGCGATCTCAAATTGAAAGTTCGGGATTTTTTGAAAGAACTTTCGAGATAATAAAAGGAGCGCGAGCTGCTCTCTGCACCCACATGCTCTCCAGATTCACACTCATCCCGATTCCTTCGCCGCCTGTCTCTGGGACGGAATAGCCACTAACACACCAATCAGGCACACATGTGAGATTCGATCCCTTCACATGATTTGTCTACGAGCCTAGCTGCAAAGATATTTGACGGAATACGCCTATCGCTATCAACGGCATCAGCCTTGCCAATTTCCAGCTAAGGTGTACTCCACATGCGTTGCTGACAATGCTCAAATCAATATGTATCGTGGAGTTTCTGCTTGCCACATCAGGATTATTTGAGCTATACACGATTCGATTTATTTGAGATGAACTCCGCAGTTTCCACGTGTCTCGATGCGAGAGATGGAGTCAAGGGCATTCACTTATCTGGTACGGAGGGCTCGATGAAGAAGGGGTTCTGGTTTTTTGTTCTCTTGACTTATCTCATTACGCCACAACTTGTCGCAGCCGCTGATACCGCAGCGGTGGTCGGTGCCCCTGCCAGTCCTGCGCCACCTGACATGATCACGTTGAAAGACGGTGGGATAATCTACGGCGAAGTCGTCGAAATGGCCGATGGGGTGGTCAATATCAAAACTGCGGCTGCAGCGGAGAATATCGTCAAGATAAAATGGGCCAACGTGGAGAAGCTCGCCATTAACCGCCCAATCCCGTTTCATCTCAAAGAAGGATCCGTGCTGGTCGGCACGGCCACCGGAGGGCCTGACGGAATCATCAAGGTGCAGACTGGGCCGCTGAAGGGAACCGTCGACATTCCGATAGATTCGATCACCGCTCTGAATCCACTAATCCAACCTCCGGTTATCTTTAAAGGCACACTCTCAGGCGGCTACACCCAGGCAACCGGGAACAGCCATCTGACAAGCGCCAGCCTCGTGGGAGATTTCGTGGCTCGGAGTGAGCAACTCCGCCTGACCCTCAACGGTCGGTACGTCTATGGTGAACAAGACAACACTCTTACGGCTCGAAACGCGCGTGGAACGATCAAGATGGACTTTTTCGTCACGAAACGCTTTTTCTGGTTTGCCTCTGCCTTCTTTGAGCAAGACACGTTCCAAGATCTGAAGTTGCGAACCGCTCTTGCCTCGGGTCCAGGCTATCAATTCATCGAAAAAGGCGACTATGCGAGTCACTGGTTCAAAGCTATGACGCTCTATGCCGAGGCCGGACTTTCCTACTTTAATGAGGACTTTACCACTGCGCCCGATGAATCCTCTGTGCGTGGCAAATGGGCCGTGAGGTTGAACTGGCCGATCTTGGATGAGAGCGTGACGTTCTACCACTTTCAGGAATTATACCCCTCCCTGCAGAAGACCAGTGACTACTATCTCACGATGGATAACGGCGTCCGTTTCAAAATATACGAGGGTTTCGTGAGCGGCATTCAGGTGACGACCCGGTATAACAGCGCCCCGGCAGCGGGCACCGGGACTACGGACAACTTATACCTTATTACCCTTGGATATAACTTCGACACAACCCTCAAGCGATAAGCGCGGTTCACCTACATCCTCTAGAAGGAGGACGAGTTATGCTGAAAGAATTTAGAGACTTTGCCATGAGAGGCAATGTCCTCGATATGGCGATCGGTGTGATCATCGGAGGAGCATTCGGGAAAATCGTGTCTTCGCTCGTCAGCGACGTGCTGATGCCGCCGATCGGCTTGCTGCTCGGCAAGGTCGACTTTTCGAGTCTCTTCCTCAATATGTCAGGGACGCCGCAACCTTCTCTTGCTGCGGCAAAAGCCGCAGGAGCCCCGACCCTTAACTATGGGGTGTTCTTGCAAAGCGTGTTCGACTTCATCATCATTGCATTCGTGATCTTCATGTTGGTCAAGCAGGTCAACCGGTTCAAGAAAGAAGCGCCTCCGGCACCACCGGCTGGACCGACCAATGAAGAGAAATTATTGATGGAGATCCGCGACGCTTTGAAAGACCGCCGTTGAGATATGCGTTCTTAACGACGCCGGAATTGGAAGACATCACGCGATAGTTAACCTCCTCGATCCAGAAGAAGGAGAATGATCATCATGCAGGCATTCAAAACCGTAATTCTCGCAACAAGCTTGGCCGCGCTGGCAGGTTGTGCAAGCTGGGATAAGAGTCCTATTTGTGACAAGACTCACCAATGGACTGCCTGGAATGACGTTCGCTGTAATCCGGCACCGAGCATGGCTGTCGATCCGTCGACGGATGCAGCCACCCGGCTCGCAGCTCTGGAAAAAGAGCGCCAACGCCTGGCGAACGAGAATGCGGCGCTGAATAGCCGCGTGAACGGTCTGGAACGACAGCTCGCTTCGACACAGGGCGACCTCACCCAGTCACAACAACAGCTCGCAGCATCAATGGCGCTAGCCGCCGGCCTCAGCGCCGGTGGTAGCGATAAGGACAGGTTGGAAGCTGAACTGGCCGCGGCGAGGAAGCGGAATGCAGAGCTCGAATCCCAATTGGCGGCGCTACGCGGCGAACTCGATACTGAGATGGCGAAACTCAAAGAAGCTCAGCGTGGATTGATCCGGGCGCTTCGTCCTGAGATCGAGAAGGGTGACATCACCGTCGATCTCAACAACGAGCGGTTGATCATTAACCTGGCCTCCGGCTATCTGTTCAGTTCCGGCCAAGATCAATTAAAACCGGCGGGCGTCGATGCGTTGAAGCAAGTCGGGGCAGTCTTGAAAGATTTCCCGGAGTATAAAGTCGCTGTGGACGGCCACACCGACAACCGGCCAATCCAAGGCGCACTGAAGAAGAGGTTCCCCACGAACAAGGAACTGTCTGAGTCCCGTGCGGCAAATGCGGCGAAGGCGCTGACCGAAGGTGGTCTTGGCGCCGCGACAACGCACGGGTATGCGGATACCAAGCCGGTTGTGCCGAACAACACCGATGCGGGCAGAGCGAAGAACCGTCGTGTTGAGATCCGCGTCACGAAGTAACTCTGTCCCAACCTTACAAACAGCACGGGGGCTTCTCCCATAAGGAGAAGCCCCCGTCGCATTGAACAAGCGCTAGGAATATAGCCGGAAAAGATTCGGCCAAAGACCGGGACATATGGACGGTAACATGCTTTAGCTGAACTGATCCCACGTATCGCACTGTTTGATTGCCCAAAACACCGCTTCTTTGAGTTTCTTCAACTGCACGTTCTCCGGGTCGCGCATGGCTTGCAGTTTCTTGTCGAGATCATAGAGCGGCTGGATCGATCGTTTATCCGGAATCTTTCCCAACGACCAGGCCACTTCTGTCAGCACGGACCAATCTGTTTTCGGATCTCCCAGCTTGGCGAGTAACGGTGGCACCACAGACGCATCGCCGTGCATCCCACCCAATTGGCCTAAGCCCTTGGCTGCTGCCGCCTGCAATTCAGGCTGCGGAGACGTGTTCATGATATCGACGAGCAGCGGAATGCCTTCTTTGCCGAGATTGCCCATCGCCCCAATCGCTTGCTTCGCCAGGTTACGGTCTTTGAGCGCCTCCCTCAGCTTGGGCAGAGCCTCATCGGCTTGCATCTCGCCTAAGAGAGAGAGAATTTTGATCTTTCTGGCCTGCGGCGTATCGGATCGATCGAGTACCGTCAACAGGCGCTCGGGCTGACCCCATTCGGCAGCCAGCAACAAGGGAAACTCGTACGTTTCGAGCGCCTCCCTCAGTTTGCTCATAGCATAGGCTCCAGGATCTCCCGCTTTGGCAGATTGCGCGGCTTGCTCTGCATCTTCAAACTCGGTTCTGACCTCTTTCTGCCATTTAACCTTGATGTTCGCGAGGAGATAGGTCATCTGGCAGGCGGGGCCTTTCCACAGTCGAGACGGGGCATCGGGCAAATCCGCATCGCCGCCTGCTGCAGTTGTGCCTTCCCATGTCTTTCGCTGTTCGCATTTGACTTTGATCACCACGTCATGCGGTTTACCGGCGTCGCCTACAACCGTGTATCCCAATTCACCCATCCGGCGGGCTACAAGTTGAACAATCGGCGCAGCGTCAACGGCTCCCTTGTCCGTAAGTGCAATCGCCTCGATGCGCACAATCTGGATTTTGTCCAGCAGTGCTTTCTGCTCCGGCGTGAAATAGTCCCGGTAGGCCCATGAAGAGGAAAGCGCCACCGCGCCGAACGCCAGAGTTGAGAGTAGTAATAGTGGGACGCGCACTCAGCACCTTTTAATCGGCCTACCGACGATGAGTGACCTCGCCACCTGATTATACCCGTCGGTATAACCTGCCGCTACAACAGGCACGATGAGACCCTGTGATGACTCTCTCAATAGATCAAATCGAGGGCGTATCTCTATCTTTTTATCTCGGGTTCCTTTGAGCCTGAACCGAGCACGATATCCCGTCTTGTATGGGATTCTGTCGTGTCACAAATGGGCACCGACCGTCCCATAGGCACGCATGTAAACCCCCTTCCACCCCGCAGGAGTATGGGTTGACAGTGGGATACGTCCAACGGTACAAAATACCCCCAGGAACGTACCTTTTCGTTTGTTTGTTCGTTGTTGCTGGAGTCGACTCCTGCATACCCCACCCTGCGAGAGTGGCGGAACTGGCAGACGCGCGAGACTTAGGATCTCGTGGGTAACCGTGGGGGTTCAAGTCCCCCCTCTCGCACCAGACCACGGCCGGGCAGCCGGCGACAGTTCGGCAGTCCGCACAAGAATTCTTACTTCGAACAAGGGTGCGCACCAGTTATGAAAATGGAAGTGACTGAACTCGGACCGTTGAAACGCACCCTCAAGATTGAGGTGCCGGGCGATGAGGTCACACAACGATTTGCTCGCGCCTATGTTGATCTGAATCGCCAGGTCAACATCCCAGGGTTTCGCCCTGGCAAGGTACCCCTGGCCTTGCTGGAAAAGCGCTACGCCAAGACCGTGGAAGAGGACGTAATTCGAAGCCTTGTGCCGGACTTTTACGACAAGGCCGTCCGCCAAGCGGGGATTGTGCCGGTCCACGTTGAAATTCCTCCGCTGGACCGGGTCAAAATTAAGAAAGACGAGCCCTTTACGTTTACTGCAACCGTCGAGATCAAGCCGAAAATCGAGTTGCGCGATTATAAAGCGCCGAGTCCGATCTCGCTCAAACCCGACAAGCGCACCGTGACCGACGAACAGCTCGACCGAGGCCTTGAAGTCTTGCGCGAACAACAGGCCCGCCTGGAAGCCACACCTCCAGGCCACGCCATCGTGGACGGGGACTATATTGTCCTGGATATGCACGGCCTTCTCGATGGAGCACCACTGGAAGGAACGAAGAAGGAAGGTCAACTCCACAAGGTCGGATCACACGCCGCCGTATTGGGCTTGGAAATTGATTCGCACGTCGGGGGGAAAAAAGAGGGCGACATGCTCGAAATTTCCCAGCCATACCCAACCGGCCATCCCGATCCTCGCGTTGCGGGCAAGACGGTCGTATTTACTCTGACGATCAAATCCGTCAAGGAAAAGAAACTGCCCGCGCTGGATGATGAATTCGCCAAAGATTGTGGCCCCTACAACTCGCTCCAAGAAATCAAAGACAAACTGCGGGACGGGATGGAGCATGCCCTGAAGCGAGAAATCGAAGACACCTATAAAGACACGATCATCAAGCGGCTCATGGATACCCACCACTTCGATCTTCCGGAAACCCTAGTGGAGCGTGAGCTGGAAGCCATCATCCGGCAGCACACGCAGCAACAGCAGCGGAAGGGTGGCGCCCAAGAATCGCCCGGTAAGGAGGACCTCACAAGTCTTCGCCAGGAGCATCGGGACGAAGCGGCACGCCGGGTGAAGGTCAGCCTCGTGTTGGAGGAAATCGCCGGGAAAGAAGGGCTGACCGTCACACAAGATGATTTTAACGCCGAGATCATGCGGCTGGCGTCGGAACTCAAAATGCCGGCTGCCGATCTCGTCAAGATGATCAAAGCCGGCGGGCAAGAATCCATCGATGACTTGCGTACCAGGATTTTGGTGGATAAAGCCTTGGATTTCGTCTACCGCAATGCGGTGATTCAAGGATAGTGCCGAGTAGCGTAGCTGGCCGAGTTTCGTTGGCCAGTCAGTTTAGAATAACGGGAGTATACGACGCGGGATGCTCAAAAAGGCCGTCCAGCAAGGCCGCAGCGAGTGAAGACCGGGACGTAACATTCTCACCCACCCGACCCCGAGCTGTGGGAACAGCTCTTTTCCCGGGTAGGGTACGTTGAGGATCTGAACGACGCGAGAAGGAAGTTTGGGAAAAAGTGCGTCTTGGCGCACTAGGGTTGGGCGGGTGAGAAGGGCGACTTTTTCAGCGCCCTACTAACTGAAAGGAACGACGTGCATGCTTGTCCCCATTGTTATTGAGACAACCAATCGAGGCGAACGCGCCTACGACATTTATTCAAGGCTCCTGAAAGACCGGATCATCTTCCTTGGCGCGCCGATCGACGACATTTTCGCCAACCTGATTATTGCCCAGCTCTTGTTTCTTGAAGCGGAAGACCCGGAAAAGGACATCAATCTCTACGTCAATTCGCCCGGAGGAAGTGTCACGGCAGGATTGGGTATTTACGATACCATGCAATATGTGAAACCTCCGATCAACACCATCTGCCTTGGACAGGCCGCCAGCATGGGAGCCTTTTTGCTCACCGCCGGGACCAAAGGCAAGCGATTCGCTCTCCCAAATGCAAGGGTCATGATTCACCAACCCATGGGCGGGTTTCAGGGGCAAGCCACTGAAATCGACATTCATGCTAGAGAGATCTTGAAAATCCGAGAACGACTCAATGAGATCATGGCCAAACATACCGGCCAGCCTTTGGAGAAGATAGCCTTGGATACAGAACGCGACCACTTCATGTCGGCAGAGGAAGCCAAGCGATACGGTCTCATCGACGAAGTCATCACACGGCCGCCGAAGCTCCTCAAGGCCGTCAGTGGCGACACAGGAAAAGACGGGGCCAAGGACAAGTAACGGGGGGGGACTCATGGCGAAGCCGGATAAGATGGATCGACATCTCCGCTGTTCATTCTGTGGAAAGAGCCGCGACGAAGTCCGCAAATTGATCGCCGGGCCCACCGTCTACATCTGCGACGAATGCGTCAACCTCTGTAACGACATCATTGCCGAAGATTGGGAAGAAGCCAAGGAAGAGATTTCGTCGAAGCTCAAGAAGCCGCTGGAAATTAAGCACCATCTGGATCAATACGTCGTAGGACAGGAGCGGGCAAAGAAAATTCTTTCGGTCGCCGTTCATAACCACTACAAGCGCATCTCGTCCAAAGACAAAGACGCCGACGATGTGCAACTCCAGAAGGGCAACATTCTCATGCTGGGGCCCACAGGCACGGGGAAAACGCTATTGGCCCAGACCCTCGCGAAGTACCTGGACGTCCCCTTCACGCTGGCCGATGCGACGACGCTTACAGAAGCTGGGTACGTCGGCGAAGATGTGGAAAACATCATCCTCAAACTCCTCCAGGCAGCGGACTACGACGTGGAGCGGGCTGAACGAGGCATTGTTTATATCGATGAAATCGACAAGATCAGCCGCAAGAGCGACAGCCCATCCATCACCCGAGACGTCTCGGGCGAAGGGGTACAGCAAGCGCTGCTCAAGCTCATCGAGGGGACCGTCGCCAACGTGCCGCCTCAAGGCGGACGCAAACATCCGCACCAAGAGTTTATTCAGGTCAATACGAGCAACATTCTATTCATCTGCGGCGGAGCCTTCGTCGGGCTCGAGCATATTATCGAGCAACGCCTGAATCGCAAGGCGATGGGATTCGGAGCAGAAGTTCGCGGACGAAGCGAAGTGCGACTTGGCGAATTGTTCGCGAAAGTTCAGCCGGAAGACTTCCTCAAGTACGGCTTGATTCCGGAATTCGTCGGACGGCTGCCGGTCGTCGCGACCTTGGATGAGCTGGATGAACGCGCCCTCATTCGAATCTTGACCGAGCCGAGGAACGCACTCACAAAACAGTATGAGAAATTGCTCTCCTTTGAGAAGGTAAAACTGAAGTTCACGGAAGGCGCGCTGGGCGCGATCGCACGGAAAGCCTTTCACCAGAAAACCGGCGCTCGAGGATTGCGTGCCATCCTCGAAGACGTGATGCTGGATGTGATGTATGATGCCCCGTCTCAGAAGCAAATTAAGGAAGTCCTCATCACTGAGGATGCCATCCTTGGCAAGCACGCACCCATC
>DATENE010000086.1:0-7643 GCA_035275205.1 Nitrospiraceae bacterium
GATCACCGCTTTGGTTTTACATTTGGTGCAGTTCATTCTTCCTCAAGCGATCAGCACTCAGCGGTCAGCTATCAGCGATAGAGCAGTACTCTTGGCTGAAAGCTGATGGCTGACAGCTATCCTCCAGAGATCACCGGCCGGATTTCAATCTGATCCCCGTCGTAGAGCATTTCGTCTTCGGTGACGAGATCGTCACCTTTGATCACCAGATGCGCTTCGACGGGAAGATTCAGTTCGCGCAAGAGGTCTTTGACCTTCTTGGGGCCTTTGACCTCGACGGTTCTAGCTGGATGGCTCAGATGGACTTGCATGGGCGGATGATAAGGCCGGCGTTGGGAGGATTGCAAGAAAGCCTCCAACCGTCGGCAATCAGTGCGGACCCTGAATCATTTCGGAGCTGAAAGCTGATGGCCGACAGCTGATGACTCTATATCGCGGCCTCCCGCAGAAACTTCGCCGATTCTTCTGGCGCTACCGGATTGATGTAGAATCCTGTGCCCCATTCGAACCCCGCGACTTGCGTGAGTTTGGGAATGATTTCGATGTGCCAGTGGTAGAAATCCCCGGTCTTGTCGTGGAGGGGAGAGCTGTGGAGGATAAAGTTGTACGATGGCCGAGAGAGGACCTTGTCCATCCGCCGCAGCGCTTCGGAGAGAATCGGCGCGAGAAACTCGAATTGCGTCTTCTGGCTCTCTTCGAAGTAGCCGGCATGGCGTTTGGGGAGGATCCACATTTCAAAGGGAAAGCGCGGGGCATACGGAGTGACGCAGAGGAACTCCGGATTTTCCGCCACAATGCGATCGCCGTCAGCGATGTCTTGCCGGAGAATGTCGCAATAGATGCAACGCTCTTTCTGAAAATAATGAGCCCGACAGCCATCGAGTTCCTCCTGGACGCTGGTGGGGATGATCGGCAGGGCGATGAGTTGGGAGTGGCTGTGCTCCAGCGTGGCGCCGGCGGTCGCTCCGTGATTCTTGAAAATCAGGATGTATCGGAACCGCGTGTCTTTCTTCAGATCGATCAGACGATCGCGATAGGCCCAGAGCACGTCCTCGATCCGTTTTGTCGGCATGTCGGCCAGACTATCTTGGTGGTTCGAGGTCTCGATGATGACCTCATGCGCGCCGATCCCATTCATGCGATCGTAGAGGCCGAGCCCTTGACGGTCGAGATCGCCTTCGACCTGGAGCGCGGGAAACTTGTTCGGCACGACACGCACGGTCCAATTCGGGCCGTTGGGCTCGACCGGCTGTGGCCGGTACGCCATGATTTCCTTCGGTGTCAGTCGTTCTTGCCCTGGACAAAATGGACAGAGTGTTGCGGCCAAATGCCGGGCTGGTTGCACGGGAATAAAGTCGTGGGGGCGAGCGCTGCGTTCTGTCGAAATAATTACCCATCGTCCGACAATCGGGTCACGGCGTAAGTCAGGCATGATTGCTCCGCGATTGCATGAATAGTTCCGAGAGCTGAGTCCTGAGCGCTGAGTGTCGCAGACAGAATGGAATTTCACAACTCATAACGCAGCACCCAGCATTTCTTTGAATCATACTCGCCAGAGATTTGCTTCAAACTCCGGACCTGGCACGTGGAAGATCACAGGCTTGTGATGTGGGTGGCGTGCGACTTCCAAGCCATATTCCAGGACCAGGATCGTCATGCGGAGTTCCTGCCCCGGCGTGAGCTGTAAGTCCTTAAATGGCACAGTCAGCTCAACGATATTCCGACGACAAATCGATCGATAGTGGCCGATCTCCTGCCAGGATCCGCTCGCCAGCTTCTGCGAGAGCAGAAATTGATCTGTTTCCGACTGCGCCAGCGAAAACGATAGGTGAAACACGTGCTCGGGCGTCTGCAACTGCAGTTCGACCGTGAGTCCTGCCTGGCGCGGTTGCGATTGCTCGTCCGGGTCGAGTCTGAGAAACAACCGGTCAAGACTCCAGCCGAACTGGATATCGGTCAAAACCCCTTTTGCCTTCCACATCGCGCCGAGCGGCGGCTGAGTCTTGATTCGGCCTGCTCCACGCCACTCGAAAAAGTCGGTGACGAGTCCGTCGATGGAGGGGCTCAGCAACGCGAGCGGTGTGCTCATGAGGTCTGCGTCCGGCATGCTGCGGGGAGTAGCGATCGGCTGATTCAACAGGTCCGGCGGCGTCAATCCCGCGATCGTCCAGACGTTTTGAAGGTGAGTTCGAAAGAGCCGATCGAACTCCTCTTTGTAGTCGGTATCAAAGTCGTCCCCATACCACCAGAACCAATCGCTGCCTTCGGCGGCATAGAGTTCGTCCCAGGCGGCTTGTACGCGATCCGATGGGAGTGTGGCGGAAATCTCGGCAAGACGCGATCGCGTCTGATTGACCAAGTCCCATCCCCGATTGTCCTCGTGGTGGCCGATCCAGATTTTGTAGTCCTGATTGATCCAGGAGCCTGAATGGAGGTGGCTGACGCGCCGAGTCGCCGGCGAAGTGTGAAGCGCTTCGGAGATCGTTGCGGTCGTTGTGCGGACTGCGTCGCCATCGAGTGCGCCGGTTGAGCAGGCTTTGTAGAGCAGGGAGAGAAATTGTTCGCCGCCCTCGTGGTAGTGCTCCCACGGATTTTCCCCGTCGAGCGCGATCGTGATGGTGACCTGTTCTTGCGGCATGTCACCAATGATCTGGCGCAGCCGGCGAAGCACATCTTCGGCGGCCATGTCAGGAGTGGTCTTGTGGTAGACGAAGCCAAAGGCATCGGAGATCTCCCGATCGCGAAACAGCATCGTGACGTCTTGGCCCTCCGGCCCGACCCGGTAGGGCTGATACAGATCGTGGTGGCGTTGCCACGGTTGCTGGGCCCCGTTGAGCGAGCGAGCGAGGATACCTTCGTCGGTCGCCAGCCAGCGTAGTCCGGTCTTCGGCAGCATCGGAATCAGCTCCGGACAGACGGATCCCTCCGACGGCCAGAGACCCACCGGAGGCCGGCCGAATGTCGCAGTATGAAACTCGACGGCGCGTTGCAGCTGTGCCTCTGCATCAGCCGGCGCATGGAATCGCGAGGGGAGCGGGAGATCGGGCCTGGCGCGGTGGGTGAAGTCCGTGTCGATGAGGAGCGGCAGGATCGGATGAAAGAAAGGGGTCGTGCTGAGCTCGATTTGCTCTCGCTGCATCAGTCGTCGATAAAGCGGAATGATCTCCTGCACGGCGACGAGTTGGAGGGCCAACACCTCTTGTTTTTCTTCTTCCGTGAAGCCCCGGTTTTTCGCGCGCAGCGCAGCCAGGCGCGGATAGCGGCTGACGGTGCCGTAGCCGAACCAGGCCAGGTTGTGCCACGTCTGTAAGTCCCGCAAATCCTGCACGGAAAACTGCCGGGAAATCCGCTCCAGGTCGCGGCCGTAGATATCGAGTCCACGCTTCACGAGCAATTCATGATAGCGCGGGTAGGGGCGCACCATCGTGGCCCAATTGGCGGAGAAGAAATGCCTGACAATAAAGGCTTTCTCTTCCGGACGGAGGTCCGTTGCTGGACGCTGCGCATGTTCGAGAAAAAGGTCGCGCACGGTCCCTGATCCGACTTCCTCAAGTTGTCGCAGCAAGGAGGGAGTAAAGTTGAACGTGGCTTTGATGGCGGGGAATTTCTCCAGCACGTAGGCCATGTCGTAGTAGGCCTTGGTGGCATGGAGACGTACCCAGGGCATACTGGCAGACCCCGCAACCGGGTCTGTGTAATACGGTTGATGCATGTGCCAGAGAAAACAGATTCGGGCAGTCTTCATGATCGAATGCATTAACAGAAGGCTGAAAAAGTCGCTCTTCTCACCCGCCCAACCCCGGCGCGCCTGGACGCGCCTTTTCCTGGGCTTCGTTCTCGGTTCGTCGAAATCCTCAACGGGGACCCGGCCGCCTCACCGACTCGGCGGCGCGCACAGACGTGGTGCTCCTTATTCGTCGCACCGTGCGCCCCAGAGGGTACGCTTCCGGTTTCGACTCGCCTGCGGCCTTGCCCGCGGAACGGTGCGTCTCGGCGCATCGGGGTTGGGCGGGTGAGACGTCTGGCCTTTTTGAGCCTTCTGTGCGGTGCGTATTCCTGTTGTTCTAGCCGTGCGTATCAGTAAAGTCTGGCGTGTTCTATGGCCTTTGTATAACCTGTTCGGTATAAGTATGGCATAGGGTAGGAAGCGGAGCGAGAAGAAATTAATGCGTGGCGCAGTTCGACAGGATGGTATGGCTCAGGTGCTCTGGTATTGGGTGCCGGTGGCCCTGTATGTCGGACTGATTTTTTTCATGTCCGCCCAGTCGCACCCGGAAGAGAAATTGCCGTCGTTCCTACTCGAAGAAGTCAGCGACAAAGTTTTACATGCGGTGGAGTATGCGGTGCTTGGCGCGTTGTGCTACCGGGCCTTTCGTTGGGGTGTGAGCGGATGGGTGGCGTCGCGCGCGCTGCTCTTTGCCATTGTGACGGCGTCGCTGTATGGGATGACGGATGAAGCGCATCAATTCTTTGTCCCCTTCCGCGAGTCGAGCTGGCTCGATTGGCTAGCCGATACATTCGGCGCATTCATTGGAGCACTGAGTTGGCGGCTCATCAACACGGAATAATGCTCTGACCAGACGGACAATAAGTGAGGGTACACGCATCATCCCAGCTAGTTCAGTGCCCCACAGTCAGACTAGGCCCTCTATCTGCATCAACCTCTCGTAGAATGATCGCCGGAAAAAAGTGGGCAAGGCTGTTCTTCGCCGGCACACCAAGAATTTCTTGGTGTGCCTTCCCTCTTCCCTACAATGCTTCTTCTCAGGGGTGGCCTGGTCGATCCTCGATTGCGCGCGTCGAACGAGCACATTCTGATCGTGCGCGTTCCGCGAGCAGGAGGACGACCAGGCTACCCCTCTTCTTCCTCTGAGTGACAAGGTTTCCCTGCATCAGTATAATGCGCAGCCTATGGCGACCCTCCATCCTGCTGCGCCGAAACAGCCACTCGCTTTGCCGGATCGTACGTTCGTGGCTGCCACGGTCGAGGCCCGGCTTCCCTTTCAGGGACGATTCAAGGCACTCACACCCTTAGCAGGCGATGCGTCCAACCGCCGGTATTTCCGCATCGAGTTGACCGGTGGCGCTGTTCGCTCGGTGATTCTCATGCAGTTGGCTGAACCGGAGGCGTTCAAGCAATCAGAAGAAGCTGTCAGCGGAGCGGCTCATCCGGTGACCGAATTGCCGTTTCTGAACATTCTCTCCCATTTATCCAAAGCCGGGGTCTCTGTTCCACGGCTCTATCACTACGATCAGGAGGCGGGGTTGCTCTATCTTGAAGATTTCGGTGACCTGACCCTGTCGGAAGCCTGTCGTAAGGCGAGTGCGGCAGACCAGGAAGCGCGCTATACTCAGGCCGTCGATGCCCTTGTGCGCATGCAATCGACGGTGACGGCATCAGCCGATCAGAATTGTCTCGCGTTTCACCGGGGTTTCGATGTGCCACTCCTCATGTGGGAGTTCGACCATTTCCTGGAGTATGGGATTGTGGCGCGGCAAGGGAAGCCGATGTGCGCCGACGATCACCTGCCCATCCGTGGCGAATTCGAGAGAATCGCCGAGCTGCTCGCCGGCCAACCGCGCGTGTTCGTCCACCGGGACTATCACTCGCGCAACTTGATGGTCGATGGCGAACGGCTAGGGGTGATCGACTTTCAAGACGCCTTGATGGGGCCCGCGACATACGATCTCGCCTCACTGCTGCGCGACGCCTATATCGAACTCGACGAGGCGCTGATCGACCGCTTGATCAACCGCTATCTCGATGGGTTGGCGATGCATCGGCAGGTGTGGGCCGACCGAGAGGGCTTCCGCCGCCTGTTCGACCTCACGAGCATCCAGCGCAATCTCAAAGCGGCGGGACGCTTCGTCTACATCGATCGCGTCAAAGGCAATCCCAGCTTCCTCGCCGACATTCCGCGAGTGTTGAGCTATGTCAAACGCAATCTCCAGAAGTATCCCGAGTTGGCAACACTCCGGAAGCATCTCACCCCCTACGTGCCGGAATTGCAATGAGAATAAGCAATCAGCCGTCAGCTGTCAGTAGTCAGCAGAGAAAAGTGGCTGCTCCGGATCTGATCGCTGAGAGCTGATTGCTGAAAGCTATGACATGATCGCCATGATCCTCGCAGCGGGTTTGGGAACTCGTCTGAGACCGCTCACAAACACGATTCCGAAGCCGCTCCTCCCCATCGCGGGCACGCCGCTGATTGTGTGGAATCTCTTGCTGCTGAAGCGGTATGGGTTCCGCGATGTTGTCATCAATCTGCATCATCTCGGACCAATGATCGAGCAAGCGCTCGGCAACGGCTCGCGGTACGGGCTGCGGATCATCTATTCGCACGAGCCGGCGATCTTGGGCACGGGGGGCGGCCTCAAGCGGGCGGAGCCACATTTCTCCGGTGAGTCCGTGTTGGTGCTCAACGGCGATACACTTGTGGAGCTCGATCTCGGTGCGTTGTGCGCGTTTCACCAGCAGCGTGATGCTGCCGCGACGTTGGTGTTGCGCAAGGATCCTGAGGCGGAGCGGTGGGGTCTTGTAGAAGTGGACTCGAACGACCGCATCGTGCGGATCACCGGGCGCGGACGCACAGATCCGGCGCCGACCCAGCCCCGCATGTTTGCAGGGATTCATGTGCTTCGACTGCGGCTTCTGCGAGATGTGCCGAAGGGCGTGGCCTCGACGATCATCGACCCCTATGTGGCGGCGATTCAGCGGGGAGAGACGGTGCTCGGGTATGACTGTGAGGGATACTGGTCAGACATCGGGACTCCGGAGCGCTATGCGCAGGCCGAACAGGATGCAACAGCCGGTCGCATTACTCTGACGGCAAGGCAGCAACCTGCGTAACAGGATGCTGAAAAAGTCCGCCAGCTTCGTTCTCGCATCGCTCAGATCCTCAACGTACCCCAGAGGGTACGCCTCCGGTTCTTCGCTCGCTGCGGCCTTGCTGAACGGACTTTTTGAGCATCCTGCGAGAAGGTTTACCTGTTGTGCCGTGCGTATGAACCACTGAAGGTCGAGGGCGCTAGGGTAGTTTTTCCGTAACCTGCTAGAGCTGATTCGGCTCCTCTTTCACCTTTCGTTGCTTGATCAAGCGGGCCAGGTATGTGCGTTGGAGTTTAAGGCGATCGGCCGCTTTCGTCTGATTGCCCTCCGCGTCTTCGACGGCTTGCTCGATGATGTAGCGGCTATGTGCTTCCATCGACTCATGGTAGGGGAGCGAAAGATAGTGCAGGCGTTCAGCCGGTGAGGCGCGGCCTATGGCATCCAACGACAGCATGTCCGGCTCGATGGTGTCCGAGTGGTTCAAGACGACGGCCCGAGCGACGACGTTGTCCAATTCGCGAATGTTTCCCGGCCAAGGGTACCGTCGCATGGCCTCCATGGTCTCGGGGCTGAACATCATGCCTGGACGCTTCGCATCTCTCGCATGCCGGTTCAAAAAAAACTTGGCCAGGGCGGGGATGTCATCGGGCCGTTCGCGAAGCGGGGGTAGGGTCAGGCTGATGACGTTCAAACGAAAAAAGAGATCCTCGCGAAACTCACCGGTTTTCACCGCCTGCCGGAGGTCCTTGTTCGTGGCGGCGATGATCCGAATATTGACCGATACGAGGCGTGTACCGCCGACTCGATGGAATTC
>DATENE010000087.1:0-22333 GCA_035275205.1 Nitrospiraceae bacterium
CGCATCCGAGACCGCCTGCACCGCTTCATCCTGGCCCACCACTCGCTCGTGGAGCAGATCGCCCAGTTTTAAGAGTTTCTCCGTTTCACCTTCGACCAGTCGGGAAACGGGAATTCCCGTCCAGCGGCTGACAACGGCCGCAATGTCGTCTTCATCGACCTCTTCTTTGAGTAACCGGCTTTCACCCTGTTTCTTCCCAAGCTGTTGTTGTTCCAGCGCCAGCTCCCGCTCAAGTCGTGGCAATTCTCCATATCGCAGCTCTGCGACACGATTGAGATCGTAGTCGCGTTCTGCGCGCTCAATCGCCTGTTTCACTTCTTCCATCGCTTCCCGAGTCTTGCGCAACCGTGAGACTGAGGCTTTTTCTGAGTCCCATCGTGTCTTGAGTGCATGCAGATCCCGTTGCTTCTCGCCTAACTCCAGATCAAGGGTCGCCAGCCGCGCTTGACTGGCCTGGTCCTGTTCTTTTCGCAAGGCCTCCCGCTCAATCTCCAGCTGCATTACCTTGCGCGACACTTCATCGAGTTCCGCCGGCAGACTATCGATTTCCGTCCGCAGGCGGGCCGCCGATTCATCGACCAAATCGATGGCTTTGTCCGGGAGAAAGCGATCTGCAATATACCGGTTTGAGAGTTTTGCGGCGGCGACCAGCGCAGCGTCTTTGATGCGCACGCCATGGTGCACCTCGTAGCGCTCCTTCAGTCCGCGTAAAATGGAGATGGTGTCCTCCACCGTCGGCTGATCGACCAGTACGGTCTGGAACCGGCGTTCCAGCGCGGCATCTTTTTCAATATGTTTTCGATATTCATCCAGGGTCGTCGCGCCGATCAAATGCAATTCGCCTCGGGCCAGCATAGGTTTGAGTAAATTTGCGGCATCCATGGCCCCTTCCGCCGCGCCCGCCCCCACGACCGTATGCAGCTCGTCAATGAAGAGCAACACTTGTCCTTCTGACGCCTGCACCTCTTTGAGGACCGCCTTCAATCGTTCTTCAAATTCGCCGCGAAACTTCGCGCCGGCCACCAGCGATCCCATGTCGAGGGTGATGAGGCGTTTCTTCTTCAGTCCTTCAGGCACATCTCCCTTGATAATGCGAATGGCAAGCCCTTCGACAATGGCGGTTTTCCCGACGCCCGGTTCCCCGATGAGCACAGGGTTGTTCTTGGTCCGTCGTGAGAGAATTTGCACAACTCGACGAATTTCCTCATCGCGTCCGATCACGGGATCCAATTTCCCTTGCCCAGCCAATCGGGTCAAGTCGCGGCCATACTTCTCCAATGACTGGTAGGTGCCTTCCGGGTCCTGGCTCGTCACACGTTGGGACCCTCGTACCTGTTGCAACGCGCCCAACAGCCGTTCCTTCGTGAGACCCAGTTTCTTGAAGACGCCCCCTTCCTGGACCATGGCGAGGATGACGTGCTCGACGCTGAGATAGTCATCCTTCAACGCTCGTTGTTCGTCTTCGGCTTTGGCCAAGACCTGACTGAGTCGGGATGCCACATGGAGTTGTCCCGGACTTGCCCCGGCTCCTTGGACTTGAGGGAGCTTCGCCAGGGCCTGCTCCACCGCCTGACGAACGGAGGGCACTGACAATCCTGCCTGTTCGAGGAGAGGGGAGGCGAGACCTCCATCCTGCTCCATGAAAGCAAGCAGAAGATGCTCCACATCTATCCCCTGATGACTTCGCCTCGCAGCATGAGACGACGCAGTCTGGAGCGCCTCTTGTAGCTTGATCGTCATTCGGTTCATATCCATTGGAACACTCCTCTCCGCGTACCGGCCTGTACTATTCCGATACACATAATCACAGGATAAGGGAAGTCAACCTCCCGCGAGAGTCCGATGGCTTGACCCAATAAGCTTCCCCAGACTATTGTCTTTCATGTCACAGATGCTGACCGACACGCTCGCACTCTATCGGAACGCCTTTCGCAAAACCGGACAGTCCCTTGTCCGGGGCTGGATGACCATGTTAGCCGTGGTGGGATTTGGATTCCTGCTGGTCCTCGCCACCCAGATTGCCTCGCCGCTCGGCATGATCGGAGGCTTTGTGCTTGGTGCAGTGAACGCGCTTCTGGTTGGCGCAACCCTGAGTCTAATCGAGCAATCGATACGCCAGGCGCGGGCGATCACATTTCAGGACATTGTTGGCAGTGTCGGTCACTACTTTTGGGATGTCATCGGCATTGGATTTATCCTCTGGTTGCCACTCATGGCTCTCGACCTGAGTATGCAAACGAACCCGTATGGGCAACTCATCTCGTATGTCACCTTTTTGCTCATCTTTCTCTTGCTGAACCCGGCGCCGGAAATTATCTATCAAGTTCGGCATGATTCTCCGCTCGAGGTGTTGAAGACCTCGTACCAGTTCGTTCTTGAGAATTGGATTGAATGGTTTCTTCCGTTTGCCGTGATCCTGATCCCTATCGTCCTCTCGCCCATGGGGCTGCAATCGTTTTTTTCTCTCTCCAGCCGAGTAGGGAGAGGGGCAGGGTTGGACTTTTCCCAGATCCTCGTCTTGCCGTTCACGATCCTCGGAGGTTGGCTCGACTACATGGGGATCCCTTCTTCAATCAGCTGGTATCTTGGACTGGTCTTTACACCACCGCTTGCCGTCGCCATGTTGTTGTTTCGTGGCCATCTCTTTGCATCGTTACATGGGGTATCCCGACGCCAACGCCAATTTATCTCACCCTTCAGCAAGTAGGGACGAGTCGCAGGGCGGAACGAGTTCGTTTCTGACTCTCCTGATTGGAAGCTGCTCAAACCTCCCTAGCTCATCGCTCTCCATAAAGAAGGTGGATGAGGTAGGGGAGTGTGTGTTTGCCGGATCCCTTGAGTGACAGGGAGAAATAGTGTATGGAATTGCCTACAGCCTTTACATATATCCTCGTTCCTCCAGGCTGAGAAAGAGCTTCGCACGTGCGCTTATCTATCTTCTGGCGCATAGTCCTGACCTCCCTCCTCATCATCGTAGTGATGGCAGGGGTGAATCTGTATGCCTTGTTTCAACTACGCCAACTGACTGCGTTGAGCGCCACTATGGCGACTCGCCATTACCCGGCGATCGAATCAGCCAAACGTCTGCTCACCGTGCTCTATGCCCAACTCAATAGCGAGAAAAAGTATCTGGCCGTACGTGACGCCACATTCCTACAACATTTCGATGAAGAGGTCGAAGAATTTCACCGCGGACTCCAGACCCTCGAGACACAGGAACAGACTCCCCAAGGCATTCAGCTACTCGAGGATGCCAAGCGCCTGCAGCAAGAACGACTCATGATTTTCCGCTCAGTACTGGAGAACGATGTGTCGTCTCCGGCGTCTCCATCCGCGGATTATGAACGTCGACGAGACGCCTTGATGGACCGCATAAGTGCGACACTTCAACAGTTTATCGATCTTCACGAGACCGGCATCAGTGTCGGCGTCAGCCGGTCACGGGAAAGCTCGGCGCAAGCCGAAGCGGTGACTGAGCAACTGGTGTTACTTGCGCTTGTGTTTGGCATTACGCTCGCCGGGTTTGCCAGCTATACGATTCTGCACCCGCTTCGCCAATTGCAGAGCCATATCAAGCAGATCGGGCAGGGCGATTTCCGCACGTCGCTGAATATTCGAGCCCCCAGTGAGTTGCGGGATCTCGTCGACGCGGTCAATTGGATGGGCACGAAACTCCAGGAATTGGACGATATGAAGGGGGAGTTTCTCGCCCATGTCTCCCATGAATTGCGCACGCCCATGGCCTCAATTCAAGAAGGCACCCATTTGCTGTTGGATGAAATTCCCGGCCCCTTGTCACAAGAACAACGCACGACCTTGCGCATCATGGCAGACAGCAGTCGCCGGCTCATCACCCTCATCTCCACCATTCTAGATCTCTCCAAGATGGACGCCGGGATGATGGAATATCGAATTGTCCCGACGGACCTCAAGCGCGTCACAGATATGTCGATCAACAAAGTTCAACTGCTCGCCGATGCCAAGCATGTGCAGCTATTACTGGAAGCGCCTGCTCAACGTGTGTGGGTCAAAGCGGATGCGCTTCGCATAGAACAAGTGCTCGATAATTTGCTTTCAAACGCCTTGAAATTCAGCTCGGAAGGGGGCATTGTAAAGGTACTCATGAAGCCGGACACGGATGCGGGGGTCCTGCAAGTGAGCGTGAGCGATAGCGGGCCCGGTATTCAGGCCGAGGACCTCCCCTACATTTTCGAACGCTTCTATCAAGGAAGCACGAAGGCTAAACATGCTACACCGGGGAGCGGCCTCGGTCTGGCGCTGGCAAAAAAAGTGGTTGAAGCACATGGAGGACGGATTTGGATCGAAAGCGAAGCCAAGAAGGGAACGACTGTGCGGTTTATCCTACGCCTCACCAAACCAGGGGAAACGGTGTGAAGGCTATCCGCAGAGGCCTCATATCTGGGCTCTTATCCTCTTTGTTTTTCCTCGGGGGATGCGCGGCATGGTCGTCGGCCCCTCAATTTTCGCAGCCCTACTTCGTGGTGGAAACCGGAGAGGCAAAATCCCTCCATGCCCTGGCGAAAAAGCAGGAGACGCTCTTCCCGAAATGTGCTGAGCGCAATTCCTGCGATCATGTCTACTTCACGCGTGCCTTGTTGGGGCTTTACGAAAGTCGAGATATCGCCTCGAAATACTTCGAGAAAGTGATCGCTGTCTCACCCAAGAGCCAGCTAGCCTCCTCCAGCAAGCTCTGGATAGAGTTACTTGAGCATCACGCTGCTCCTGTTGAGCAGTCCTGGTTCCAATCGGTCATGGCAGCCCCAGCCCTTTCGGAAAGTCAGGTCATTTTGGCCCAGGCATCAGATCGGCTGGTGCGAGACTTGCTTGATAGAGAGCTGACTATCCAGCAATTGCGGGCCATGAAAGATGCCGACTCCCAATCTCTGGAAATCCTCCAGCGAGATTTAGCCGAACGGGAACGGAAGATGGATTCGGTCAACGGCAAGAAAGGCGCTGCAAAAAATCAGGCCGAGGCAGGCCTCGTGCTGTACCTGCAAAAGCAGCTGATGGATCAAGATAGGAAAATAGAGGAATTGACGAGCCAATTGGAGGCGTTGAAGCGGATCGACCAGGAAATGCGGGATAAGGTCCGTCCTATCCGTCCTCCAACGACGGTGGCACCGTCTCAGACTGCACCGGAACCGACGACACCGTAGAAGGAACTTCATGGAAAAAGAACATATTCTTGTAGTTGACGATGAAGAGGGGCTGTTACACCTTGTGAAAATGCGCTTGAAAGCCATGGGCTTTGCCGTCACGGGTTGTACCACCGGACGTGAAGCCATCGCCGCAGCGAAAAAAGACCGGTTTGACCTCGCCATTGCAGACCTCAGACTGGGTAGCGAAGACGGACTCGATGTGACGGAGGAACTGTTGCGGATTCATCCAGGCCTTCCGGTGATCATCCTGACGGCCCACGGCAGCATCCCCAATGCCGTGGAAGCCATGCAGCGCGGGGCCTTCGGCTATCTCACCAAGCCGTTCGATGATCAGGAACTGAAGGCCAAAATCGAGGAAGGGCTCTCTCCGCAACGGATGAGAGGAGAGATCCAGCGGCTCAAGTCTCTCGTCAACGAATTGTACGGTATGGAGAACATCGTTGCGCGGAGTCCCGCCATGCAGCGCATACTCCAGCAAGTCGTACAGGTGGCAGACTCCGACGCAACCATTGTCCTTTTCGGAGAAACCGGCACCGGGAAAGAAGTGTTCGCACGAGTCATCCATTCGAACAGCCGACGGAGTAAAGGGCCATTTGTCGCCCTCAATTGCGCGGCCATTCCCGAAACACTCTTTGAGTCTGAACTCTTCGGACACGTGCGCGGCGCATTTACCAGCGCCCATGGCGCCAAACGAGGCCTGTTCCAAAGCGCGAACGGCGGCACGCTCTTTCTCGACGAGATCGGTGAAATGCCGCTCTCGATGCAGGTCAAACTGTTGCGGGCCGTGCAGGAACGAGAAGTCCGCGAGGTCGGGTCTGAGATCTCAACGAAGATCGATGTGCGGATTATCGCCGCAACCAATAAAGACCTCGGCGAAGCGGTCAAGAACGGGTCATTCAGGAACGATCTGTACTACCGCATCTCCGTCGTCCCGTTATTTATCCCTCCGCTTCGGGACCGCCGAGATGATATTCCTCTGTTGGCCCAGCACTTCCTGACCACGAGTGCGAAACGAGCGAATAAAGCGTTGCGCGGCTTTACACCGGCCGCCCTCAATCGACTGGTCACACATCCCTGGCCAGGGAATGTCCGAGAATTGGAAAATGTCATTGAAAAGGCCGCCGTCATGACGCGTCAAGATATGATCACGCCGGACCTCTTGCCTTCAATGGGCACGTCACCGGACGCGCCGCTCAAACCGCTGACTGAAGCCAAGGAAGAGTTTGAGAAAACCTACCTCAAGAACGTGCTGCAGCTCACCGGCGGCAACATCTCACGCGCCGCCCAATTTGCCGGACGGTATCGGGCCGACTTCTATAAAATGCTCAGGAAATACGGGCTGCACCCTTCAACCCTGAAAGCCAAAGCGGAAGCCGATCTTGAAGAGCTAGAAGAAGACGGCGACCTCACGGAAGCCGAACGTTAGATCTCTCCTACAGCAAATTTTGAATCGCGCGTTATGTTCGCGCCGGAATTTCGAAGCGTCCTTCTGGAAGGAAGCGGTGCTACAGATTGATAAAGAATTGCAGAAGAATTATGTTGTTAATTTGGTTGATAAGCCCCGCCTGATTGCCGTTGATCGCCTGCATCTGATACCCAACATCCATATTGAATTGCTTCGTGAATTCGCGATTGATACCGACGAAGAATCTGTTCTGATCGAATCCTGAGTCAGGACCGTTGTTCACGGCATTGAGGTTCACAAATATTTCATCGTACACGACGAGCGCCCACTCGGGAGCAATCGGCAATGGAAAATCCCCGCGCAGCAGCGTTCGGGCTCTAATGGAAGCATCATCCGTGTGCTCGATAAATCGTTCTTCCAACCGGGTGCGACTGACAACCTTAACGAACGAGAACTTCTCGCGATACGTCAGTTGCTGATATAACCGGTTTTCTTCTCTGAGGCTCGGCTGATAATTTCCGACCCACGCATATCCCTGCCACACGGAAAAACGGTCATTCAGTTTATACCCGATCGCGGGGCGAAGAATCAGTTGATCTAATTCCGAAACATCGTCGCCGAATCGGGGATTCACCTCCATGTACCCGATGAACGAAGATGAAAGGGGAACGGTCAAAGTGATCGGTGCCCACAGACGGAAGTCCTGGTTTACGACAGCCTGAACGACCGAAATCGTCCCGTCCGTCAGGCTCCATGCCACAAGACCAAGCAATACGCAGATGAGGCGTGAGAGCGGCCGTTTCTTTTGAGCTGAATGAGATATTCCCAATTCTCCCTACCGTTGCTTGGGTGAATCCGTCCCTTTGTAGCAGATTCCCGACATGGATCAAAATAGACTCAGGCCTTCTGCTGATGAATGATCAAGTTGAAAAAGAACTAGGGAAGAGTTCTCGGCAGAGCGGGGAGGGATCCCCTGGAGACGTAGGCACGCACACACAGGTGGGCCAAATATTGAGACAATGGAACACTACACATGTGCTGATTATGCAATCGATGCTGGTTGTAGCCAACATGTGGACAGGGAGATCCTGCGCTTGAGCATATGGAGCAGGGAACACGGACTGGCTGCTTCGTCTTTCCGTTCTTCTAGATCGAGTAATCCATAACCTGAGCCGACCGGTTCAAATGTTTGCTGGGGGTGCACCTGTCTACACTCTTATCCCTTGCGTGATGCGCTATGTTGTGTCTTGACCAGGGTGGAGATGACCATGGTGATTCGCTCTGCCACTTTCGGCGGGGGAGTGTCGAAATCCACTCCGAACTCTGATCCTTTGACCCATTTTACAGTGGTGCGATCGATCAACAACGGCTCCGGGTCTCCCGGCACAAAAATTTGCAAGGCGAGCTCCATGCCGATTGAAACCGATGCATTCCCGGTAATATAACTTCCGCTCAGCGAGAGATCTTTGATGATGCCTTCTCCGGCAACTCCGTCCCAAAGATACCGCACCGGCACCAGCTTCTTGAGTCGATGATTCTTTCGCATGACAAACCCAGCCATTCTGTCTCCCTTCTAGATCCGTCATTCTTGCTTATGACTGCTGCGATTGTACTACCGCATTGAAAGTTTGGACAGAAAATTGCGCCTCTAGATTTCAGGTTTCGACTACGCACGGCCTAGGCTTGCCGCTGCCACAACTTCTACCATTCTCATGTTGTAGGATGGATGCCAAGAAGGGGGACGGATCTCTGCGCGGCTGCCCTTCAGAATCATGCCGAAGCTTCTTCTGTCCAGTTCGGATAGTGCGGCATTCAGTTGGCCTACGTGCTTCTCGATGTGAGGGCGATCGGTTTCTTCTTCAAGAAACCTGGTGTTGACTCCTGTCTGCAATGAGTTTAGCTTACTAAAGTAATTGGACCAGCCTCCGCCACTCTCGGTCGAGCCGGATGAATGGAGAAAGGCTGGATGAGGTGACAACCATGATGTTCCTTGTCGCCGCCATGTTATTGTTTCCGCCGCTGCTCGTGACCGTGTACCTCTACATATCCGGTGTGTTCACCAATCAGAAGGCGTTCCAGTCTGCCTTTTATGTCCTATTGGCCCTCTTTGCGCTGACCATCGGAATCGGCGCTCAACTTTCCTATTTAGGCTACGGCCTCCCGACAACAACACCCGTATCGCTGACTGAGGTTCTGCCCGAACCTTAGGCATTGCTGCTACAAACTCGCTGTACTCCGACAAGGCATGGCAATGCCTTCCCACACATCACCGTACACACCGTGCGAAGATTTACCACCGTGTTCACAACGCTATGACTCCGCATACCATAACGTGCATGCTCGCATATTTGGGAACCGTGATCTCCTCCCACACCTTGAAGCACATCTGAAAGTTTTCGGGGATCCGGGTCAGCTATCGCCGCAGTTGATCGGAACTGGGCGGGTGGTAGCAGGTCGAGTCGTTGCCCACGGTTCTGAAGAGTGGCTCTCCTTGGTACTGATACTGGCAATACTCCCCAGCCACTCCCTGGTAAAAGCGCTCTTGGCGTACTGCCGCTTGTAAACCTGTCCCTGCAGGCCTTCATAGCCCAGGTGGAGGTACTGCGCCGGATCAAGGGAGAGAGCGAGAGGGCCATAGCGGGAAATTGCACGGTCTCTCCAATGGCAAACTCAACGCCGTCTGGGTGAGGTCAGATGCAACTATTCCATGCCAAACAGTCCTCTAGCTCTAGAACAAGCTGTCGGTATCGTGAAGGGGGCTCTCTTAGCAAAACTTCTTCTTCATCGTTCTTATTCAAGTTCATTCTCGATTGCTTCTAACTCTACTATGGCCTGCGAGAGACGTTCTTTTTGTTCCCCGTCGAGACTTTCCACAAGGTCTTCCAATAAGGCCAGAGCGTTACTCATTGTTCTGCGAGTCTGTTCCTCCGCGGTCATCATGGTTCGAACCTCCTCAGTTTTTTTAGGGTAGTTGGCATGACTTGTCACTACAATAGCCTGACGCCGTGGCTGTCGCCCATCCTACAAAGGAGTAAGAATAGCCCCAAGGCTATCCCCCCTCCGAAGTACTTCCTTCAGGTCTTTTGCCTCACGCCTCCTGCGCTAATCTTCTAACAGAGCAGACACTCACAGGCTGAATAGCAAGGAGGCGTCATTATGACCACTCTACGCGCGCTTGTCGGAGCATGCTTTCTTCTTGCCGTCATAGGGACCGTTGTTACCGTCCCGATTGCTTGGGCCATTGTCATCGGCGTTGGCGAAGCCCTCCCTGAAAAACCCGCTAGTCGCAGCCTCGCGTTCTTCCGGTGACAGGCGAAGCAGATTTGCGGCAGATTCGACGGGATTAAGTACCGGGAACATCAACTGCGCAAAAACCGTTGGAAGTATCGGCGGCTGAAGGTCGCTGACTCTCTTGCGCTGCCGTTCGCATCCCTCCTACAATACGCCACCCTGCGAGGCCCTCATGCTCTTATCGATTCGTCCATATCGCCACTTCCCTGTGCGATGCACCGTCATGATTTCAAGGAGTCTTCTTCGAGAGCAGAGAGAAAGGAAAGGTCGAGAATGGAACTCATCTACATTGGCGTCGGCATCTTCTTGATCTGGCTTGTCCGAACCCTACACAAAATCAGGGTCCGTGACCAGGAGGAGGCAGACAAAAAGATCGCATTCGCCAAATGGGCTAAAGAACAGCAGGACCCACACATCGTGTCCATGGTCCAGAACTTCATGAAAGAAGGGCGATTTAAGACGTGGGAAGAGGCGGCGACCTATGCCCAGCAGACTCTCAACCCATCGTCGCCAGAGCGCCCCTCAAGTAGCCACGCCAAGGACACCGAAGGAACGCCTTCATGACACTCGTTCGTATCTCTCCTACAATTGGTCCCCCTGCGAGGTCTCCATGTCCTCCTCAATTCGGCTCAACCACTGCGTCTCCGTGCTGTGCTCAGTGACCTACAACACAGGTCTATTCCTCAAGCTGTGGGCCTACGTGTTGGGATTCGCGATGCTGTTAACGCTCCTGGTGAGTAGTGGCTCCGCGTGTGCGGAATGGATGTCGTTTGGCGCAAGTGATTCAGGAACGACTGTATATGCAGATCCCGCCACCATGCGCCGCGAAGGGGATCTGGTGAAGATGTTGGTGCTGTTCGACTTCAAGACAAAACAAACCAAGGCTGATGTCTCCTATTTGTCGGCAAAGGCGCAAATGGAATATGACTGCGCCGAACAGCGCTTTGAGGGGCATACGGTCATGTATTTTTCCGGCAATATGGGAAATGGTCAATTACTTGATCGTAGTTCAGGCAAAGGCAAGCGGCTTCGAATTGCGCCGGGTAGTCTTGACCACGATCTGTGGAAACTTGCGTGCGGCAAGAAGTGATTGCGCCGCGCTCGAACGGCTAGGTGGGATCATTGAGGTTTTGCATAACACCCACCGCTGAGGCTATCCGCCTCAGCTGGGACAATACATAGGCCCGCCTCCTTGCAGCTGTTCATGTCGCCGACGCACACGTCCACTCTTGCGGCGTTCTGTGGACGGTTGTAGGATTGTCCCGCTATGCCTGCTGCCTTCACAGTCGACCTGACACGATCCTTAGTTTTATCCCGCGGATGGGGCGTACTGACGGATCGCGAGCTTCTGGCGCACGTACACGCTCTGACCATCGACTCACGTTTCGCGCCACACTTTCGCCAGTTCGCCGACCTGCGTGATGTCACGGATGTCCAGTTCACTTCCTCCACTATAAGTGAGATGGTCAGACTGAATCCCTTCGGGGCTGGTGCGCGACGTGCCTTGGTGGTCACCAGCGACGAGCTCTTCGGCATGGCACGCATGTACCAACTCATGACTGACGATTCGCCTGCTGAGCTGCAGATCTTTCGGAAAGCGGATCATGCTCTTCAGTGGCTTGGGATCGCCGATGCGAAAAAGGAATTGCTTTTGGCCCTCTCCCAAGCGCCTCCGATTCCTGGGCTGGATTAGTCCATCCCCACACCTCCAGAATCGCGTTAGCCGATGTCTACACATATAGATGGCGTACTTCCGAAGTACCTCTCTTGGGTCTGTCGCCATCCATAGAGTGCGCTATTGTTTTCTTATGAGTGACGAGTTCCACGACCTGCACCAAGGAGGACAATCATGACCTGCGTACGCTGCCTGGGTCTCATGATAGAAGACCAATTCCTAGACTTGGAGAGCCCCTATGGGCAGATGTGGGCAACCAGCCTGCGGTGTGTGAATTGTGGGCATGTCCACGACTCCGTGATCGAGCAGCATCGCCCCGCCCGACAGGAGAAGGGGGTGGCGCGTCCCAGTAGTGAGCCGGACTATCAAGATGATGAAGTCCATCTTGGAGCCGAGTCCCTCATCAGACAAGCGGCCTAACAGACTTTGGCCATGCAAGCGCTCAACGCGCGCCGGACAGGGCCCGACATCTGCGTCGACCCCCTTGTAGGAGAATCATGGCGACTATTCTGATCATCGATGACCAAGAGTCCATCCGTGCACTTCTACGCACCACGCTTGAAGCGGCAGGGTATGAGGTAATGGAGGCTTCCAACGGCCGCATCGGGCTTGATTTGTATCGCCAGAAGCCGACGGACTTGGTGATCACTGACATGTTCATGCCTGAGCTGAACGGGTTGGATATGCTCAGGGAACTGATGCGCGAATTCCTTGATGCCAAGGTGATCGCGATATCAGGCGCCGGAAAGGGAATGAATGTCCTAGATATCGCGAAACTCCTCGGAGCACGGCAGGCCTTTCACAAGCCCTTTAGCATGACGCAGTTGCTGGACGCGGTGCGATATGAATTGGCACACTAGCGGGAGCCGTCCCTCGGCTCCCGCGAAGGGGACCAGCCCCCTCGCATACTCCCCACGAAGGGACATATCCCCTTCGAAACCCCTAGGTTGAAGGTTCAAGACAAAGACTTACTGGAGGTGTTTATCCGGCGGCCTAATACGATAAACCGATAATTAGCCGCCGGCCCAACCGAAGGTTGGTGTGGAGCTGGCGAGAGGAATTGAACCTCCAACCGTCGCCGGGTCGGCCCAGAAACTTGCCTCACTGGCAATATTGACCAGGGCAAAGGCGTGCCGACTGCCTGCTGGCTATTTGGACGGAGCCATTGCTGGAAGATCAGAGTTGAAGATATCCACGATGAGCAGCCAGCGACCATCGGCTTGTCGGCGTCGGATCTCCACGTACTTGCCAATGTCTTTCTTCGGAGGTTCGCCGGATGATGCGATGAACGTCATCGTATAGGTCCCCACCACATAGGCGAGATCCCCTCGACCGTCCATGGTCACAATCGTGGTCGTAACGCCGGTTATGGGCGGGAAGGTCTCGATCCAGGCGCGAATCGCCGCCTTTCCTTGAATGGCGGGGGCATTGGGCGGATAAAGGATGCATTCGTCGGCATATTGAACGGCAAAGGCTGCCCAGTCTCTGGCGAGCCATGCCCTGACCTCCCCCTGGGTCAGTTCTTTGATCTGGTGGATATCGGATGCTGAGAGCCCTGTTGTGCTGGTCTCTGCCGCAACCGACTGTGCGATGAGCCAAGCGCAGAGGCCAAGCGCGATGAGCAGATTGTTCATAGATTCCTATGAAACGTTACTCTATCGTGAGTGCTTCAGACAGCCTTTAGCCTGCGCCAAAATACAAGACCACCCAACGCAATAGCTAAGAGCAGGGGGACGCATCCCCTTCGCAACCCCTAGGTTGGAGGTTCAACTGTGTGGAGCTGGCGAGAGGAATTGAACCTCCAACCTGCGGTTTACAAAAAGCTACAGAGCCATTTTCTCCTCCACCTTCACCATCACCAGAACCTACAGTATCACCAATGGAATGGCCTGGTTAGGTGAATCAGCCAAATTGCGCGCGATTGCTTGTGGAGAGGGCAGTTAGCAAGAGTATCGTTACAATTTTAGTTACAGTTTGCGAAGTCAGGTGAACGTGGAAAGAAACGAGCAACGAGGAGCCAGAGAACAATGGAGTAACGGTCTAGGAGCAGCAGTCGATGCGCCGATTGGCGACAGCCACCGGCGCACGGCTGCCGGTCCCCCGGCAGCCCCTAAACTTGTCAGAAAGACATTTCTCGTCGATCACACAGAATCCCACTCACACACACATTCATCTGGCGGGTCGACGTGGTCCGTCAAAATTCACGACTTTGGGAAGCAATGGATCGAGAGTTCGTGGGGAAAGGTGGATCCCCATCCGGGCAAGCGAGGGCTCAAAGGAAAGTCTGCCAACAAAGAACAGAATGAAAAGCGAGCACGAGCGCGGGCAACCGGCGAGATCAGAAGGAAATGTCTTTCTATCGGAGCAGACCATCTCGTTACGCTGACCTATCGCGACAATGTCGAAGACCGTGAGCGAGTCTTGACCGACCTGGAACGCTTACGACGCATGCTCTCTCGCGGTGGCTACTCAATGCCCTATGTGGCGGTGTTGGAATGCCAGAAGCGCGGGGCGATCCATCCACATTTGGCTGTGCGTGGATTTCAGGACATTCGTCTTCTACGGCGTTGTTGGTACAAGATCGTCGGCAAAGCCCAGGGTCAGGTGAACGTGAAGGGGCCACGGCCTGGAACCTCTCCGGTCAAACTCGCCCGGTATCTCTCCAAGTACATCAGCAAAGATATCGACAGTCAGCCACGGGAGTTTGAGGAGCACAGGTACTTCTGCTCGTTAGGGATTGCCGTACCAACAGAACGCTTTCAAATGGTCCTGACCCGCAATGCGAGAGAATCGGAATCGAAACTCTTCTTCCTCATGTTCAACGACACGTTGCGTCGAGTTGGAAACTACTGCACGGTCAGACACTGGATCGGAGGGGGAGGGACCTTCGGATGGATATCGGGCTTCGAAGACCCCACTTGTCACTGGAGCAGTAATACATCAAGCCTCCCGCCCCCACCTTGCCAGGGGCAGGAGGCCTATTCCGAGCTGCGCGTGGAGGGGCTGCAATCGTGCCACGTCGTTTCGTCTGGCGCGATTGGCACCCCGGAGTAAGCCACCGCAGCGGTTTTCCGAAGTCATTCCCACCGGCCGAACTACTCGCTACCCGACCTCCCCTCTCAATAGACTTCAGTGCGGGATCTTCGCACCGAGCACGTCAACCTGCTCGATCTGTGGCGCTTCGGCAAGCAACTCGGGTGCCTTGGCCATCAGTGCTGCCGCGATCGGGCCAGCCAAATGTGCCTTGCGGCCTGCATCATCAGCAAAGGCGTCGAAGATGCCAAACGTCGCCGGCCCCAACCGCAGTGCGAACCAGATCGGCGTCGTAGCCTCCTGATTTGCCAGGGCGAGCCCACTTTCAAGAAAGCGAGCGACATCCGCTTCTTTTCCCGGCTTGGCTTGCAATCGCACGAACAGAGCAACTCGTACCATGGTACTCTCTCCTTTCAGAGGTTGAACAGAGTGAGGCGCATTCTAGCGATGTATACTAATTGGCACTAGTGGCAAGAATGACAATTATGCTACAGTTCTCGCCATGCGAATTTATATTCTCGCGCTGAATGAAGTCTTCGACACCGGCTTATCCACTCTTCTCGACACCTTCGGCACGGCGAACGACCTGGCGGAATCCGCTGGAACACCTTCGACACGTTTCGACGTGACGGTCGTGGGTGTCCGTTCCCGCGTACACACCAGTCACGGGTTGTTTGTGCCTATACGGTCGGCGACACGACTTGCGCGTCCAGATGTCGCCCTCGTGCCAGCGCTCGGGGCAAAGATGCCTGCGACCCTGCGACTTGCGCTTGAACGGCGAGACGTGAAGGACGCACAAGCGCTCCTTCGTCGCTGGTCTGGCAGCGGCACGCTGGTGGGCGCGGCATGCACGGGCACGTTTGTCCTTGCTGGCACGTTGCTGCTCAATGGCCAGCATGGGACGACATCCTGGTGGCTCGCCCCGTTCTTTCGTGAACGGTACCCGCATGTCCTGCTAGACGACTCGCGAATGCTCGTGAGTTCATCCCGCTTCGTCACGGCCGGCGCCGCGCTGGCCCACCTCGATCTGGCGTTGTGGCTGGTGCGTCGCAAAAGCCCGGCGCTGGCGGCCCTGACGGCCCGCTACCTGGTGGTTGAGCCACGGCCATCGCAGGCGGCATTCGCAAT
This sequence comes from Nitrospiraceae bacterium, assembly GCA_035275205.1. Lineage (GTDB taxonomy): Bacteria > Nitrospirota > Nitrospiria > Nitrospirales > Nitrospiraceae > Palsa-1315. Next base: position 15,713 of record DATENE010000087.1, read on the forward strand.
TCCTGACCACCTTGCGCACTCGGACCCGCTCGTCGAACGGTTCGAGCGATGGGCACGGCTCCAGCTGGCTGAAGGCTTTTCGCTCAGCGAAGCGGCTCGCGCAGTCGTGACAAGCGAACGGACCCTGTCTCGTCGCCTACAATCCGTGCTGGGCAAATCCCCGCTCGCGTACGTTCAGGATCTTCGCGTCGAGCGCGCAGTACACCTGCTACAGACGAGCAGCGCCAGTATTGACCAGATTGCCACCCAGGTCGGCTACGCAGACGGGGTGACGCTGCGCACACTCATTCGGCGTAAGATCGGCCGCGGCGTACGCGAGCTGCGCACACGCAACTGATTGAAGAGTGGCGAAACAACGTTGCCATTTTGAATTTCTGTTACAAAATGTGGGTAGGTTCTACCGGCGGCAACGCGGGAGCAACGTTATCGGTGCTTGGAGATGTCGGAAGACGTCTCCAACTTTTGTTCGTTTTGAGTTGTCGTGCCAATCTAGCGCTTTCAGATTGTCCTGACGCGCCACGCGCGCGAAGCGGAATCGAAACTCTTTTTCCTCATGTTCAACGACACGTTACGTCGGGTTGGAGACTACTGCACGGTCAGACACTGGATCGGAAGGGGAGGGACGTACGGATGGATATCGGGCTTCGAGGACCCCAATTGCCACTGGAGCAAAAACGTTGCAAGCTCTCCTTAAACTTCAGGGCAGTGGGCTGAGTCAAGCTTGCGTCGATGGGGGTCGGCCATTCTAGGTATGGGGTTTCTTCTTCTGCTATACGTAATCCACCCTACTAAAACTAGAGGGTTGCTTCACCCTTAGCATGAGGCCGATGGAGATTTGCAAGCCGTGACCTTCAAAGCGCGGCTTGCTCTCTCCATCGGCCTCAATCAACTACGTTGACAAGCTATGGAAGGCACGCGACAATCGCGCACTGCATAGGATGGCTAGCTTGGATAAGTTTGAATGGTTTGAAACGCGAAGAGATTAACAATGGATCGGGAGGTGAGAAGTGACAGTCCACAATATTATTTCGCAAGTTCCTACCCACCTGAAGGTTAGGGCCGAGGAGCTGCGCGAGTTGGTCGAGAGTTTTGTCGGTCAATGCCAACCGCTGGAGCAGGGGGGGCTGTATGTCCTGGCGGATCGTTGCACTGAGGCGCTCTTCTGTGAATGCCACATCAATGCTTCTACTTTACTGAAATACGGTACGGTTGACGTACCGCTTGATCCAGAGGAACAGACGGAATACAGAGCTAACAGGGAGGTTGTAGAAGACCACGTCGCGTTTGAACGCATGAAGAGCGATGCGCTCAATGGGCGTGCGTTCAGCAATCTGGTTGTCGAGTTTCGTCAGCCAAAAGATGAAGAGCCCTCACTCATGGTAATCGGTGGTCAGCACCGTTTCCATGCCATAGAGTCTGCACTAGAAAAAGGCGTAGATGAGTATCACGGCATCAAGGTCTACTTCGGCCTGAGCACCGATCAGCGATTGGATGTGCAACTTATCTCGAACACGAATATAGCGGTATCAAGTGACCTTTTGGACAGAATGTACGAAACCTGGGCTGGGCCTGAATTGCGGACATGGTGCCAAGACGTTGGTCTGTTGTACGAGGGGCAAGATTTTGCAGATAAACGACAGCGGGGGCAACCGATTACTGTGCGAGCAGCCCGAACGTTCATCATGAACTATCTGGCGGGAAAAGAGATTGACCCAGAGAAATTCGACCAATTAGTTACAACTCCGATCATTGCGAAGACCGGTGCTGAAGATCCAGAATGGGAAATTCTGAAAGAAAAGAATCCCAAGATGTGGGATGACCCGGCTATGAAGGCGGCAGGCCTTGAATTTTCGGCCTTAGCGAAAGCACAACGCAACTTCTATACTGACCCAGATACAGAACGGCGCACAAATATAGATTTTGCCGAAAAAGCATCGAACTATGCTGTTTTGTCGGCGTGGGCTTACACTGCAGGCATCTTGTCCCGCAATCAAGTTAGGCTACAACGCCATTTCTCGCTTCGAGAAACAAAAGGTAAAGATCCACTTAACGCGTCAGCTCTAGCTCGAGGTCGCCACAGGACAGATGCTGAGAATTACCGCGGTCTTGGCTACCGCACTGATCCAAAGGAGAGAGCGCGTCTTGTTGAGTTGTTCTTTCTGCAAGCAGACAAGGGAGAAGGTATCAGTAAGCCCTTGATTCAGTTGGCGATCGCGAAATACCAAGCAAAACAAGCCTTATCAGAGGTCTGGGAGGCGGAAGCCAAAACATGAATGTGGAAACGGCCGACGACTTTGCCACTCTGCTTTTCGAAGAAGCGAAAGCCTTCCTCGAAACATTCCAATCCCATAAAGAAAAAGATACGGCCGTGGCATACCTACATGCCGCCCTGCTTTTGGGTTACTGCGCCCTGGAGGCACAGATCAACAATATTTCAGCGGAATTTGCAGATCGTCATGAATTCAACCTTCAAGAAAAGAGCATCATTCGGGAACGGGAAATAGCGTTGAAAAATGGCCAGTTTGAGTTAACTAAAACGCTCAAAATATTCCGACTCGAAGATCGTTTTGAATTTCTCTACCGACGCTTTAAGAAGCAGCCGCTGAATAAAACTGATAAATGGTGGGGCCAACTGAAAGAAGGCCTTGAAACTCGCAATGCAATCACTCACCCGCGTACACTTCGTACTGTGACCGAAAAGGAAGTAACTACTTCGCTGAAAGCCATCCTTGAGGCTATCGATGTTTTATTCCGCGCAGTCTACAAGAGGCCGTATCCAGGGAAAGGTCGGCAACTTGATTCCTTAGTTGAATTATGAATGCAAAGGATAGGCTTTCAAAGAAAGCATTTATAGGTATTGCGGATCCACATCGAGCCGATCATTGAGCCGATTCAAGTAGCTTCGTATCTCGTCTGAACCCTGCGGTGTCAGTGGCTATTCTAGCCTGATTGTTTCAGTTCCGTAGAACTCCGAAACTGCTTCTTGACATATAATACCCCATGTATTAGCATTACCTGACATGTAATACCGCACGTATTCAATATGGAGGTGATTATGGGACCATCTCGCACGGAGCTCATGCAGTTTAAGGTCACACCTAAAGAGAGAGAGCTGATTGAGGCATGCGCGAAGAAGCAGGGCGATACAGTCTCCGAGTATGTGCGAGCCGCCGTCCTCATGGACATGATCTTGGAGGGTAACGTTGGCGCTATGAAGATTGCCGTCGACACCATTGGACGTAAAGCGGTTCAACTGCTCAGGAAGCGCGCGGATCGATTGTCTGATTTGGGAGCAGACGCCACAGATTCACAATAACTGGAAGGAGGTGAGAGATGATGAGTGAGGCAGTCAGTAAGCGGTTGTACAGCGTGAAAGAGGCGGGTCGGTATCTCGGGAGGAGCCCCTGGACGATTCGTCGCTTGATTCGGGACGGGGTTCTTCGGGAAGTTCGACAAGGACGGCGCGTGATGCTCGATATAGTGGACTTGGATCAGTTTATTGAGAAATTCAAACGGGAGGCTACCAATGGGAACGATCTACCGCCGGAAGACGAGGGATCCTACAACGGGACTCTTGGTCGAGACCGGTCCTCACTGGATACAGTACTTCGTTGACGGGCGGCCGATTCAGGAAAGCACACGGACCCTCGATCGGGTTGAGGCCAAGAGACTCTTGAAGGAAAAAGAAGGAGAGGTTGCCACGGGGCAATATCGAGGACCAAAGATTGAGCGTATCCGGTTCGAGGATCTCGCCGCGCTCGTGAAACAAGACTACCAAATCAACAAACGAAAGACGTTACGGCGCGTGGATGAGTATATGTCCCACCTGAAGACGGTTTTCAGGAAGATGCGTGCGGCCAGTATCACGACGGAACGAATTAAGGCGTACATCGTGAAGCGTCAACATCAGGGAGCGGCGAATGGCACCATTAATCGAGAACTGGGGTGCCTGAAGCGGATGTTTCGGCTCGGCTTCCAACAGACACCTCAATTGGTGGCTCGTATCCCGCATATTCCTCAATTGAAAGAGCACAACATTCGATCAGGCTTCTTCGAGCACGAAGACTTCCTCGCGCTCCGAGGCGCGTTACCTGGTTATGCGCAAGTCGCCGCGAGCCTGGCCTACTACAGCGGTATGAGGATGGGCGAAGTCTGTTCGCTCCAATGGCGGCAGGTGAATTGGACGGAAGGGAAGTTGTATCTACAGGCCCAAGATACTAAAACCAATACCCCGCGCGTGCTGTACCTCACCGGGGATCTCTATCGCGTGCTGCATACATGGAAAGGCCGGTGTGACATGAAGTGGCCGGCGTGCCCGTGGATCTGTCACCGAGGCGGGATACGGCTACAGAGCTTGAAGCATTCATGGAGAAAGGCGTGTCAGGCAGTTGGAGTCGGCCAAATGGTGAAGGATGGGACGAATGGCCTCAAGATCTGGCAGGGCAAGATCCCTCACGATTTCCGACGGACCGCCGTGCGGAACATGGTGCGGGCCGGAGTGCCTGAAAAGGTGGCGATGGCAATTTCTGGGCACAAAACAAGGAGTGTCTTCGACCGGTATAACATTGTGAACGAGAAGGACCTGGAGCAGGCTGCGCGTTCCTTGTCGGCCTACTTCGAGCAGCAGACAGTTACATTCGCAGTTACACTGGCTGAATTGCGAGGAGAGAACAGTAGCTCTGTAAATCGCAAACAGGTTGAATCGTCAGCGGAAGTTCTGGAGCTGGCGAGAGGAATTGAACCTCCAACCTGCGGTTTACAAAACCGCTGCTCTGCCATTGAGCTACGCCAGCCTGCTGTATTAGTCGGCACATCCATCCCGACATTCCCGAGGGAAAACCTAACAACTGCGTATGAAGCTGTCAAGGGAACGTGTTCGCCTCATATCTGCCACACTGTGGTTATGCAGGATCCGCAGTAGGCTATGCTTTCATCGGGTGAAAGAAGAGTGGCGGAAGCGTGACCTAATCACGACGTGGTTGCTGGAAGGGGAGGGGAACCGCCGGATAACCATCTACGGCTTCCTCGAGGACTCGGAGTGACTCATTGAGGAGGTCTGCTGCACAGCTCAGTGTGACCTGAATTTCTTGGAGTGCCTCCTCCCATCGCCCCTCCTGATGAAGGGTTTGAAAGCGACGGTGATGTTCATCCATGATCGCGTGTTTCGCCTCCAGCATCAGACTATCAATAGCGGTCACAGATACCTCCCATTCGTGACATTGAGGCTGCACGCTAGCAGACCCTCTATCTGGACAACAATGATACGAACGGGGGGTAATGTGATGGTTTATTTATGATGCACAAGTATCCAGTTTTATTTAGACAGGTTTTATGCCGACAACGCGAGTGAGAACGTGATCGTACTGCTCCCATCGGACCATCCAGTCCATACTATTCATGAACGTTTCTGTCGCAATCGCTCATGCTTAGCTCAAGTGAGACGGGCGGGAAAGTCTGACAGGTAGGGACAGGCCTCACACGTCACGAGAATCCGATTTCTCGCACTTGTCGCATGCATTCTGCCACACAGAACAACTCAAGCGTTCAGCTCCAAACACAATTTACACACTGTTTACGAGAAATTCACAGGACTGGAATATGTCCCAGTTAGGCTAGAACCACGTGAATATGCAGAAACCTTAGAACCATGACACAAACCACAATGGAACAGACTCTCTCGAACGGTCGGCTCAAGCGATTTATAACCACGCTCACGGCTTGTGACATCACACGTGTCTGGGAAGTAGGTACGCGATTCATCTTGAGCCTGCTGACCCTGACGATCCTTCTGGGTCTGGCGGGCGGCGTCGTAAAAACATTTCTCGACCTGCGGCTTCTTTTTTTCGCCGACGTGGAAGTAGCACTTCGCCAAGTTTTGGTCGACACGCTGACCCTACTGGCCGTCGTCGAAGTATTGAAGACCACCCTCGCATACTGCTCTGAGGGACGCGTCAGGGTTACCTTTATCATCGACACAGTTCTCGTCGTGATGCTGACAGAGGTCATCTCGCGATGGTTCACGGGCGGGGACTGGCATCAATTCGGGATACTGGGAGGCATCTTACTCACGCTGGGTCTCTTACGCATCGTGGCAGTCAGATATAGTCCGGCACCGACAACGCCTGTGCAGCAGACCCATCAGCTGGGGCTCGCATGCCCATAATCACACCAGGAGATGCCAATGCCTATAAGTGCTCTTCTTGAATCAGCTCAAGGCGTTCATCCTGAACGATGCGAGCGCCATCCTACCGATGCTCTTACTGCTGCCATTCTCGACCATCTCAATGAGCAGTCGGTCATCAGTCTGGACTCACTCATTTGCCTCATGCCCCAATACACGTGGAATCAAATCTTCCACCATGTCGACCAACTCGCTCGATGCCATAAGCTCGTCCTTCGCCGACACCGATTTGAGTACATGCTCTTTTCGAACGAGTTCGTGGCATAACCACATCCTTCCCACGATAGTCCACTAGCCCTAATAGACGGTTAAGGCGGGATTCGAGCAAGTCGAATCTTCGCTCAACCTTGACCTCAAGCGGCCTCACACTTTAGCAGTCTGGTGTATCACAGGGCTGGGCGTCGTTCTGACTCTTCTTGACGAGGAAAGATTCAGCAGGA
>DATENE010000088.1:0-4198 GCA_035275205.1 Nitrospiraceae bacterium
CCTTCTTCCGTACATAGTAGTCTCGTCCGCGACGCTGATTGCTGTAGGCTTCAAACTGCTCGCAGGCGACAAGAATCTCCGCCAACTGCCTGATCCAAAGTTTGGCCGACGCCAGCTTCTCCGGATAGTAATAGTACAGCATCACCTGCTGCATCCAAGGTGCCCAGGTCACACCCATCTTCCTGAGAGCTGGTCGAATCGAACGCAGCCGGCGGGCAAGCCTGCGCGAATAACCCAGCCGCATCTCGACCTGCTCTTTGGCCCAAGGAGTCATTGCAATGCCGTCGGCCTCAAGATCCCTTCCATAGCACCGGAGAAAGGACTCCGTTTCTCGTCCGTAGGCCGTTTCCGGGTGTATGGCTCTCCATTCACGCGGTCTGGTCGGAATGCCACGTTCCTTAGCCCAAGACCAAATTTTCCCGAAGAGTCGGCGGTCAAGCCCGGCACGGCCTAAGTCATGCAACAAACAGGCAATCTGATACTGATAGACCAGCTCGGCTTCATGGCCCAGCGCCGTGGCCATCGCTGCACACATGCGCGCGGTCCGAACCGCATGAGGGCGATCGTACCCGCGAATGATGCGCTCGTGGTGAGCAGGGTGCGGGTAATCGTAGAGACGCATCAACCGAGCCAGGAGCGTGCGGGATACCAAGATCGGGGCATGTGGGTTGGCAAATGGCATCATGAGTCAGCCCGCACATAGGCGAATTCGCACTGGATGGGCGCGAGGAGAATATCGTTCGATGAAACGAGGTGTCAAGGCGAGCCAGCGCGCCAACGCTCGATCAAAGTCCCGATCTCTGCTATGCTCGAATCAGTAAAGGGCGAGGAGCTGCTTACATGTCCGTGAAGACAGCCATGTCGAGAAATCTGGCACTCTTGACGCTGAGTATTGCGCTCATCCCCTGCAGTCTCTTGTCACCGATGGTGCCCCAAAGCAATGCCGGGCCGCTGGATCAACTCACGGATTTGGCCGGCAAGACCACCGTGGTCGTTACCCTCAAAGGGCGGGATAACTTCAACAGCGAGTACCTCTACGATGTGAGCGTCAAGAACTTGTCTCCCGACACGTTCGTTGGCGATTCCCTGTTCCTCGTCCTCGACAAGGTGACCAATATCGGAGGGGAGGACCGGGAAAACCTGAACAGCGATACGATTCTGAGCCGAATGGAAGTCCTGGGACAGGATGGAGAAACTCAGGATGGAAAACCCTACTTCCAAATCCCAGCCGGGGGAACGACCGACCTGGCTCCCTCCAGCCAGAGTCTTCCGGTCAGCGTGCGCCTCCGAAACAAGGATTATCTCGTCGTTTTCACACCCTCGTTCAAAGTGTTCGGGCTTAAACGTCCGCCGCCTGAGCCAAAGCAAGCCCAGCTTGCCCCTGTTCAGCCGGGACCTGCTCATGTTCCGCCGAATCGCAACTCGGTCGACAAACTGATTCAGCTATTGATCAAAAAGGGCGTGTTGACCGAAGAAGAATGGCGCAAGGCCAATCAGCCATGAGCAACCCCGCGTGCAAGGCCTGCCAAGGCATCTGGCCGAAGGAAGACCATTTCATCGCCGACCTCGGCCTCTCCAAGGCCTATCTGCATGAGGATCAATTCTTCCCCGGCTGGACCGTCGTCCTCTTCAAACGCCACGCGACAGAGTTGTTTCATCTGGCTCCCACTGAACGGATTCAGTTGATGGAGGAAGTGAACGTAGTCGCCAAAACCCTGGTCCAGGTCTATGAGGCCAAGAAGATCAACTATGAACTCCTCGGCAACCAACTGCCTCACATCCACTGGCATGTGATTCCCCGACTGGCCGGTGACCCAGCCCCCCTCGAACCAGTGTGGCGGGTACAGCATGAGCCCGTACTCCATTCAAGGCCTGATCTCCAGCGCATGGTCCAGCGCCTGCAGCAGGCTGTTCAGAAGGCCCGCTAAATCACGAGTCGCTCTTTTCCCTCACTGAACCCTACCCAGCCCATCGCCATCGATTCGGTGATATAATACAGGCCGTCTCTGAACCAGATCCGGAGGGTCACAGGTTTCCGATGCGTCATCGATTGGTGTTCGTGACCCTCTTGTTCTCGCCCTTCATCGCTCAACTCTCTATCCATTCATCATTCGCGCAACCGCCTGAAACTTTGCCTCCCCCGGTGGTCGAATCCCCGCCGCCTTCCGAAACTTCGCCTGCTCCTGCGCCTCCGGATCAGCACCGGCCCCCTGAGCTCTTGCCGCGCGAGCGAGCGGACGCGGTCATGGCGCTGGGTGAGTTACGCAGCGCAGTCCGCGTGGCGCCGAACAGCGCGAACGACCGGCTGAAGTTGGCGCAAGGGCTCTATCGAATCGGCGATCTTGATTCCGCACTCGATGAATGTCGCGTGGCAATCAAGCTCGAATCAAACAACGCCAGAGCCTATCTGCAACTCGGTGTCACTCTGATGGCCAAACAAGACGAGCATGCGGCCTCCATAGCCTTGATGGAAGCCACCCAGCTTGACCCTGAACTCACACACGCGCATTACAGCTTGGGCAGCGTCCAGTACTCGCTGGGCAATCTCACAGCCGCGATCCAATCCTATCACCGCGCCTTGGAACTGCAGCCGAGCTTTCTCGACGCCCGCTATCGTCTTGCGCTGGTCTTAAAGCTGGCGAATCGGCATCAGGAAGCGGCGCAATTTATGAACGAAGCGGCAATCGGCGGAATTCCGCAAGCACAGTACTTCATGGGAAACGCCTATCGCAACGGGCAGGGCGTCGAAAAAAATCTGGCACTGGCAATCCATTGGTGGACCAAGGCCGTTGAGTTCGGCCAGAAGCGCGCAGCGGAATCCCTTTCACAGCTTCGCCGCCAAGCGTTATCGCCCGACCAGTCTGAGCGCCGTCGGAAAGAGGCGATCGAGGCCTTCAGACAGTATCGCGACAAGCTCTGGGCTGACTACCCGGATGCAGGAAGGAACGATCCGAACCAATCATTGGGTATCGCCCTGCTCAAAGACAACCAACCCTCCAATGGAGTCACCGCCCTCTTTGCCGAGGCCTATGCGCTGGGAGAATCTGCGCACGAGGAACTGGCGCGCCTGTATGAAACCGGTCTCGATACCCACCTCGCTCAATTCGATATACGAATCCTGACGTGTTTTGCCACCACCGCTGCCGATGGCTTCATCCCGTCAAAGAAAGCGCTGGCACGCATCTATGGAAAAGGCCTCGGTGTCGAGCCGGATATGCAGAAGGCCAAGACCTTGCTGAAGGGGCTGTCCAAGCAGGAGATGAAAGCTGTCTTGAATGAAATTACCACACGTTAGGAAATAGTCATGCTCGATGCTTCACGCTCACGCTTGTGGCGGAAATTTCTCAGTTCTTCCTGGCTCCAAGCCGGCGCGATGGGCTTGCTCGCAACTGTCCTGGCGTTCGGTTTGTGGACCGCAGCCTCAACCACATTCACAGCTCTGGACTGGGCCGCGTACGATTTCTGGTTGAGCGATCGCGCTCCCATCCCGGTAAGCCCTTCCCTTCTCATCGTCACACGAGACCCAGCCAGCGAAGAAGAATTCGGCGGCGGGCCATGGGACCGGGCGATCCTCGCACGCCTGCTGACCAGCGCGCATGAATCCGGAGCGCTTGCGATCGGCCTCGATCATCGCCTCGACCATGCCGGCCCGGCGCAACTCGGCGGGGCGGCGAGCGATGCCCTGCTGCTTGAAGCCATGAGCACCGCCAGCCCCATTGTCGTAGTACAGAGCCCTAACGCGACACTTACCTCGGACGCAACGATCGCGGGCCATCTGCTGGTCACCACCCATTCCGATCACGTCGCGCGAACGGTGCCTGTAGCGGCAACCGATGACACGCAATCAGTCCCAGCCTTCGGGATTGCGCTGCACGAGGTATTTCAACAGCAGACCTCCCCGATGAAGCCCTTTCTTTCGGAAGGAGGTATGGCTTCGCTCTTGGTCAACTATGTCGGCGATGGAACGATCAATGCCTTCCCAACGGTTCCTCTGTCATCCGTGTGGAACGCCATCGAGCATCACGAACGCGATCGGCTCACCGAGTGGTTCAAGGGCAAGGTCGTTGTGTTCCTTCCAAACCCGATCGCAGGGGGAAGCTCGCTCTTGCCCACGGGACAGACGGTCACCAGTTCGGTGGTGCAGCTCCATGTCCTGAACATGCTGCTGACCGATAATCAGCTCTACCCGCTTGGCACA
>DATENE010000089.1:0-2144 GCA_035275205.1 Nitrospiraceae bacterium
TTAAATACAGCGTGTACTTTATGTCTGTCGTCACAGTAAATTCCGATCCAAAAAATGGTTGATTCACGTTGCGAATTTCAATTTGCAAACCCCAATCATCTCCCCAATTGGTCGATAGAGCAGAAAACGCCTTGGAATTCAGTAGAGACTCTTTGACAGCTTCGGTAAAGTTGTCGTTAGATATCTGCGACGTCCAAAATGGCAGCGTCGTTGAACCGCCCGTAGATTCCTTGATAAAAATTCTTTCGCCCGTCTGCTTTGAAGCCACATAATTCGTTACAACCATTCCTTCTTTTGTGGCCGGAAATGCGCAGCCAGCTACGAACAATACAAGCATTAAACAGGTATTCTTTTTCATGCCTGTTCTCCTCCATAGGTGAGCCAAATGGGAACATTCTGAATTTCGGCTTACAACCAGACGAATCAGTCGTTAGCAATTGGTCGGCCTCGTGTCCTTTCCCGTTCCGATGGTCAGCTCGATTCTTGCGACCCCTTTCACATTGGCACACAGATCTCCGAGACCGGGGGTCACCAACCGAAACGGACCGCCTTTCGCATCGGGCAACGTCGCTCCATCGAGTTCATAGACGAGAACCCCATGCTCTCTGGCCTGTTGGAGCGTGAGGCAGGCGGAATAGTTCCCGTCTGACGCATGGAAGGTAGCGTGGTTCGCCCCTATGGCCAGCGCCGGAATATCTAGCAGACCCTTTACGCGAATCCCTTTACCCTGCATGCCGGGCATGACCGTCGAAATATCGAGCTGATGCTCTGCCGGCAGCGATGCGAGCGCAGCACGATCGAGCGAAACAGGCTGGACCACTGCCCCATCGATCCGCACGATACCGGGACCGGTTCGTTCCCGCTCGGTGATGGTTTTGATCACCGCCGTGAGCAGATCGTTCAGCGGCGTCGGAATGCCAAATTTCCGCCCGAGCTTCGCGACATAGCCATTCAGAAAATCGATCTCGGTCGGCCGCCCGGCCTTCCAATCGTCATACATCGAGGTGTGGATATCTCGAATTTCTTGTGTCCAGCGGACCACCTTCTCCGCCATATCGGAGGCTAACGGCACTTTGGCGCTGGCCGACACCGCCACGATTTCACCCACGATCTGGTGGATCACTCCCAGCATCTCGGGATGATCGAGCGCCTTGGATACTTTGTCGTCGATCATCACGGTCAAGGGATTGAAGACGCAATTCCAACACATCTTCTCCCATTTGCTGCGCCGGATATCGTCGACCAGCTGACAAGGAATCCCCGCTTGCTTGAACAAGTCTGCGATGGCCAGCACACGAGAACTCTGATTTCCCATCAGTTCCCCGATTGCCACAGCCCCTTTCTTATAATGGTCGATGACGCCGGGCTCGGCGATCTTGGTATAGATATACGCGATACCACCGACGACGCAGTCCCGTTGAACGCGCGCCAGGATACGATCTTCCGTATCAACTCCATTCTGCAGGGTCAAGATGACAGTTCGATCAGTCAAGACCGGCTCGATCTGGGACATTGCCTCATCCAGATCGTAGGCTTTCATAGAGAGAATAATCAGGTCAGGCTTCGGGAGATCTCGTGGATCAGAAGCGGCCGGCGGATGCACGGTGAAGGAACCCTGGGCACTACGGATTGTAAGGCCGTTCTGCTTCACAGCTGCGAGCGTCTTGGGCCGCAGCAGGAAAGATACAGAGAGCTGCGCCTTCGCGAAATGCGCGCCGAAGAACCCACCGACTGATCCAGCTCCTACCATGAGAATCTGTTTCATCATGTTCCTCACAAGAAGAATGGACGCGTACTATATCACGCTGATTCGTCGGCTCGAAATGCGCTAGAATCAACCCGAGTAGATAGGCTGACGGCTCTTAGGAGGTTCTTTCAATGGATGGATTGATTCATGCCTTGCGAGATTTTCTTAACCTTCGGCCTTGAGCCAATACACCTGGATAAACAATGCCCACCAACGATCAAATCCTCCTCGCCCGCACACAGCTCGCGTCTGCTAGGAATGTGACTGTCCTCACGGGAGCCGGCATTTCAGCCGATAGCGGCGTGCCGACTTTTCGCGGGACGGACGGCTTATGGCGCAACTTTCGCGCGGAGGATCTCGCCACGCCGGAAGCCTTTGAGCGGGACCCGCGGCTGGT
>DATENE010000090.1:0-9393 GCA_035275205.1 Nitrospiraceae bacterium
GATATGCGGCGCTGTCAGTTCCCGATGTGAATGAGAAGTAGCGCACCGGTGAATGAATAACCATCCGCAAAGCCGTAATGTATCGCAAGACGGCGTTTCTCGGACCGTACGCGTACAGTTCTAGAGAAATGTTGCGCCCAAAGTCAATGGATGTGTGAGGTTCCAGAAGTGAGGATCCTGTCGCCATCGGCAATCACGTCCATCAATTGATTGTCATTCGACGAAATCGCCAACACAACAATCTGGATATATGGTCGTTACACCTTCATTCCAAGATTAAGAGACTGCAATTGTGTCCTCTCCTCGATCCACTCGGATGTTTCAGTATGTCTGGAATAGGCAGACTCAAAAACCTATTTTCGCTCTGGGGAGAGATCTCTCGATTTTCTGCGGAGTTCAGCGTATCTTCTCGGCAGTGTCAGCAACAAATGAATTTGCTCGGGAGCCCGAGATGACTGATCAATCAGCACTTGCACGATATGTTGGAGCTGCAATTCAGCACGGTGAAGGAATCGAACAGCATGACTCCGTTTAGCATTAGCTCAAAATGGTTTGTTCTTGACCCCTTCGACAGTGAATGAGGCCAGTCTATGAGAGCACAACAAATTTTTCTGAAACACACGTACTCACATGAACGGATGTGCGCCATCTCGGACGGGGTGTATGCGATAGCTCTCACCCTGCTCGTGCTGGATCTTAAGGTTCCAGAGCTTTCGGAGGTGACCAATCGCCAGTTGATCACCGACCTGATTCAGCAACTCCCGAACTGTTTCGCCTATATTGTTAGTTTTTCTGTAGTCGCCTTCTTTTGGATGAATCATCACCGGATCTTTCACTCAATAACGTGTTGCGATAGACATGGTCAGGTACTCAACTTTGTCCACTTACTCTTTATCTCATTGACCCCATATGTTGCCTCTCTGATTGGTCATTATGAGGGAGATCGTATAGCCACGATTGCCTTCTCCCTGAGTCTTGGCCTGGCCTCTCTGTCGCTCATTGTGTTGGGACAGTATGTACTGGCGAAGGAAAACTGGCGGACGGATGAAACGGGAGGAACCTGGGTGAAGCTCCCCTTGTGGGTAGTCTATGCCGGCCCCGGGGTCGCACTGGTGAGCATCGCCATCTCCTTCGTGAACATTGATGTGGCGTTGTTCCTCTGGCTACTTCTGCCGCTGAGAGAGGTCTTATTTATGAACAGGGAATTCCCAACCCACTCCCGCTCAGGCCATAATTAGTTGTTTTTGGGCCAGCCGTTGGCAGGAGCATAAATAGAAGGAACATGGCGCCTTGCAATGACCGTAGAGACAGAGGGTTTTGGTCGCGTGGTTTTTTCATCGCGAAGCCCGATGGACATGCGGACTGAGGTATGAATTTTTCGCAGCGATGCAGCTATCAGGAAATTATGACGATCTATATACCCCGTTGCCACGATGATAAGAGAAGCTTTGACAAGTGATTGAACAGGTACCAGAATCTCGAGCCTAGTATCCATTCTGGCTGGGGGTACTTACAAGGCGGAGAAGAGGAGGATGATATGAGCATTTTGCGAGCAACGCTTCTAGTAATCACGATCGCGTGGCTCATGCCAGGTTGTGCGGCGACACGATCGACGATCGATATGTCCGTTTCCAAGACACAGCAAGTTCCAGCGAAGGGATTTGCAAAGGTTCTGGAAGTGAAGGATGTTCGTCGGTTTGAAGCGTTTCCAAGAGAACCTTCGGTTCCGTCTCTTCAAAACTCAATGGAGATCAATGACCGCGCTATCACTTCCCGCGCAGTGGCTCGAAAGCGCGGAGGATTCGGAAAGGCGTTCGCAGAGATTCTGCTTCCAGAAGGGCGAACAGTGGCGCAGGTAGTTCGTGAAGCGGCGACGAAGGCTCTCGCGGAGAAAGGTTACGCGGTCGTTGCTGAAGGATCTCCCGAGTTTGCCAATGCGCTGCCCGTCAATATTGAGATTCAGCAGTTTTGGTCGTGGCTTACGCCGGGGGCCTTCCGAATCTCACTCGAGTTTGTGGGCACTGTTTTGTTGAAAGGCGAGGTATTGGCCGGTAGCAACGAAGAAACCGTACGGGGCTACAGCATCATCAATGCTATGGCGGCCACCGACAGTGAATGGCAGGAGGTGATGCAAAACGGTGTTCAAGACCTCATTGAAAAGATGAAGACAAAACTCAAAAGCCCCAACTGAGATATTGACCCTTACGAAAAGCAAATCAATTGCGCCTTACCCAGCGCGCTAGCATGTCCACGCTGAACAACCACAAGCGTCCCTTGCGGTTCCCTCATTCGCCACACACGGTCGGCTACTGGTTTAGATCATCCAGGAAATCACTTAGACTAGGCCCAGCCTATGGTAGGATATCGCACGCATTCAGGACACGTGGCACCTTATACGGAACCAGATAATACGTAGTTAGCCGTCATTCAGGACTGCTGCGCTCGAAGAGGTTACAGATGAAAAGAAATCTTGCTTTGATGTCCCTCTCCTTTGCGCTTCTATTCGGCTGCGCCGATACGCATGAAGTGATGCGGGCCTCCGGCTCATCCGTTTCCCTGTCTAGCCAAGCGTCTGCATATGTCGCTGTGCCTAAAGATGCTGCCTATGGGACGACCACATATTCGGGCTCCGGTGCCCTGACCGCACAGGCTATTGCGGCCGCGTTCGCTCCCTACCTGAATAAAATCACGGTGGCCATGAAGGAGGAGGATCTGGTATCGGCGCAGCAGTCGGCGAGAGCGGGCAGCTACACGTATCTTCTGTACCCTCAGATCTTGCACTGGGAAGACCGCGCAACTGAATGGTCAGGCAAACCAGATGTCGCCTCTGTTAAGGTCTCCTTGATACGAGTGGACAGTGGCGAAGTTCTCGACAGTGCAGTCGTTGGAGGAAACAGTGGGTTGTGGACTTTCGGTGGTGATCGTCCTGAACATTTACTACCCAAACCGTTGGCCGACTATGCTGCCACTCTCTTTCGGCGATGATGGCTATTAGTGCAGTGTCAGACAGCTTCCCCACCAGGGATCTTGATCTTGACAAGGCGCTTCAGATACTTCATGCCCTAACTTCGTAGTAGACGGGGTCGTTAGCCTGAGTCCGCTCGCCGTGGCCAGTCACCGCGAGCATGGATCTGCACCCAGATCCAGAACTCTCCGGCCCAAAGCTACCGATCCAAGCACAGGTCATCACAAGCGTGCTCATTTTGTGCTCAACTCCACCTCACTCCAGCCTACTCCAGCCAAAGTTCGAGTTTCGCGCAAACCTTGGCTGGAGTGGGCCTGAGTGAGTCTGAGTAGGCTGGTGACAACGCTTTCCTAAACCGCTTGTCGAGTGAACAATCCAAGACCTGTGGGGGTTGGGTCCAGCCGAAATCAAGCATTGAGACAAGAAGGCCACCGATAGACGGTGGCCTTCTTGTCTCCTCTTCCCCTCTGTATCTCAGAGTGTCTTTGTTCTGATGTTGATGGCGGGATGGGCTAGCCCGCATCGCGAATTGCGGAGGCGAGGGTACCGCGACTTAGTGAGCAGATGCGGTCCGCGAAGCGGAGGCCGAGGACTGTTCGAAGCTGGATTCGCGCATTGCGCGGGAGCCAGCGAGTTCCGCAGGCCAGCCAGATGCACACTTAGTGCGGTCGAGCCGGAGCATTTGAGCAGGGCGGGTTAGCCCATCCCGCCATCAAGTTCCCATCTCCCACGACGCGAGATACTTTTTTTGCTCCTTCGTCAGCGTATCGATCTTCATCCCCATACCAGCGAGTTTGAGGCGGGCGATTTCCTTGTCGATCACCGGTGGGACCGGATAGACTTTCTTCTCTAGGCTCTTGTAATTCTTTACCAAGTACTCCGCGCCGAGAGCCTGGTTGGCGAAGCTCATGTCCATGACGCTCGAAGGGTGGCCTTCCGCCGTGGCGAGATTGACCAGCCGTCCTTCGCCGAGCAGACTGACTCGATTGCCGGTCTTCAGCGTGAATTGCTCGACACCCGGCCTGATGAGCTGTTTCGTGCGGCTCAAGTTTTCCAAGGCAGGAATATCCAACTCGACGTTGAAGTGGCCGGAGTTACAGACGATGGCCCCTTCCTTCATGACGGCGAAGTGTTCGCTACGGATGACCTTCAGATTGCCGGTGACCGTGACGAAGAAATCTCCTACCGTCGCAGCCTGTTCCATTGGCATGACACGAAATCCGTCCATCACCGCTTCAATTGCTTTGACTGGATCGATCTCGGTGACGATGACATCGGCACCCATACCCTTGGCGCGCATAGCGATTCCACGACCGCACCAGCCGTAGCCCGCAACGACGAAGGTCGTGCCGCAGATCAATCGGTTCGTCGCGCGGATGATGCCGTCGATCGTGCTCTGGCCGGTCCCGTAACGGTTATCGAACAGGTGCTTGGTGTCGGCGTCGTTGACGGAGATGACCGGGAACTTCAGCACTTTCTTTTCGGCCATGCTGCGGAGCCGGATGACGCCGGTGGTGGTTTCTTCCGTGCCGCCGATCACGTGTTTGAGCAAGTCTTTGCGCTTCGAATGGATCAGCGAGACGACATCGGCCCCGTCATCCATCGTAATCTGCGGCTTGTGGGCGATCGCCGATTGGATGTGCTGATAGTAGGTTTTATTGTCTTCGCCTTTAATCGCGAAGGTTGGAATGCCGTCATGTTTGACAAGAGCCGCCGCGATCTCGTCCTGTGTACTCAGTGGATTGGAGGCGCAGAGCCGGACATCGGCTCCACCGGCTTGGAGTGTCTTCATGAGGTTGGCCGTCTCGGTTGTCACATGGAGACAGGCGGTGACGCGAAGCCCTGCGAAGGGTTTTTCTCGCAGAAACCGTTTCTTGATCAGCCGGAGCACCGGCATGGTGGCTTCGGCCCATTCGATCTTGAGCTTACCCTGGTCTGCCAGTTCCATATCTTTCACATCGTAGTCCACTGAATCCTCCTCGTTAAGCGTGAAACGTCGGGCGCAAGGGTTGAAGGGGTAATGGGATATCAGGAAAAGGGGGACGGTTCATTATCCCGTCCCCCCGTGTAGTTCTCGCACAGTGGTGATTACAGCCCTGCGTCTTTGCGCAAGATTTTTGCTTTGTCGGTCTTTTCCCAGGTGAACTCCGGTTCGTTCCGACCGAAGTGCCCGTATGATGCGGTCTTTCTGAAGATCGGCCGGCGGAGCTTGAGATAGTCAATGATGCCGCGCGGGGTGAGGGGAAAGTGTGTTCGGACAAGCTTGTCCAGATGCTCAACTGCCACCTTTTCTGTGCCCTTCGTGTCGACCAGTACTGAGACGGGATCGGCCACGCCGATGGCATAAGCGAGTTGCACTTCGCATTTTTGTGCCAACCCGGCGGCGACGATGTTCTTCGCGATGTAACGGGCCATGTAGGAGGCCGATCGGTCTACTTTCGTGGGATCCTTGCCTGAGAAGGCGCCGCCGCCATGGCTGCCGTGACCACCGTATGTGTCGACGATGATCTTGCGGCCCGTCAGTCCAGTGTCGCCCATTGGACCGCCGACTACGAAGCGGCCGGTGGGATTAATGTGGTGCTTCACGCTCGTCGGGTCGTAGAGTCCTTTCGGCATCATGGGCTTGATGACTTTCTCCATGATGTCGCGCTCGATCTGTTTGTTCGTGACATCGGGGCTGTGTTGGGTCGAGACGACAATGGTATCGATCCGCACCGGTTTTCCGTTCCGGTACTCCACGGTCACTTGGGATTTTCCATCGGGACGGACCCAAGGCAGGATGTTCTTTTTCCGGACTTCAGCCAGTCGCTTGGTGAGCCGATGGGCGAGGACGATCGGCATCGGCATGAGTTCGGTCGTCTCATTGGTCGCATAGCCGAACATCAGGCCCTGGTCGCCGGCACCGCCGGAATCCACACCCATGGAGATATCGCCGGATTGTTGGTGGATAGCGGTGAGGACGGAACAGGTATGGTAGTCGAATCCCCAGGCAGCGTCGCAATAACCGACATTCTTGATGACCTCGCGAATAATGTCGGGAATCTCGACATAGGCCTTGGTGGAAATTTCACCGGCCACGAAGGCAATGCCGGTAGTGAGAATCGTTTCGCAGGCCACACGGGCATATTTGTCTTGGGAGATGATCGCGTCGAGGATTCCGTCGGAGATCTGGTCGGCGATCTTATCCGGGTGCCCTTCCGTCACAGATTCAGATGTAAACAGATAGTTATGTCGCATTAGCCCCTCTGGGTTCAGGTGATCAGTAATCAGACAAAAGGCCGAATCCGCGCGATAGTATCCGAATGAGTCCTCTATTGTCCATTCCTCCGATAGTAGGGGATCGCCTGGGCGCTGATGTCCGGTACCAGACACTCGTTTCGACTCGCGTGAAAACATGACCTAATTTGGGCTTGAACGACACAGGATATGACCTCAGGCCGGTCTATCCCATGACCGCTGGTTTAGACGTAGGTTGTGAAAAATCTCCTTTGGGTTCATTCAGTATTCCGCACCTTCGTGGCCTCCTGAGGACTTGTGGGGAGTGGGCGAGTAGTCAAACCGATGTGGTATTGAGTATGATGCACGGAAGCACGCAGGCCGGTCATAGCGTTGGCTTCTGCCGGTAATTCGACGTGCAACTGCATGGGCGGCCGGGTACGTTTATCTTGATCAGCGGGGCGCCTTCCGTGCGAGAATGTCATCGGCCCGCGTGGACGGGACGAGACTCGACAACCTAACAAGTTCTGACTAAGGGGCTCAGCGTCGCGTCCAAGACGACGGACGCGCAGCAATTGGATCGTGGGGTGGGGAAGGGATGAGCAAGTTGGCAATGGGCGGAACGGTTCTCGGTCTGATAGTCGCGCTGGGTGGAATGAGCTATGCGGCGGCACCGGATATTCTTCCGGTCGCTGGGCGCAGTGCGGTCAAGCTGGGTGAGCTGGCTCCGAACTTCCAGCTCCGAGATTTGGATGGCCGTCTCGTGACGCTTTCGGATCTCCGCGGCAAAGTCGTGCTGCTGAATTTTTGGGCCACCTGGTGCGGCCCCTGCCGGGTCGAGATGCCGGCGATGGAGCAGCTCTATCGGACGTTTCCGCGGAAGGACTTCGAAATTCTCGCCGTGTCTACCGATGCGCAAGGCGTGGCGGTCACCAGGCCGTTTCAGCAAGAGAACCGCTTGACGTTCCCCATTCTCCACGATGACGACTATCGCGTGGGATTGACCTATGGCGCTCGGAGCCTCCCGATGACTTTCATGGTCGATCGAC
Organism: Nitrospiraceae bacterium; assembly: GCA_035275205.1. Lineage (GTDB taxonomy): Bacteria > Nitrospirota > Nitrospiria > Nitrospirales > Nitrospiraceae > Palsa-1315. Next base: position 7,231 of record DATENE010000090.1, read on the forward strand.
AGGGAATTGTCCGTCATCAGATCTTCGGTGCGCGGGACTGGGGAGCTCCCGAAGCACATCAGTTGGTGCAGATGTTGATGAAGTCCTAGCTCATGTCGCAATCGATCACGAACATCTCGCTTGTGGCGGCATTTTCAGCAGGGTTGCTGTCGTTTGTTTCGCCCTGCGTGCTCCCGCTGGTGCCTTCCTATATTTCGTACGTTACAGGGCTGTCCATCGAACAACTCACCGATTCGACGGTGCGCTCGAAGCTGAAGAAAACCATCGTCGTCAACGCCTTGCTGTTTATCGGTGGATTTTCAGCAGTTTTTATCTCGTTTGGCGCGTCGGCCAGCTTCATCGGACAGGCGCTAGTGACTTATCAAGATTACGTTCGACGAATCGGCGGAATTGTGATCGTCATCTTCGGCCTCTATTTATTGGGGGTCGTGAATATCAGTTTTCTGAAAATGGAGCATCGGTTCCAATTCAGAAATCGGCCGGTCGGGTATGTGGGATCGTTCTTGATCGGCGTGGCGTTTGCCGCCGGGTGGACACCATGCGTCGGTCCCGTGTTGGGGACCATTTTGTTGTATGCCAGCACGACTGAGTCGATGTTGAATGGGGTGTTGTTGCTGACGAGCTATTCGTTGGGACTGGGAGTGCCGTTGTTTCTCACAGCCTTAGGGGTGGATCGGTTCCTCGCCTATTTCAAACAAGCGCGCGTGTATTTGTGGGGCGTCTCCACGGTGAGCGGAGTCATGCTCATCGTCGTGGGCGTTATGATATACGCCAATAGTCTCACGATGATTACCGGTTTTCTGGAGCGGTACGGGATTGGCTGGTACCTTGGACAGTAACGCAGGGTAGTACTGCCCAGTTCTGAGTTCTCAGTTATGAGTCCTGAGTTACAAGTGTTTCGCTCCACCACTGTGGTCTAACGTACCACTCATAACCTTCACAAACGAAATTGGCACTATGCCCAGGCTACCAGACAGCAAAGCCTACGATGCCGTGGTTGTCGGCATGGGGCCGGCCGGGGCGGTTGCTGCCTATGAGCTGAGCCGTGCCGGCCTGTCGGTTCTCGCCATCGACAAACACACCCATCCTCGCTACAAGGTCTGCGGCGGTGGTTTGTCGGTCCGGATCGAGCAACTTCTTGATCCAGGGTTCAAATCCGTCGTCGAAGACACCATCTTCGGATTTCAGTTTTTGTACCAGGGTGAGGAGTCCGTCACGATCGAATCGCCCAGTCCAATCGCCTATATGGTCATGCGCGATCGGTTCGATCATCACCTGGTTCAACAGGCCCGACGCGTCGGCACGGAAATTCACGAAGGGGAGCACCCGCAGTCGCTCCGTCACGTGCCGGGAGGTGTCGAGGTCACAACCGATCGCGGGTGCTATCAGGCAAAGGTCTTGATCGGCGCCGACGGCGCGAACAGCCAGGTCGCGCGGCATCTTTTCCCCGACCGGCGGCAACGCTGCATACCGACATTAGAGAGCGAGATCGAACTTGGACCGGGGCCGCAGTATCCGGGCACAGGCAAAGCCGTGATCGACATCGGCGTCTGCTCGAAGGGATATGCCTGGATCTTTCCCAAGCAGGGGCGGTTGTCGGTCGGTGTGGGGGAGTTTCAGAGGAAACCGGCGAGCCTCAAAAAAACCTTCGATCGATTCGTTGGGGGAGAAAAAGGCTTGGCGGGTTTGGATGTGCCCAAACCGATTGGCCATCCGTTACCCCTGTTTAGCAGGACCGAACTCAGTCCGGAGCCGGGACCGGACGACCTTGTGAATGGCCAAGCCATGTTGATAGGCGATGCCGGGCACCTTGTCGATCCATTGTTTGGCGAGGGTATCTACTACGCCGTCCGTTCCGGCAAACTGGCCGCGATGGCTGTCCTCGATCAGCGGCACGATCGGACCAAGAGTTTATGGAACTATGAGTTGGCAGTCAGAGAGCAGTTGTATGCTGAGTTTCGAATTGCTTCGCGCCTCGCCGACATCGTCTACACGTTCCCGCGCCTCTGTCACAGGCTATTGAGGCCCTACCGAGAGGTCGTTCAGCTCTATTGCGAAGTGCTACAGGGGAAAGAAACGTATCAGTCCTTCATCCCGCGGGCCAAGAGAATTGTGAAGTGCTCTACCAGTGAGCTCCTGCTCCAAGCCCTGCAGCTGCGCTGA
>DATENE010000091.1:0-12010 GCA_035275205.1 Nitrospiraceae bacterium
AATTCATTTGATTTTGGTAGAGGCGGAAGGATACGGCAAAGCCCCTGAAAAATCGACTGTGTTTGCAATGAAGTTGGGACAGGATTTTGACCGCGGCGCACAGAAAGTTGGACAGGGCGAGTTGGTTAGGAGCGACGATGCCGCAGCAGGAGGGCCTGACTAAGATGGTCGTGGGGGCTCGATTCGGTCACGATTTAACCCTTCGGTGACGATTGCCCTGACGGCGAGTGAGGACCCCGGGAAGAAGGTCATGACGCTCCTACCGAGGGCCAATGAACGGTTCCAGGGCCTGATCGAGGGGATCGGAAAGCTGTCCGCCCAGCATCTTCCCGTGGCCCGCGAGCAGATGCGGACGCTTGTCGGGGAGATTTGGTTGACACCGACGAAGGCGGGCGACCTGGAGGCGACGGTGACCGGACGGTATGCCGGGCTGGTGAACCTGCTAAGTGGTGGAAAGTTAAATCGTGATGGTTGCGGGGGAAGGATTTGAACCTTCGACCTTTGGGTTATGAGCCCAACGAGCTACCGGGCTGCTCCACCCCGCGGGCGGATGCTAACAAGCGTTGAACGGCAAGTCAAGCCAACCTCCGCGCAGGTAGTGGGACACTTTGAATTTGGAGGTTGAATCAATGAAATATCAGGCTATGGAGTCGAAAGAATATCCTGGCGATTGGACTGTCGGTGCCGTAGCAGATCCTCCCGAGGGTGATGGGGACATTTACCTGGCTATATTTTCAGGCCCTCAGGCGATGGAACGGGCTTTGGAATATGAGAAGTTCAAGAATGCGCTAGAACTAAACTTGCGCGGTCACGGTGTCGATGCATTGCTGAGATCGTGAATGGCTGTGTGAAGGGTCTGTGTGCCATGGGCCTTTATGCAAAGCGAGGCTAGAAAGATTCGCTACCACGAAGCATTTCCATTCTCCGCTCACATAGCCCTTGCTCGATGATCCACCGAATTGATACCCCAGGACGCGCAGTTCGTTATTCTTATAACCTAGAACGTGCGGGCAAAACTGGCGCGGATAGCCGTCATAATTGGCATAAACCTGCTTCTTCTCATTGATGGCCTGAGTTAATAGGGCAGACGACATGATGGAATCTCCTTATGATGAAGAAAACTGACTTAGGCAACCAACTCGCTCAGTTCCCAAATTCGATCAGTAATCCCGGCAGCCATAGCCGGCGTCATACGAAGGGACCGATGAATCAGACAGAAATTGTACGACCAGAAGTACAGCGCTACAGCCGCTTTCAAGTTTGTTAGCTTGCGCGAGAAAGCCAGTGTGAGCCGATGAAATCTAGCAATCTTCATTCTGAGCGTCAAATTCTGTCGTTCGACATAAGACGTACAGACCTTGCTGTAGTCCGGGGTGCCATGGATCGTAGTAATTTCCGTTCCCGATACGCGAGGCGGAGCATATCTGCCTGGACCGGGATTGGTAGATGCGTAGAGCTTCGTGATCTGAGCATAGGTGGCACGACGACCAAAATACTCCGCAATCGCCGTACTGTATGGCTTCCAAGCATCCGTACTCACCTGAGTCGGCCCTTCAATGCGTCGGCTCAAATCTTCAATGAACCGGTGGGTATTAATCGAATCGCGTTTGCCCACATGGAAGGCAGGAATGACTTTAGAGACTGGATCGAGCGCAATATAGGTGTATTGGTCACCCAATTCTGGATTGGCTTTCCGCTCAGGAGCCTTCATTGCCCCTTCTTTCTTGCCCACAAACGTCCAGATCTCGTCGCATTCGACCGCTTCGCACTGAATGCCGCGCATCCGTTCATCCATCATCTGTTGGCAGTGTCCCCCCACCTCCACCAACAGCTTCATGATGGTTTTCTTGTGCACTCCTGTCATGCGGACAATGGAGCGGATCGAACAGCCTTCGGTGAGGGCGGAGATAACAGCGAGTTTCTTTTCTGCCTTCAGCACGTTCATGGGACCTCCTTGGTTGGAGATCCCGGAAGGTGTATACTGCGGACTACCTTTGCGGGTGTAATCCGGTTCGGCCTTCGCGGGATCGTCCGGGTTACGGCTGCTCGGTGTTATCAGCACCGGGCAGCCAATTTTCAAAACGATGGTGGCGGGGGCCAGCTTCGAACTGGCAACGGGAGGATTAGCAATCCACTGTTCTATCCCCTTGAACTACCCCGCCATTCATCTTCCCACCATATCTCTCGTTTCAAATACATCCATCTATTGTTGAAAATAATATATATAATTGTTGACAATAAGTCAACAGTTTGTTATATATATTTTCAGCATTGTTATAAAAGGGATGGTGAAACAGTGAAAAAGAGAGAAAAAACGGAGAATATTGAACATTTTATAATCGACAATCTCCATGACCATGCATCCGACATAGCAAAACTAACAGCAGAGAATTTCAAAATATCCAGAGCTGCGGTTGCTAGACACTTAAAGCTTTTAGTGGACAAGAAGATTGTGTTGGCGCAAGGCAACACCAAGGCTCGTGCATATACTCTTAGCGTTTCAATTAATGAAAATTTTGGACTTTCTCTAAATGGCTTGCAGGAAGATATTGTTTGGCGGGAAAGGGTCAGTCCTCTGCTCTCAGAAATTGCTTCACAGAATATTCTAACGATCTGCAATTATGGGTTTACGGAAATGCTCAATAATGCAATCGACCATTCCGAATCGGACACTGTCCATATATCCATAGGTGCAGATGCCGCAGCAATCTACATGGTGATTCGTGACTTCGGGGTTGGTGTATTCAGAAAACTAATGAGAGATTTTCATTTACATGACGCTCGACATGCCCTTTTAGAACTCAGTAAGGGAAAATTAACAACGGCTGCGGCCGGTGGGCATAGCGGTCAAGGGATTTTCTTCACTTCTCGGATGTTTGATGAATTCGGTCTCACAGCTAATGGGTTTGCGTTTTGTCGGTTTAAGGAAAAAGATGATTGGTTATTTGAAGAGAAAGAGGAAAAAAAAGGAACTAGTATTTACATGACGATTTCTTTAAGAGCCACGCATACTGCAAATCAAATCATGTCTGAATACGCGTCAGAATTACATGACTATGGTTTCACCAAAACGCACGTACCTTTAGAGCTGGCGAGATATGAGGGAGAGCAATTGGTTTCTCGGTCACAAGCAAAACGTCTCTTGCTTCGCGTGGAGCAATTCAAAGAAGTGCTACTAGATTTTAAGGGTATAACAACGATAGGACAGGCTTTTGCCGACCAAATTTTCCGTGTTTTCCAAAAAGAACATCCGAATTTATTAATTATCCCAGCCAATACCAATGTGGAGATTGACAACATGATTGCTCGTGCCAAGGGAGAGGTCGTTATGGAAACTACCCCGTCCCTTTTCGACGCCATTCAAGATGAGCCGAGAGCATGATTGAAAAAGCCAAAATAGCCCACTACCCTCCGCGCATCCAAGTTGCTTTCGCTCACCTGCAATGCTAAAGCGATAGCATGCGACTCGTGTTCATGGGCACGCCGGATTTTGCGTCGGCCTCGCTTGAGGCCTTGCTGAGGTCGGACAATTCCGTTGTCGGCGTGGTCACTCAACCTGATCGCCCGAAAGGGCGCGGGCAAACCCTTACGCCGTCACCGGTGAAACTTCTGGCCCAGCGAGCGCAGATTCCTCTGCTGCAACCGCTCAAGATGAAGGATCCTGAATTTCTCCAGGCGTTGGCTGGATGGAAACCGGACCTGATTGCGGTCGCGGCGTTTGGGCGAATTTTGCCTCCGGCGATCCTCTCTCTTCCTCCGCGAGGCTGCATCAATGTGCACGGTTCCCTTCTTCCAAAATATCGCGGCGCCGGCCCGATCCAGTGGGCGATCATCAACGGCGAGACGGAAACAGGAATTACGACCATGCTGATGGACGAGGGGATGGATACCGGCGCGATGTTGCTCCAGGAAGCCATCCCAATCACGCCGGATGATACCGTCGAGACCCTCTCACCACGTTTGGCTGAGCTCGGAGGCAGATTGTTGGTTGAGACGATTGCTCGACTCAAGGCAGGCACCCTCGTGCCGAGGCCGCAAGATGCTTCACAAGCAACCTTGGCCCCCTTACTGACTAAGGAAGATGGTGTGATCGATTGGACCTTGCCAGCCACTGCCCTGGCCAACAGGGTTCGCGGCCTCTCTCCTTGGCCCGGGGCCTACACAACCACGACTGGAGGAGACCGTTGGACGATCTGGCGAACCCTGGCACTTCCAGGACCTGTGGCGAAACCTCCGGGGATAGTCGTCGCTGTCACCACCAAGGCGATTCATGTTGCGACTGGGGAAGGAGTCCTTGCCGTGACGGAGTTGCAACCGGCTAATAGCCGTCGCATGGCTGTATCACAATACTTGGCAGGCCATCCTGTTGTCGTTGGAGAGCGATTGGGAGGACCGGTTCATTCCTAAAAGTCTGTCTTGTTCATGTTGTCTCTCTAGTCTGTCTGGTCAATTTCGATTGTTTAGTTCATCGAGTTGGTCTTGTTCAACCAAACAAACGAGACAGACATGATCAACCAGACAGACCGGGCTAAATTTCCTATGGCTTCTGGCTCTCGATCCTTCTTTACTGCCCAGACTGCACCGTCAGCCCGTGCGATCGCCCTCTCGCTGCTCGTGGAGTCCGTCAAGAGCGAGGAAGGAGTCGATGTCTTGTTAGATCGCGCGCTCGCGCGATGCTCATTCGACGACAGGGAGCGATCTCTTACGGTGGAACTTGCCTACGGTGTCTTGCGCCGCCTTGCGACTATCGATTGGCGGCTTGAACCGGTCTTGGAAAAGCCGCTCCCCCGCCTTCCCGTTGCCGTACAGATGGTGCTCAGGCTTGGCGCCTACCAACTCCTGTTCCTGGATCGTATTCCGCAGTCTGCCGCAGTCAATGAATCGGTCAATCTGGCCAAGGCCTTTGCCGGCACAGTCGGCAGAGACTGGAGTGGGTTCGTCAATGCGGTGTTACGCGCGCTTTTGCGCCACCCGCCACAGCCATGGCCCAGCATGAGTCTTGACGCTGCGCAGGCCCTTGCTGTGCGGTACTCGGTTCCAGGTTGGCTCAGTCGTCGATGGGTGGAACGTCTGGGCCTAGCCTCCGCAGAAGCGGCCTGCGAAGAGGTCAGTGCTGTGCCTCCGTTGACGCTTCGGGTGAACCAGCTGATCACGATCAGGGAAGCACTCCTCGAAAAATTTTCACACGTGAGTATTGCGGCCAAGCCGACCAGCGTGAGCCCCTTCGGCATTCTGCTTCAAGCAAGAGGAACGGTGCCTTCGCTCCCGGAGTTTCACGAAGGCGCTTTTTATGTCGAAGACGAAGCAGCGCAATTAATTCCTCTCCTGCTCGATCCTCAGCCTGGTGACATCGTCCTCGATGCCTGCGCGGCGCCGGGGGGAAAATCAACTCATCTGGCCGCTCTGATGCATAATAAGGGAATCATTTACGCCGTCGATCGCAAAGAAACCCGCCTGGATCTCGTGCGCAGCAATTGTCGTCGGCTCGGGGCCAAAATCGTCGTACCAATCGTCGGCGATATTCGACAGCCACGCGAATGGGTTCCTATGATCGGGACAGCAGAATCTTCCCCTCCAAAGAAGGCCGAAGTGGGCAAACCATTTCTTGATCGTATCTTGGTAGACGCGCCCTGCAGTGGGCTGGGTGTGTTACGGCGACACCCGGAAGCGAAGTGGAGGAAGGGTGAGGAGGCGCTCCCTCGACATCAAGCACTCCAGTATCAGATTCTCGAAGCGGTCGTCCCATGCTTGCGGCCCGGCGGGGTGCTGGTCTATAGTACGTGCTCCACAGAACCGGAAGAAAACGAAGCGGTCATCGAGCGATTTTGTCGTGCTCATGCGGAATTCAAGCGTGAGTCCATCATCCCCTGGCTTCCGCCTATGGCACATCGGTTCGTCACCGAACGCGGCGCCTTCTCGACAGTGGGCAACCGGTTCTCGATGGACGGATTTTATGCCGCACGACTGAGGAAGGTATTGTGATAGCACGTCCCGTTCTTATTGCACCCTCGATTTTAGCTGCTGACTTTGCCAGGCTCGCCGAGGAAGTGGCAGCTGTGGAACGAGGCGGAGCCGACCTCCTCCATATCGATGTCATGGACGGCCATTTTGTCCCCAATTTGACCATCGGCCCGCCGATCGTGGCTGCGCTCAGAAAAGTCACCAAGCTGCCGCTCGACGTTCACCTCATGATCACAAACGCCGATGCGTTCATCGCGGAGTTCGCCGAGGCCGGAGCGAACTATCTCACGGTTCACGTAGAAGCCTGCCCGCATCTCCATCGCACGGTGCAATCGATCAAGGAGTGTGGCGTCAAGGCCGGAGTAACCCTGAATCCCGCCACCTCGCTCAGTACGATTGAGGAAATTCTCCCCGATGTCGATCTGGTTCTGATCATGTCGGTCAATCCTGGCTTCGGCGGTCAAAAGTTTATTACCTCTTCTCTGCGAAAGACGGCATCCGCCCGGGCCATGATTGATAAATCAGGAAGTCGCGCGTTGCTCGAAGTGGACGGAGGCGTCAAGATCGACAATGCGGCTCAGGTGCTGGCTGCGGGAGCCGATGTATTGGTCGCCGGCTCGGCAATTTTCTCTAGTCGGGACTATGCCGTGACGATCGCTGCGATACGCGCGGCCGGCCAACCTTCTTCCACGACGCGGCCGCGCGTCTCCGCTCACCGATAGGCTTCGCGGGTGGACATTTCTTCCCTCATCGACAGCCTTCATCCTCTCGAAGTCAAAGTCCTCTCGGCTTTTGGGACAAATCCGTCCGCGATCCTCCAGACAGAACAGCTCGCGAAATCCACCGGATTAGAGCCTTCACAATTAAGTATGGCAGTCGAATGGTTGCTCGCCAAGTCGTTGCTTGTCGTCGATATCGAAACCGTGACGCCCATCGTCTCACTCACAAAAATCGGCGAACTCTATTTTGAAAAGTACTCGCCGATCGAACGGGTGCTGTCTGCCGCTCGCGACGCAGCCAAAACCGGCAAGCGCCTGACCATTCAGGACATTCAATCCCGAGAGGGACTCGAACCGACGGAGGTGAGCGGTGCGATTGGACGGCTTAAGAAGGAGGGCGCGCTTCTCATCATTCAAGGCGGCTGTATCGAATCGACCAGCCGACCGAGCCAGACGGCGGAAGCCATGCGGGGACTGCTGCAACAGCTTCGTGGAGCGCCTCGTGAACTGCAGGCGTTTCCCGAAGCACAGCGTCAGGTCATTCAAGATCACGCGGTCAAACGGGGGAATGCGCGGGAACCGTTCCGCATCGATGATCGTGTGACCAGAGCCCTAAAGCTTTCCGAATTAGGTATCGAGGCCGCGCAGCAACTCTCTCGGCAAGGGAGCGCGGAAGAAGTCTCCCAGCTGACGCCAGAACTGTTAAAAGACGGGAGCTGGCGGACGAAGCGCTTCCGTAAGTACACGATCAGTCTTCGCGCGCCCCGGATCGCGCCGGGCAAACGGCATCCCTATCGTGAGTTTCTCGATACGGTAAAGACAAAATTGGTGAGCATGGGTTTCCAGGAAATGTGGGGCTCGCTCGTGGAGACCGAGTTCTGGAACATGGATGCCCTTTTCATGCCGCAGTTCCATCCGGCACGTGACATCCATGATGTCTACTTCGTCAAAGACCCGACACATGCCTCGTCGATTGAAGAACCGTTCTTGTCCCAAGTCACACGCGCGCACCAGAATGGCGGTGAAACCGGTTCAACCGGCTGGAACTATCCCTTCGATGCGGAGCGCGCGCGGCGGCTGGTCTTGCGGAGTCAGGGAACGGCCGTCTCGGCCCATACCCTGGCGTCGCAACCCGCGGTGCCGGGAAAGTATTTCTCTATCGCCCGCTGTTTTCGGTACGATCAAGTGGATGCGACGCACGCGACCGATTTCTTCCAGGTGGAAGGCATTGTGCTCGGCGAAGACATCAACTTTCGCACCTTGCTCGGCCTGCTGAATCTCTTCGCTCGTGAAGTCGCGCAAGCCAAGGAAGTCAAATTTCTCCCAGCCTACTTCCCTTTCACCGAACCGTCGGTTGAACTGCACGTGCGCCATCCGAGGCTCGGATGGATGGAGCTTGGCGGAGCCGGGTTGTTCCGGTCGGAAGTCACCCTTCCGCTGGGCGTGACCGTTCCGGTGATTGCGTGGGGATTGGGGCTCGATCGAATGGCGATGGTGGCGCTGGGCATTCACGATATTCGTGAGTTGTTCACCGACAATCTTGATCTCATTCGCTCCACGAGAGGAGCTTTCTAAATTTCACATGCCCACGATTACGATATTCAAGCAGGATCTTGAGAGATTGCTCGCAGGGCAAGGGGAAGCACCCCAGCCCATCACCATCGAGCAACTCGAAGAGTCGTTGATGCTTGTGAAGGGCGAGTTGAAGGGGCAGAATCCCGAAACCGGCGAACTGCGAATTGAGCTGCAAGACAGCAATCGCCCTGATCTCTGGTGCTGCGAAGGGATTGCCCGGCAGATTCGGGCGAAGCGGCAGGGCGCTCTTGCGAAGTACGATTTTCTCACGACGAAACCAAAATCGCTCAAGCGGTTGAACGTAGCTCCCGGATTGGAGAAGGTCAGGCCCTACGTGGCGGCCTGCACCGCGACCGGCTATCTGGTAACCGAGGAGGGCCTCGCACAACTCATCCAGACGCAAGAGAAACTCGCTGAGATGTTCGGCCGTAAACGCCGAACCGTGTCGATCGGACTCTATCGGCTTGCGGCGATCGAGTTTCCTGTGATCTATGATTTGGTCAAGCCGGACGAAGCGTCGTTCACGCCGTTGGGCATGGATACGGTGATGACGCTTGGAGAGATTCTGCTCGTCCATCCCAAGGGTCTGGAGTTCGGCGGGATTCTCGCGGGACAGGACCACCTGCCCTTCTTGTGCGATGCGAAACGTCAGGCGCTCTCCTTTCCGCCGATCATCAACAGTCGCGAAGCGGGAGAGGTGCGGGTGGGAGACGATGCCCTCTTCGTCGAGGTGACCGGCACTGATCTCTCGATGGTTGTCCTGACCCTCAACATCTTTGCCGCGAATCTTGCGGATCGTGGCGCGGTGATAGAGCCGATCGACGTTCGATATCCCTATAAGACTGCGCTGGGCACGGGAGTCATGACCCCACAAGATCTTGAGAAGTCACAAAAGATTCTCGTCGGCACGATCGAGCAGGCTCTTGGGCAGACCCTCGGCGCCCACGAAGTCGCGAAGGCTCTCACGGCCTACGGCTATGAGGTGAAGACGAAAGGTAAACAAGTGACAGTGACGCTTCCGTTCTACCGGCAAGACCTCATGCACGCAATGGACGTGGTTGAAGATGTTGCGATCAGCCGCGGGTACGGAGATTTTTTGCCGGTGATGCCTTCGCAATTTACTGTCGGGGGATTGTCACGAATCGAAGAGGTCTCCGATCGTGTGAGAGCCCTCATGGTCGGCATGGGTTTTCAAGAAATCATTTCCAATATTCTCGGTTCCCCCCAGGACCTGCGTGATGCGATGCGATTGGAAGGGACCGAGTGGGGGCGCCTTGTTGAAGTGGACAATGTGATGTCTCAGAACTTCTCAGCCCTTCGACAATGGATGCTTCCGTCGTTGCTTCGAGTAGAAGCCGCATCGAACCGGGCATTTTATCCCCATCGGATGTTTGAGGCCGGCGAAGTGGCACGTCACGATCTCACACAGCCCCTAGGATCACGCACCGTGACAGTGCTCGGCGGGATGATTGCCCATGCCGATGCGCATTTCTCCGAGGCCCACTCCTGCCTGGATACGCTGTTTTATTATATGAACCAATCCTACAGTCTGGAACCGATCCAGCATCCTTCATTTCTCGATGGACGAGTGGGGAGTATCGTATCTGACGGGAAACAGGTCGGTGTGATTGGGGAACTCCACCCCGAAGTTTTCGAACGCTGGCAGATCGATGTTCCGGCTGTGGCGTTCGAAATCGATCTGACGGAACTGGCAGGACGGTCTTGAGGCATACGCCCATCGGCGCATCCCTCAAGACTTACACCCCGTGACAACCAATTTTTAGCAGGGAATCCTCTGTCGGCAACTGCACTTACGCCCCGACAGGAGCGAGGTGTTGCTTGGCAAGACCGACCAGCTGCTCAAATCCCGTAGCATCCTTGATGGCCATATCGGAGAGAACCTTCCGGTCCAAGAGAATATTCGCCTTCTTCAACGCGTTGATAAACCGGCCATAGGTCAGCCCGTGCGCCCGAACTGCCGCGTTGATGCGGGCAATCCACAACACGCGGAAATCTCGTTTCCGATTTTTCCGTCCGGTATAAGCATACGCCTGACCTTTATCAACTGATTCTGTTGCGGTGCGGAACAGCCGGCTCTTCCCACCGTACTGTCCTTTGGCTAATTTCAGCCGCTTCTTCCGCCGCTGTCTTGTTTTGGGGCCACCTTTTGCGCGAGGCATGAATCAATACTCCTTTTGGTTAACGCAGCTCGTACATTCCAATTTAGCTATAGGGCAATAACCGGTCCAACGCCTGTGTCCTGGTCTTATCCACGAGGACCGTGCCGCTTAATCGGCGCTTCCGATCCTGCGTCTTGCTGGTAAGGATATGGCGCTTTCCCGCCTTTCGCCTCACCAATTTTCCAGAGCCGGTGCGGGTAAACCGCTTTTTTGCTCCACTATGGGTTTTCATTTTCCTATTCTTCATGTCCGTGCTTCCTTTTGTTATAAGCGGCCCGACCGTCTTACTTCGGCGCTACGATCATGATCAAGCTTCGCCCTTCCATGCGGGGGGCATACTCGATCGTGCCTATGTCTCCTAACTCTGCGATGACCGTATTCATAAGCGTCCGGCCCATCTCCTGATTCGCCATTTCGCGACCGCGGTACGTCAAGAGGACTTTCGTCTTGTTTCCATCGGCCAGAAAGCCCTTGATCTGTCGAATCTTAATATCCAAGTCATGCTTATCCGTCCTAGGGCGCAACTTAATTTCCTTCACCTGGGTCGACTTTTGATGGCGCCGGTTCTGGTGGTCCTTCTTGCTCAGCTCGAACTTATATTTCCCGTAGTCCATAATGCGGCATACGGGCGGCACCGACGTGGGCGCGACCTCGACAAGATCGTAACCATTTTCTTGTGCCTGCTTGAACGCATCCGCCGTAAGGAGAATGCCGAGCTGTTCACTATCTGGGCCGATTACCCGAACTTCACGCACTCTGATTTCCCGATTCACTCGTAGTTTGGGGACGATAAGACACCTCTTATTGTATTAGTGAATGTGCTGCCCTGCCGGTTTGATATCCGCGCGGAGCAGGTCCAGCGCTCCTGCAACGGTCATACTACCCAGATTGGCCCCGCTTCGGCCCCGGACAGCCAGAGTCCCGCTCTGCACTTCTCGGTCGCCGACCACGAACATAAAAGGAACCTTTGCCTTTTCCGCTTCTCGAATTTTAAGCCCGATTTTTTCATTCCGAAGGTCTGCTTCAGCTCGAAGTCCCGCAGCCTTGAATTGAGCAACCACCTCGGCAACGTAAGGCCGCTGGTTGTCCGTGATGGACATGACCATCGCCTGAACCGGGGCAAGCCAGGTTGGGAAAGCGCCACCGAAGTGTTCGATGAGAATGCCGAAAAATCGTTCGATCGATCCCATCAGAGCCCGATGAATCATGATCGGCTGGTGAACCTTGCCATCTTCCCCGATATAGCCCAATTCGAACCGCTCAGGATTGTTGAAATCGACTTGAATGGTTGAGCATTGCCAGGATCGTCCCAGCGCATCTTTGATTTTGATGTCGATTTTTGGTCCGTAGAATACGCCTTCGCCCGGATCGATCTGGTAGGCGACTCCTCGCCCCTTCAATGCCGCTTCAAGCGCGCTCGTGGCTTGAGCCCAGCGTTCTTCCGAGCCGACGGACTTTTCTGGCTTAGTCGAGAGGTACACTTCAAATTCAGTGAACCCGAATGTACCGAGAATAAAGAACGTGAAGTCCAAGACCCGGCTGACTTCGCTTTCAATCTGATCCGGCCGGCAGAAC
>DATENE010000092.1:0-10777 GCA_035275205.1 Nitrospiraceae bacterium
TGGATTGATGGAGCCATTCGATCCAATATCTTTGTGCGATCCAGTAAGACTTGTCCCTGGGGGACTATCTAATTGAGGATGTGGTGCGTAGTTCTTAAAAGCACAGCCAGCAAAGAAGAGCATTCCACTCACTAGCACCATAGAGACGTACGTTTGTTGGAAGATCATGGTGTTCTCCCTCTTCTTCTATAGTCCATGGCGATCAGCGTAATGACGCAATTGACCAATGTCACTTTTCAGGCGCTTTATCTCATCAGCCTGATCAGATACTGCTCGAGTTAAATACTTGACGGCCCCGATGAGGGACTGAATACGCACGGCATCTGTCGCTGAATTATGAGCCTCCCGCACATTGCGTTCAACATCCGATAGCGACATCGCTCCTCCTGTACCTGGACCTCCAGTTCGATGGTCCAACCCTTCGACAGCAGGTGTTCGGTCATGTCTCGGTCAATGACGCCAAGTGAAATAGAGCGCGGTCAAGACCGCGGCGAGCAGGAGCCCGTAACTCAGAACGCCAGTAATAAAGCCTGGCCACCGTTTATGCACTCTAGGTTTACTTCCCCTTCGGCAAGAGGCCCCTTCCTCCTTCTTAGGTCTGGTGTTCCCCTTTGAATCGTGCGAGGAGTTGACCCAATCGTTCCTGATGAGGGGGAGTCACGGTGAGGAACCCCACGCCTAATTCTGGTCCACGGGTCCAACGTACTGCCGCCTTTTCAATGTGAATCGGCGATGCCTCATCAGTCACATGAAGGTGCAAGGTCAAAAGCATGCCAGCGTGAACCTGGCTGTCAGTGAGGAGGCAGCATCCGCCCTCTGACAGGTTCAAGATCGTACCGAAAGATTCACTGAGCGTTGGACCAGAGAACACGCTATGAAAATGCACAAGAAAACGCTGGTCGCGGCGGACCTGCATGAGAACTCCTTCTCGGGTCAGTTGGGTTCGTACCGATCACTTCCCTTTCGTCTTCTCCCGGTACTTCCTCAGCAGATCCCGGAGGGCTATCGCGCATTGCACACCAAATGTGGTGTCCCCAACGGGATTTGAACCCGTGTTACTGCCTTGAAAGGGCAATGTCCTAGGCCAGGCTAGACGATGGGGACGATACGGAGCGAGAAAAAATGAGCTGGACTTTTATCATACTTGAGACGCATGTGTCACTAGCGGACACGGAAGACGTGACCGCACCCGGTCGCGTTTCCTTTCCGAATTCGGTTAGGATACACTGCATCAAGAATATGGGGTCCTCACCTGGTAAGGACCCCAAGGAGTATGAGTCATGTTAAGACGCGGATTTGCATCGTTCCGGCCACTGCTGCTTGCTGCCTGCTGCCTGATAGGATCCGCTTGCGCCCATGATACCTATCAAGAGCGGGCAAACTTGATCAAGAATCATTCCGACGCGTTCTATGACAGTCTGAAAGCCAACAGAGTGGAATCCGCGATCCGGGACAATGAGCAGATTGAAGCGATGGCGAGCCAAATGGGAGACACTGTCAGGAAACGGGCCGGCCAACAAGGCACCACATCGGTCGAACGGGAGTTTGCCTTGATGAAAACCGCCAACGAGGCCGCGGCCACAAACTGGCTGGCGTTGGGCCAATACTTCGCCATCAAGCGTCAGTACCCCCAAGCCCGCGCCACCTATCGACGTGTCATCGACACCTATACGAATCCCACGGACCGCCCATACCGAGAACAAGCCCTGCGCGCCTTGAAGGATTTGGACTTGATCAATCCGCCCACTGCAACAACGACGAATCCGTGAGCGGCGATCACCTCCTACTTCTATCCTCTCGAATAATTTTCAGCGGACTCCTGCTGCTCAGCTTGGGGTGCGTCCACCGAATTCACGTCACTCCGGCGCCTCCAGCTGCTTCACCTACCGCTATCGCGCAGTCACTCCAAGTCATTGTGCCATTTCTCGTGCTGGAAGGCGCCGATCACAGGCCAGGCATTGTCTTGCTTGAGTGGCCGGCACGGGACCTTCGTTCTGCTGCAATCAACTATATCCAGTCGCGCCGGTCATTTGCCTCGGTCGGAGATCAACCGGCTGATCTCACCCTGACCATCAAAGCCTGGCTGACCATGCGATCCCACGACACCTACCGCTACCGTGTGCACCTGGAATCAGCCTTGGGCCCCACGGGCAAGCCGCCGATCAAGTCCTATCTGGCGGAAAAAGAAACGGTAGGTTCGAACGTTCGCTGGGTCACGGCTTCTGATCAGACCCCCATTACAGAAGCGATCCAAGCCGCACTGGATGATCTCCTCTCGCAGATCGAAGCCGATCACCTCTTGTATCGAAATGGGCCGCGTTAAGAACGAGAAAGACCTAGAAGGCTACGGGACAAGAGATCTTGGCAGACTTAATTCGCTGGCGGAGTTTTTCAGTATCCTGCTAGGAGGTCCGAGACCGTCGGTCGAATAGATGCATGACAAGACATCCGGCTGCCACACCCGCCGCAAACATTGCACCGACTATCCAACCCGAAGAGACGCCTAATCCTCTCGGTTCACGACGTCGAAGCTCCCGATTCAGATTCGGCACATGGGATTCCGGCCCGAGCCATTCATCCTCTGATGAGCGGGGCGAGCCTCTCTTAAAGAGAATGGTTGTCTTTCTGTCACTCATGGATCCCCTGCTTCCCTGCAAGTCCGTTCATCCCAATGCCACCTACGCGGTGCGAGAACCAGTAAAGTTAACCCAGGCCTCATTGGTCTGTGCGGTCGAAGCTGGCTCGTACACGTGGCAATCAAGCCGGAGCGAACGATCGCCGAGCGGAACATTCAGATAGTCACAGTGGTGCGGGCGATCGGCACTATCGTGTTGATTGGGGCGAAAGTTGTGACAGGACACGCACATCCTCGCGACAGAAATCTCACCCTGTTCCTGGAGACTACGAATCACTTTCACCAGGGACCTGAGGAGGACGACTTGCTCCGACGTCGAGAGTGCTTCCGTCGCGGTCGCCAGTCGATCGGGCATACGAGAAGAAGGCGTGACGGACCGATTCCCTTTGGCCGTCAACTGCGCCGTCACAACCCGTCCATCGCTCATGTCACGACGCCGGCGAACCAGATGCTTCCGTTCGAGCGTGGCGATGACTTCCGATGCAGTCGGAAGCCTGACGGCCAGCTCATTCGCCACCGTGGACACTGTCGCGCGTTGATCGGGCTTGGACCGAAGAAGCGTGAGAACCTGCCGCTGTAACGGACCAAGACCTGCTCGACCTTCTCGCCGCCACGTCCGGCTTTTCATCGCAAGCCCGATCTTCTCCAGGCCGGCCGCCAACTGAGTGGTCAACGCAGCCGCGTCCCGTAACACCGAGGACTTCTTCCCGCCACTGAGCCCGCGTTGTTCAGCCATATGAACGCCTCCTTAAATACCAGTATTTTATAAGTGTAGTGTTCTCACTGTCCCCACGTCAAGATTCCTAATGGCCCTAGCCCGCATTATTTATTCATGAAGGTTCGTCGCGAAAGCGCGCAGACGCGAAGCGAGAAGGGCACTCGGAGGCCAGGGACAGGCTCTGCTGTCTAACGCGTGCCTTTCGATGGAATGAGTTCGATGGAATGAGATTGTGGCGCCTCCGTTCGCGCACAGTAGGCCTTACTCCTACAGTGAAGGACTCTGCCTGCGTAGGAGCCTGCCGACATCATTTACAATCTCAAAACGAGACGCAGGAGAGCCCTTAGGCTTTTCTCTTGAAAACACAGACGAAATTCAACTGGCACTCCGCTTGCTCACTCTTCCTCGCTTGTCGACCGTGGCCGGCTCGTTGTGAATCCAGACAAGAAGATCTCCCGTAGAGAGTAGCAAGGTGCGGTGTTCACTCAACTGGTTTAAACAAGGAGGTCGTTATGCATGCGGTGGGACGTATCGGGTTCATAGGATTAGGGATCGCATTAGCGGGCTGTCTCAGCGTAGCACCAGGCTTCGCAGCGGATAAGCCAATAGAGGACGGGTCGAAGATTATGATTACGTCTCCCAAGAACGGGGACAAGGTCAACGACAGCTTTGAGCTGAAGTACGAATTGACGAAGGGCTCCCAGGCTGCACATGCCCACGTGTACGTGGATAATGAGTATCAGAAGGGCTTCCAAGGAACGTTCAAGGGCTTGAGCAGAGGAACGCACCAGATCACCGTGACCGGCGCCACGAAGGATCACGCACTCGTCGCGGCCAGCCAGACTATTACCATAGAAGTGCAATAGAGCCCCGCCGTCCTCAAATCCACCAGGGCCTCTTGTACAAGAGGCTCTGGTGCGCCGCCATGCTTCACACACCATTTCCAGCCGAGCCAGACCATCCTTCTAACTTGCCGAGGCTGCACAATCGGAAAGATAGAGAAGGAGGTGGTCTCGAAAGGATGGGAGTCTCCCGATGCGCGCGGTTTAGGCAACCGTGGTAGCGTTCTTTGCGTTTCTCACAATGAATGAGCGGATTTCTCGCAGCCTGCTAGACTTAGCCATGGTCTGTAGCGTCTTACGGATGCGCGGCATCCCGACGAATCACGAGGTGCCTTCATGATCGATTGGCTGATGGCCACGTCCATAGGATTCGGTGTACTCGGGCTCTTGTTCTTGCTGGCCGGGGTGGCATCGGCGCGGCGGCGGCGATTCGCTCGCCTGTCAGTGCATACCGTTTTGGCCTTGGTCTGTCTGACATCCGGCGCTGCGTTTCTCACACTTCAGCTCTCATTGCAAGGTTATCGTGCCCTGACGCGCGAGGATCTCGCCGCAACCATTCAAGCAGAGCCGGTTGGGCCATCGCAGTTTCGCGTCACGATTCACCTGGCGAACGGACAGACGGACAGCTACTGGTTAGCGGGCGATGAGGTCTACGTCGATGCGCACATTCTGAAGTGGAAACCTTGGGCAAACCTGCTCGGCCTTCACACAGCCTATGAGTTGGACCGTATTGCGGGGCGCTACCACCGCATCGAGGATGAACGCGCGAGGCCGCGCACGGTCTACCAACTCACGACGGATCGATTGATAGACGTGTTCGCACTTCGTCGGAGTTATGGCTGGCTGGAGCCGGTGGTCGATGCGGAATATGGATCGGCTGCATTCTTCCCCGCACGCGATCGCATCACAATCGAACTCCGCGTCTCCAACACCGGGTTGCTATTTCGCCCGCTGACGAAGGCGTTCTGACGGCAGGAGACCAGGCCCTCGTTTGGCGATTCGCGACGCCCCTTTGAAAAATTACAATTCCGTTGACCCTCCAGCGATTTGGATTTCCAATACAGCTATCGCGACCGTTGTATGACGGGTCCATTACTTACTTGCGCGGCCAGGAGGTTGCCATGAACCGTTACCATGTGCCAATCGTTGTGCTGAATCTATTCGCTCTTGTCGGATGCATTTCTCACCCCCAAACCGCCGAAGAGTTTCGCAAAGCCGTCCCCGGGGCGTTTTCAGCCAAAGTGGAGACGTTCGAGGTCGATCGGCCCTTCGGCCAAGTGGCGAGCACGTTCAAAAAGATGGGACCGAACTGTTTGTCGAAGACGATCAAGACGACATCGCAAACCACGACGAGCTATCAAGTCATTGTCACCACCTACAAACCCACGGTGTTGGTGATGGGGAAGAAAGCCGAACTACACGTACAACAGCACCATGAGCAGGGAGTGATCAATGTCAGCAAGGAGCCTGACGGGGGCTACTATCTTCTGGTCGTCGATGCTCAACCCGTTACCCAAACCAAGACCCGCATCGATCTCTATCGCCCATCCATGGGCCACGGGGTCCTGATCCAGGCGGTGAAGAATTGGGCGACCGGCGAGAATGTCGGATGCCCGGATCTGACGAAATGACGGGCTTTCCTCTGCATCGCCATCCGGAGAATCGGCGAACTCCCGGCAGGAGCATGGCTGTCGGAATCCTGTTCTGCGCAGCAAGTCTCGTTTCTGCCTGTTCCGGAATCAAGGCGTACGAGAACAGCCTCGACAAGAACCTGCATGTGCACACCGCAACGGATTCTGGGTCGTGGTTCTCACGCATCCGAGCGGCCGTTGACATCCATCGCGTGGGAGAGCACTGCGCCGTCGACTATGATGGCACGGTCCAACTAACCGAACCGGTGACGGAAATCGGAATACCGACGGACCGACGAAGTTATTTGGTGTTCGTCTTCAACAACTTCTCTTTTTTCTCCAACCGGAGCGGTACTATCACGTATGAAACATTGATCAGGCCACGACCACATCATCAATATGATGTGGCGGTGAGTTATAAGAACGACTTGTACCATGTCGTGATTCGGGAAATTCCACCGAATCGATCCACCGGCCGTGAACTTGATCGACTGGCGTTGAGCGCCTGTCGATCATCATCCGACCGGAAGTAGTGTACGGTGTCAGACCCTGTTCAGGAGGCGCGACGGCCCACTTCTTGATAGGCCAGCCAATCACTGATTGCTCCGTTGACACCCTTTTCGCTGGGAAGTAGTCTGTTCCAAGATAGAAAGGTACCGCTTGTGAACGACGAGAGCGATCAAGTCAGTTCCTATTCTCCCTCAGCCACCGCTACTGCCCCTTCTGCAGGCGACTCGACGCCGATTTACTTTCCAGTTTCTTTGACCAAATTTATTGTCATGCATTTCTGCACTGTTGGGATGTACCAATTGTATTGGTTTCACGAGAATTGGAAGCTCGTCCTGGAACGTGAACGGTCTGACGCGAGCCCATTTTGGAAAACGTTTTTTATGTTCATATACTGCTATACATTGTTTGAGAAGGTTCAGCGCAGCGCTGTCTCGCTCAAGATCCCTCACTCCATCTCTGTACATGTTCTGGCAACCGGATGGATTCTGTTGTCGGCGCTCTGGCTACTACCGGATCCATACGGACTGGTTGCGTTGGTGTCGATTGTCTTTCTGATCCCCGTTCAACAGGCGGCTAACCGGGTCAACGAATTCTTGGCTCCGAACCATGAACGGAACGACCGATTCACGGCCTTGAACATCGTTGCCGTTGTCATCGGCGGACTGCTGCTCGCAACGGTCGTCGTTGGTGCATTCGTATTGAAGGTGTAGGGAGCGGCCGGCATCCCCCTCCACCATCCGGTTGACACTTTCCTCGCTAGAACGTAGCCTCTCCCCATTCCTTTCACGGAGCGAGATCGTTCACAGGGATTACATTTGCGCATGGACTGGACATTGCTGATCGGCTTGGTGATTTTCCTTATTGCCGGAGGAGTGGCATCGTTCTATCTCTATCTGTTCATCGTCAAAACCAAGGAGGACTTTTCTGCGACACAACCCGATCTCAGGATTGCAAACTTGTCGGCGATGAACTCAGGGGATGTCCTCACCCTCTATCCTGAACTTGAGAACGTCGGGGGCGGCGTAGCGTACGATTGCGTGATGCACCTAGGCGGATGGGAAGGAAATTTCGCGATCAAGAAAGTCTATCCTCGCGGGCCACGCTATGAAAAACATGTGGTCGCCATTGTCTTGGGTCCGGAAGCTCCGATCCGCGTAAAACCCATAAACCATGGCTATCTCCGGTTGCGCTATCATGATCGCTGGGAGCAAAAATACGAACGATGGTATACGGTCACGCAAGTCAGAAGTGAGATGACCCCTCCCTACAATCCTAAAATTGACCTGGAGCACGCCGAAATGACCGAACCTCAGCCATCGGTCTGGGAAATGCGGAAGTTCCTGCGAAGCACGCCCCTGTATGAGTGAGGAAGCATGGAGGACACGCATGACGAATGGACGGCTCCTGTCACGCCGTGAAGTGGTACGTTTGCTGGGCGGCAGTGCCGCCTTTCTGATGGCAGGAAGTCTCATCCCTCGATGGGCGACAGCAGGTATCCAGGGACCTTCATGCGTGGTTCGGCCGGAACAAACCGAAGGTCCGTATTTCGTCGATGAGCGTCTCAGTCGGTCAGACATTCGCACTGATCCGACCGACGGGCAAGTCAAACCCGGTATGCCATTGGCGCTGACGTTACTCGTTTCACGTTTCAATGCCGGAGACTGTCAACCGCTACCCGGGGCGCAGGTCGATATCTGGCATTGCGATGCGATGGGTGTGTACTCGGATGTGCAAGATCCCAGCTTTAACACCATCGGCCGAAAATTCCTACGCGGTTATCAGACAAGCGACGCGCGCGGCGAAGCGCGGTTTGTCACGGTGTATCCTGGTTGGTATCCGGGTCGGACCATACATATTCACTTTAAGATTCGTACCGAACCTGTGGCGCGACGGAGTTATGAGTTTACATCGCAATTGTACTTTGACGATGAGCTGACAGATCGCATTCATGCCGATCTACCGTATGCCTCGAACGGACAGCGGACCGCGCGTAATCATCATGACTGGATCTTTCGCCGTGGCGGTGAGCGACTCATGCTGGCTCCGACGGCGACAAACGATGGCTATGCCGCATCGTTCGCAATTGGCCTGCAGTTTCGCTGAAAAGCCGTCTAGCAGGGGCATCTCACGGGAAGAACACAGCAGATTAATTGGCAGGAATGTCCGGGCCGATCTTTTCGACAATGACTTGTTTGACTTGCTTGACAAAACGTTTAGTGACTTCTGCATTCTGCAAAATATGGCCGGATTCGGAGACCGTATAGAGAGCCGGCGGAACGTGAGACATGATGGTGGCTTCGAACACCACCGCGACCATCTTGTCGCGCTTGCCGGTTTTACGGTTCACACCGTAGACCTCCTTGGTTGACACCTTGGAGGAGACCTCAACATCGGCAATAGACGGAGTATCGCGGGGATTCTTTATCTCCGCGCTCTCGTGATTACCTGCGACGAGTTTAATGATGGGATCGGACACGAACTCGTCGCGAATCTGTTGCGCGACCGCACCCTTGGGCCTTTCAGCCTGCTGCATCTTGCCGTCCAGAACCGGAGGAGCCAGACTCACATAAATCGGGTCCATCGGCTGCCGTTTGGGAACTGAGCCGAGTGATTCGAGCAGCGCTGCTTTTTTCACCCGAGCCTGCTCGGCCGTCTCCTGAACCGCAACCTGCCGTTTGGCCATCGGGTCTTGGGCATTGTGAATCGTCGTTTGCCCGCCCGGATCTGTCTCGTACTCAAGGGTCTTTGTTCCTTGCTCATCGACGCGATAGACCTTCTTCTCTCCATTGATCTTCGAGGTATAGTACCCTCCCGCACAGGCGGCTAGTGAGAGACAGAGAACCGCGATGCAGGAGGAGGATAGAGTGGTCATAGGCCTGCTCGATTTCAACGGCATGGCAATGCTCCTAATTTGAAGAACGGCCGGCAGGAGACGAGTGGCCTACGTGACGTTTTGGAAGGCATGCTGCAAGTTTAGCAGCTCGAACACCCTATCGAACTCCGTGATTATCAATGACTTTGTGGTTGTCCTCACAAGAGCCAGAAGAAACGCGTCCTTTCAATTCATAGCCTACACACAAGCTGCCCTTGCCTTGCACAGAGCAGTGTTACAGCATCAGATACAATGACATCCTATATATAAATTACGGATGAAGTTCTGCACCATGCGTTCCTCTGGTCTTATCGGCCCAACACACGCAACGTTGAGTAGGCGACTCGCCTTCTCTAACACGATTCACTAGCCTGGCGGGTTGCCTCACTCGTCGCTGTCGAGTTATGTTGCACGTGGATATTGAGCCGTTAAAGAGGTGCTATGTCCGCATCGGTGGTGATCGGGATTCATGGTCTGAAGAATAAGCCTGAGAAGAATCTGCTGACCCGGTGGTGGGCCATGTCCCTCCAGGAGGGACTACAACGTAATCTCGGGCTCGCGTCTCCGCTCGCCTTCGAACTGGTGTATTGGGCCGACATTCAATATTCCGAGCCAATACCTGAAACCGAACTCGACAACCCGTATATCACGGCAGATAGGCACGGTCCTCTGCCGCGGTACGGGGGAACCGCACTTGATACGGTCAGAGCGATCGCGGAAAAGTGGGGCGGCCGAGCCATCGACAGAGGTAAAGATTTGATTGGTCTTGATGAACACGTTGACCATCTTCTTGAAATGACCTTTGACGACCTCAGAGACTATTACGGGAAGTCCGACGTGCGGAACCGCGTGCGCAACAGGCTGGCCAACGCTCTTCAGCGCCATGCGGACAATCGTGTGTGTCTTGTCGCTCACTCGATGGGATCGATTATCGCCTATGACGTGTTGAGGATGCTGGAGCAGCACCCACCGGGAATCGACCATTTCGTGACGATCGGCTCGCCACTTGGATTGCCGGTCGTGACACAACATGTCCGAGAGGAGTTCTCGAACACCCTCGTCCCGCAGCAAGTGCGGCAATGGACAAACTTAGCTGATCCGAGAGATAAGATCGCGCTGGACTGTAGCCTAGCCGATGACTATCGGGCTACTCCAGGCGGCATCCGAGTCCAAGATGACCTAGTCCACAACGATTACGTCGATCGAGCAGGGAAAAACGACCGGCACAACAGCTACGGCTATCTACGGACTCCTGAGCTGTCGGACATCGTTCGGGGGTTTCTGGGAGTTGGAACTGAAACCTGAGACGATCCTGGCCTAGCACCTGGACCTCAACGAAAGACCAAGGGCACCCGAAGAACTGGCGGGGCGGAGCCACGCTGAGCTCCGCTAGCCGCCAGAACATCTGGTGTCGTCGGATACAACGACACTGAGAACCTACTTGGCCTGGCCACCCTCCTGCAGCTTTCCGTCCAGCATCATGATCTGGCCTTCCTGCAGCTGCCCTTCTTTCCCGTCCTTCATCATCACCTTGCCGTTCATCATGACTCTCGTACCGTTGGACATAGT
>DATENE010000093.1:0-3398 GCA_035275205.1 Nitrospiraceae bacterium
CAAGAAAGAAACGACTCACGCAAGCCTCCATCGATGAATCCCACACAGTCGATATTCATCTCTCGAAGCGACAGATAGGCCAATTCGGCTAACTCGGTCGTCCCGTAAATCACAACCCGATGGCCATCAGAGGCATCGAAAGTGGACATCATCTCTTTGAGCCGGATGCGCATGTCACGGTAGTAGGAGAGGGAGTACTGCATGTAGAGATAGGTCAAGCGCGACTTTTCCGTGAAACCCTGTGGCGTCAGCAGATACCTGATGCGATTGCGCGGGATCGTCGTGATCTTAATGTAGCCCTTGCGGGCCAGACGCTTGAGATAGAGATTGGTCAGACCGAGTGCGACACCAAGCTTGGTGGCAAGTGTGCGCTGAGTGGCTCCGCCGTCTCGATCAAGCTCACTCAGGAGCAAAAGGTCTCGTTGACCTTGTAAATCCATGAATTATACGGATAAATTGCGAGCCTGTTCACAACATGAACACATAAACCACTTCTGTCAAGAAAAAAAATGCGTCGCCCGGTGGTATCCGCTCGTGAGAGGCGAAGGAGACCTACCCAGGTGCGAGGTCACAGGCACGAAACAACCGGAAGCCTGCTTACTGGAATCACGAGGTTGAAGAGTGTTCGAATCAACACGACACAGCTGGTGGCGGATCGTTCGCCACGGGTGAACCGGTCTCAATCGCTGGCGGAACTGACGTTGAACACGACGCGGAGTCAGTGGTCTGATGCGCTCTGCATCGCCTTAGTGCGCGGCTTCCCGGCGAAGAGCAGACGCTGGGCTGCGGCGAACACTTCGTCAACCACGATCAACTTCATGCAACTCTCTTCACCTCTTGTGCAGATTGAATTAGAACACCTACCGCAATCGAGGCCTTTATAGAGTATCTCCACAGGACCTCCGCGAGGATGCCATTCACGTGGGTTCGATGGGCCAAACAAGGCCACGACAGGAGTGCCGACCGCGGAGGCAATGTGCATCGCGCCACTATCGTTTCCTATGAAGAGAGCTGACTTTTTAGCAATGGACGCGAATTGTCTCACCGTTGTACGGCCTGCCATGACAATGGAGCGACTTATCGCCATCTGTTGAATCTGTTGCGCGAGATTGGTTTCTTGGCGACTCCCTCCGATCAATACCTGACACCCATACTGGGACACGAGACGATCAACCAATTCTGCAAACCGCTCTGGAGGCCAGGCCTTAACCCAGTACCGAGCTCCGGGCTGCAGGATTACAATCGGCAGCGACCGTTGCACGCCGAGTTGATCCAACAGTTGATCCGCGCTCTGCTCTTCTTCCGGCGTTAGCCACACGTGCGGATCCTGTGAGCCCGATTGGATGTTCACAAGCTTGAGTGCTTCCAGATCCCGGTCGATTCTGTGTTGCACACCTCGCTCAAACCGAACCACCTGCGTATAGAACCGCCCTTGCCAACGATGACCATCGTTGAATCCAATTCGAACCGGCGCCCCGCTGATCCAGCTCAGAAATGCAGCCCGGTCTCCATCCGTCAAATCGAGCACGGCATCGAATCGCCGGCGCCGCAGCCCGGTGATGAGCTGCCATTGTGCTGCCAGAGAATCTTTGTCGATAATCAGGAACTCGTCTATGTCCGGGTTCCCGAGCAACACGTCTTCCGTCCCGCGAGTCACCAGCATCGTGACCCGAACATCCGGTCGCGCAGATTTGATCGCACGCGCAGTCAGCGTCGCTAACAAGACATCACCGATGTAACGGAGTTTGATGATGAGGACGTTACGCATCATGAGAATCGTCGAAAGTCTCTCAAGCCGCACCGTCTAAAGTCCCGCTCATTCTGAGACTTTAGACTTGATGACCTTCGACTTTCTGACTCAGGCCCCTAACCCTGTCACGACTTGAAACTTTCAGGCCTTACGACTTTCAGCTCGATCCACCACACAACTCCCGGTACAGCGCGAGGGTCTTTGTCGCGGCCTGCTCCCAGGAGAATTGCCTCGCGCGATCAAAGCCTTTGATCTTCAACGCAGCCCGAAGCGACTCATCCTCGAGCGCACGGATCATGGCCTCTCCAAGCGCCCGCGCGTCTTGCGGATCTGCCAACAGCGCCGCATCCCCCGCCACTTCGGCCAACGCGGTCGAATTGGACGTGAGTACGGGCGCCCCACAGGCCATCGCTTCCAACACGGGTATCCCAAACCCTTCATACAACGAGGGGAAGACAAACAGGTCGGTGGAGGAATACAGCAACTGCAAATCGTTCGTGGACACCCGTCCTGGGCAGAGCACCTTTTCCGTCAAGCTGCACCTTCGAACCGTCTCCTCATAGTTCCCGAACGGATGGACGGGTGAGCCGACAAGTACCAGCGTTCTCGACCCCAGTTTCTTCCGCACCATCTCCGCCGCTTCAAGAAATATCTGGTGATTCTTGCGCGGGTCTGCTCCTCCAATAAATAAGACAAAATGCTCGGTCTTCAGACCGATCCGTTTTCGCAATTCTGCCATCGCGTGATCGTCCCGACGTGGCACGAAATCCTCCGATACTCCGTTGGGAATGACCACGATGTGCTCGCGCTTCAAGCCATACAGCTCCATCAATTCTCTCGCCGAAAATTCGGACACCGTGATGGCCTTCCTCGCTCGTAGCGCGGTCTGTCTCGTCTTGAACGACGACGACCATTGGCCCAACATCTTCTTCGAGTATTCAGGGTGGCGATCCAGCCACAGATCGTGAATGGTCACGAGTCCACCGTAGCGCCCGACGGTTTGCATCTTGAAGTTGGTCCCGTGATAGAGATCCAACCTGTCGGATACACCCCGCTTCCCCATCCCCCATCGGCTCGAGTTCACCCACTGAAGATGGCCCACTCCCGGCCAGGCCTCCGCAGATTTAGGCTGGTAACCGCCCGGTCTCACGTAGGCCACAAAATCGATTCCCTCTTTCTGCGCCAGCATCGTACGGAGCAGATGGTAACTATGCCACCCCACCCCGCCCATATCGTCCCCCATTGGATTGGCGTCGAAGCCGATTCTCATCCTCGCCCCTTCTGTGCGCCCAATACTTCCTCATACACCTGTTCCATGTGCGCGACGGAGGCCTCGAGACTAAATCGCTCGTGCGCGCGCACGCGCCCTTGACGGCCCATCTGATCTCGCCGGACTCGGTCTTGCAGGAGGGACACTACGGCCGCGGCTAATGAGTCGGCATCGCCCGGAGGAACAAGCAAGCCGGTTTCCTCCTGAGCCACGACTTCGGGAAGGCCCCCTGTCGTGGTCGCCACGACGGCTTTTCCCGCCGCCATCGCTTCGACCACCGCAATCCCGAACCCCTCCATCAGTGCCGGATGCACATAGAGATCAAGCGCCGCCAAGAACGGCTGAACCGGGTCCTGAAAGCCGACAATATGCACGCGG
>DATENE010000094.1:0-3143 GCA_035275205.1 Nitrospiraceae bacterium
CCGATGGGTCGCTTGGGGGAACCGGAAGAAGTAGCCGAAGCTGCGATCTATTTTGCGTCCGATGAGTCACGCTGGACAACCGGGAGCATTTTGGCTGTGGACGGAGGAGTGATGGCAGCGTAGTGACCGGTAGAACAGGAACGCAAGAGGGAGTCCCTTCAAACAAAGCATGGACACGTTCATACTCGAAGAATTCTTGACGGACATAGATAGGAGGAGGAGGCATCATGACGACCATGGAAATCGGCAAAGACCTCGTTGCCCTGTGCAAGCAGGGCAAGAATCAGGAAGCGATCGATCGACTCTACTCTCCGAACATCGAAAGTGTCGAACCCGTTGCCATGCCTGGCATGGAACAGACCCAGAAGGGAGTGGCAAAGATCAAAGGGAAGAATCAATGGTGGACAGATAATCATGAAATCCATGATACCGTCGCTGAAGGACCGTTTCCCCATGGTGACCGCTTCATCGTACGATTCAAGTATGATGTCACGCCGAAACACGGGGGCAAACGCATGACCATGGACGAGACAGGCCTCTATACGGTTCACAATGGAAAAATCGTCAAGGAGGAGTTCTTCTACACGATGGGGTGAAGTTGACCTCATTCGATCAACATGCTTGACTACACACTCGGCAGATCCACCAAAGGAGAACGTTATGCCACGCGCCATTGGACTTTTGACTCTCTCCGTGCTGCTGATTGCACTGAGCGGCTGCAGCTATCTCTTCTATCCCCGCGCAAGCGACTATGCCATGCAAGCGAAAGGCACAACCGGTGTTGAGACGATGGTCAATCTTACGACAATGATGGAGGCCACGGCGGGCAAGGCCAAAGGCGGGAAAGGAGTCGACACCGCATTCGATGATTTACACAACCAGTTTCATGCGCTTCGTGATGCGTTCTGTGGTGTGACGGACGCGCAGGCCAAAACACCGGCCTACGATTTGGCCGTGACACACAAGAAGGAATTGACGGCGATCTTCAAGCGGCTGTGGAAATTCAAGGACGATCAACCGCAGCGAGACCTGCATCTCGATCTCTTGAGCGCCGAGTTGAAGGAACTTCGCGACACATTGCAGACGATCCAGTAACCTGCCGAAAGGAAAGAGATGATGGGGCAGACACCGGAGCAGATGATCGAAGGCCAACGACAAGACTGGAACCGTGTCGCCGGGGGCTGGGAAAAGTGGGATCGTTTCTTCGACGAGCAGATGGCGTTTCTGAATCATCGGCTTGTAGCCGATGCCAGGCTGCGATCCGGCATGCGCGTGCTCGATCTCGGCTCAGGCACCGGCTATCCCGCCCTGCTTGCTGCTCAAACCGTTGGGCCGGGCGGAAGCGTGACCGGACTGGATCTCGCCGAGCAGATGCTCGCCGTCGCGCGACGCAAGGCCACGGCGCTGGGCCTCACGAACGTGACATTCCGTACAGGCGACGCGACCGCGCTTCCATATGAAATCAACTCGTGCGATGCGGTGACGAGCCGCTTCTGTTTGATGTTTCTTCCAGAGATTCCGAAGGCCGCCGCAGAGATTGCGCGCGTGCTGAGGCCCGGAAGCTGGGTTGCGACTGCGGTCTGGTCTGCGCGGGAGAAGAATCCCTCGATCGGCCTCTCGATGGAGGCGGTGAAGAAGGTGGTCGAACTGCCTCCGCCGGACCCCTCTGCCCCCGGTATCTTTCGACTAGCCAAGCCTGACGATCTCGCAGGCATGCTGCGGCAGGCCGGATTGGTCGATGTGACGGATCAGGAATTTCTCGCGGAATGGTCGTATGCGTCCGCCGAAGAGTACTACACGAGTCTTGTGGAAATTGCGGCGCCGATACAGAACCTCATGGCCACACTCTCCGCGAGCCAAATCCAAGAAGTGAAACGGCTCATCACTCAAGCTGCGCTCCAATACCAGCGTGGCGGCAGAATCACATTTCCTCTCGCTGTCCGAATGGTCGCGGCACGCAAACCTCTGTGAGACGCCCGTGGCGCCGAAGCATGACGGATTCAAGGACTTCGTGCTGGATCAACTCAGCGAGCTGCAGGAATTGACTTGCCGCGCCATGTTCGGCGGATATGGGCTGTACTGTGATAGGGTGTTCTTCGGTATCATCCAGAAGGGCCGCCTCTATTTCAAGACGAATGCGACCACGGCGCCACGCTATCGCGAGCGCAAGATGAAACCATTCAGGCCCAACGCCAAACAAACCCTCAAGAACTATTATGAAGTCCCGGTGAATGTCCTGGAAGATGCGGGAGAGCTGACGATATGGGCCCGACAGGCCGGCGGCCTCTGATGTTTTTTGCGTGGCACAGGTTCAACCGCATATCATCCCGACACTTGCTTCTTATCGGACTGCTCGTGTGTGCGTGTTCTTTTCCTGTGGGGGCCGATGAGCGCCCGACACCGAAGAGTTTGTGGCAGACGGTCCTCACTCCTCCCTCCGCCAATCAACCGCCGACGCCGCGAAGACCATGGGTGCTTCGCGATCGGGAAATCGCTCTCGACCTCCCACTACTTCAAATTTTGAAGGATGCCGGAGCCAGACCCCATCCCAGAATCACCGTTGAGCTCTATGATGGTGTCAACCCCGAGTTGGATATCTCCTCGACAATTTCCCGCAGCAACGATAGTGCGACCATCCGTGGGACGTTCAAGCCGCCTTCGAAGGGAGACTTTACTTTTATCGTCAACGGCTCGCTCCTTATAGGAACCATGCAGCTGGGCAATCGCCTCTATAAGACCGAACACATCGCGAACGGCCGGCTGTGGCTGCTCGAAATCGATCCCGAAAAAATGCCGCCGGAGTGATCCTCTCACTTTCCGGCTGTGGTGATTCTCCGCGCTCTGTGCCACACTTCTCCATGCCTCATCAACCGATTCTCTGGACCGTCGGCCATTCGACCAGACCGATCGATGAGTTCATCGATCTCTTGTCGGCATATGAGATCCGGTTGCTCGTGGATGTCCGAACGATTCCACGTTCACGACACAATCCGCAGTTCAACACGGGCACATTGACCTTGTCGTTGCGCGATGCCGGCCTCAAGTATCTCCATCTGCCGGAATTGGGCGGTTTACGAAAGCCGAAGAAGGATTCCATCAACGATGGATGGCGCAATACCAGCTTTCGCGGGTACGCCGACTAT
>DATENE010000095.1:0-6865 GCA_035275205.1 Nitrospiraceae bacterium
CTTAAACGCATCGCAGTATTGAGAGACAGGCTGCTCATCCGGAGTCGAGCAGCCACCTTCCATTGTGCTGGCCGCGACGCCATTCACCGGAAGAAGGCAGGCATAGGCATTGAAGCTCAATGCGAAAAAGAGCACGACGAGCGTGCAGGCGAGCACCGAAATGGATCGTTGAGAATGCAATCGCATGGAGTCACTTTATTCCCTTTCCATCCCAGCCGTCAACTGTATGTCTCTTTGCATAGGCCAGTCTTACTCCCACCTCCAGTTCAATACCTGTCACATATGGAGTTGAGGAGTATCATCCCGCTCCCCTATGTCCCTGAAAGGGCGGCCTGGTCGATCCTCTATTGCGCGCGTCGAACGAGCACCTTCTGAGGGTGCGCGTTCCGCGAGCAGGAGGATGACCAGGCTACCCTCCCCTCCCACTTGCAGTTCCCCAGTCCAACCCGTACACTGATGCCGTCGCGATCCAGCCTGGCCTGAACAGTCCTGCCCGATCGTCAATTAACCGATCAATAATGTCGTTATTCGTTTGGTAGAGCTATGCCACCGACAATTCTCTTGAGCTGCGAGTCCATCAGCAAAAGCTACGGAGTGAAACCGTTGTTTGCCGATCTGTCGATCGGGTTGGCCGAAGGCGATCATGTCGGATTGGTCGGACCTAACGGCTCCGGCAAATCGACCTTGCTGAAGATCATGGCAGGGCTCGAAGAACCGGACGAGGGCACCAGGTCGATGCGCAGACAACTCCGCATCGGCTACGTACCGCAAGACCCGTCATTTGACGGAACGCATACGATCGAAGAAGTTCTCGCACAGGTCCTGATCGACGAAGGTCATGACCCCCACGACCATAGCAGTCGCACGGCCGCGGCGCTCAGCCTGGGAGAGTTTCCCGCAACCGACCAAACCACAGCCACGCTTTCCGGAGGATGGAAAAAACGTCTGGCCATCGTCCGGTCGCTGATGTTGGAGCCGGACGTTCTGCTGATGGACGAGCCGACCAACCATTTGGACATCGAAGGCATCCTATGGCTGGAACGATTGCTACGAGCCGAGGCCCGCGCCTTTCTCGTGGTGAGCCACGATCGGCGTTTTCTCGAAGCGGTGACATCCCGGATGATCGAGATCAATCGTAGTTATCCCACGGGGGTATTCGAGGCCAAAGGACATTACAGTGATTTTCTGGAACAGCGTGATGCCGCGCTCCACGCCCAAGCCAATTATGAAGCGTCATTGGCCAATCGTGTCCGTCGTGAAGTGGAGTGGCTCCGGCGCGGCCCCAAAGCCCGCACGACGAAAGCCAAATCGCGGATAGACTCGGCCGGCCGCATGATCGAGGAACTGAACAGCGCCGACGCCCGGAAAGACCAAGGCACGGCTGGTATCAACTTTACCGCATCGGGACGCAGGTCGAAACAGCTGGTCGAGGCAACGCAACTCTGCAAAGCGCTCGGCGGGCGACCGATCGTGACAGATCTCGATCTCTTGCTTGGGCCGGGACAGCGACTTGGACTGCTGGGGCCGAATGGAAGCGGAAAAAGCACGCTTCTTAAACTGATTGCCGGAACACTCACGCCCGACTCAGGCACGATTACCCGAGCGGACAAACTACGCGTGGTCACATTCGAGCAACACCGCGAATCACTGAACCAATCCTCCTCGCTCCGTCGATCCCTCGCCCCGCACGGCGATGCGGTCGTCTATCAAGACCGCTCGGTGCATCTCGTCTCCTGGGCGAAACGGTTTCTCTTTAGGCCGGAGCAGTTGGATCTTCCTGTCTCCCGCCTCTCCGGAGGCGAACAGGCGCGGCTCCTCATCGCGCGCTTGATGCTGCAACCGGCCGATCTCTTGATTCTGGATGAACCGACGAATGATCTGGACATTCCGACGCTCGATGTGCTGGAAGACAGTTTGGTGGAATTTCCAGGCGCGTTGATGCTGGTGACACACGATCGGTGGCTCTTAGACCGCGTCTCTACCATGCTGCTCGCGCTGGACGGCACAGGCCGAACCGAATGGTTCGCCGATTATGCCCAATGGGAATCCGCTCAAGAACGAAAGTCTGCGGAACAGACTCGTACCTTGACGTCGCGCCCCTCCAAGGCATCTCGAGCCGAGTCGGAATCCACTCCGAAGGCAAAGCGAACAGGCCTGTCTTATCGTGAGCAAAAGGAGTGGGCAAAGATGGAGCAGAGAATCCTCCAGGCCGAGGAAACCATCGCCGCCTGTCAAGCCGCAGTGGAAGATCCCGCCATCGCCTCCAATGCGGCAGCGCTGCAAGAAAGATCCGAAGCGCTGGACGCAGCCCGCACAGCCGCAGAGCGGCTCTATAATCGCTGGACCGAATTAGAGGGAAAACAGACAGAGTCCGCCGGACAACCCTAACCCTGACTGGTTTGTCTGGTTGATCTGGTCTATCTGGTTCATCTGGTTAGTTCCGTCAACTAAAAAACCAGACAAACCAGAGAAACCACACAAACCAAAACAACCAGTTCGTTGCCTTGCAGGTCGCGGCAAAATCTGTACAATACACCGATGCGCCCATTGGTCTTGCTATCCTCACTGGTGATGCTCACCTTCGCCTTGCTGGCATCTGGTTGTGAGTCCACTGACCGAGCCCTCACGGCGGCTGGACGGGTCGCCAGGGGTCAGACCGGAAAAGCCATCATCGATCTCG
Source organism: Nitrospiraceae bacterium (assembly GCA_035275205.1). Taxonomy (GTDB): domain Bacteria; phylum Nitrospirota; class Nitrospiria; order Nitrospirales; family Nitrospiraceae; genus Palsa-1315. The sequence continues at coordinate 2,681 of DATENE010000095.1, forward strand.
CCTCGGGAAAAGATCCGGCACAGATCGCCAAGCGACGTCTCGACCAATACGCGCGCGACCCTGACGCGGTGCTCAGAGATTTGCGAGAGGCTAAGAAAGACTTTGAGGCCATCCTTGCCGTCCTCGGGGTGAATGTCGGAAAGACCTGGGGGAAGAAGGAAGTCCAACTTCCCGAACGCAAGAAATATGTGAAGTACACGCAAAACTATAAGAGCCGGGCGATCGTCGATTTCGATTCAGGCGAGATCCTGGTCGAGACCCTGGACGATCAAGACCCTCAACGAAGTCTCAAGAATGCCGTCGTGACAACGCTCTTGACCCCGCAAGATCCTCGATCGGTCGATTTATTTTCCGATAAAGAAATCGTCCTCACAGACGACAAGGAGCCCTACCTCTTAGGCCTCGTCCTCGATCAGCAGAATAGACCGATACGCTCGCCTGAGGAAGCCGAACCCTTTGCCGCGTATATTCTCGAAAAGAAATATGCCACGCGGGTAGTCGACCAAGAGGGAACCAAGAAGACGGTCCACTTCGTCACAATGGATATGGTGTCCAATCTTCCCATGAAACAGGCGGAGAAATATCGAACGCTGGTTCACCGGTTTGCAGAGCAATATGACATCAGCCCCAGCCTGGTCTTCGCAGTCATCCGCACGGAAAGCAACTTCAATCCCTATGCCGTCAGTTCGGCCCCCGCCTATGGACTCATGCAACTGGTCCCGACGAGTGGCGGCCGTGAAGCCTACCGAAAGGCAAAAGGCCAGGACGTGGCCCCCTCACGCGATTACCTCTTCGATCCGGCCAATAACGTCGAGTTGGGAACCGCCTATCTGAATGTGTTGATGTTTAATCAGCTGGAGGCCGTGGATCACAACGTGTCGCGCGAGTACTGTGTGATTGCCGCCTACAATACCGGCCCGAGCAACGTCTTTCGCACCTTTTCTCGGGACCGCACCACTGCTGTCAACCAGATCAACAGCCTTCAACCGGCCGGCGTCTATGACCAATTGCGCAAAAATCTGCCCTACCAAGAAACTCGTCTGTATTTGGAAAAAGTGACCGGCTACAGAAAATCCTTCGTCAACTCGTCGGACAGCTCCAACTAAGAAGACACGGCAGGCTTAGCTGCTTTATCTGGTTGATCTGGTCTATCTCGTTAATTTGGTTCAGCCAAACAAATCAGGGAAACCGTGGCGCATTCACGTCTGCACATGCTCCGGTCTCACCCCCAATCCGATCATCCGGGCGGGAATCCGGCGGAGGAATGGGAGCAACGCCAGCAGCCGGATTGCGAACGGCGGCGAGAGCTTGCCCCCATCGGCAAGGACACGCTTGATGACTCGATCTTGAATCAGGAGCTGCACTCGTTGCGTCATGCGGGCCGGCCATTCACGACGCTGCTGGACCCGCTGGAGGTCTTGGACTGTCGGTTGTCCCACACGTAGCGGTGCAGCCAGCAAATTTGCGGTTGCAACCGCATCCTGAATGGCCAGGTTGATCCCGACACCGCCGATCGGTGACATCGCATGCGCGGCATCACCGATGCAGAGGAGACCAGGCCGATACCACCTGCGCAACCGATCAACCTGAACCGTCAGAAGTTTGATCGGCTCCCAATCGAGAAGTTCGCCGACACGGTCGGCCAGGAACGGCGCGAGCTGCGCAACCGCATCACGAAATGCCGGCAGCCCTTCCCCCTGAAGCCGGTCTCGCGATCCTTTTGGGATCACGAAGCCACACTGCCAATAGTCGCCCCTGTTCAGCATGATGAAGATCCGACCCGCGTCGAATCGACCTATGGGATCTCCTGGATCGCTTGACTTCCGGGAAAGACGAAACCAGAGGACATCCATGGGCGCGCCGAATTCTTCGATCGAGAGGCCAGCCTTCGCCCGAACGACCGAATGTCTCCCATCGGCCCCCACTACTAGCTCAGCGCGCACTTCGAGCGGACCGTCCGGAGTACTCGCCAGAAGTCCCGCCATCGAGCCGGACTCTTCGATAAGACCCGTCACGTCAGCTTGCCGCCTTAGCTGAAACGTCGGATACCGCGCCGCCTCTTCAGCCAGAAAGTTCAGAAAGTCCCATTGCGGCATGAAGGCGACAAAGCGGCACTGTGTCGAGAGAGACGAGAAATCCGCCACCGTCAACGCCAGGTCGCCGAACTGGCCGTTGATCCGCGACACTTTCTGATGCGGCAACGTCAGCAACCGCTCCAGCAATCCCAGTTCGTGCATGACCTCCAGCGTCGATGGATGGATAGTGTCGCCCCGGAAATCACGGAGGAAGTCTGCGTGTTTCTCCAACACCACAACGTCGACGCCTGCACGCGCCAAGAGCAGGCCAAGCATCATCCCGGCCGGGCCGCCTCCCGCAACGCAACATCGCGCCGATATCGATTTCATCATGACGCTGCCTCCCTTTGCTGGAAGGAAGCACGGACAGCTAGCCTACGCCGGTCGCTAGCGGAGAGCATGCCTAAAGCAATCAGTCGTGTGATCGTTCACCAGCCCCACGGCCTGCATGTAGGCATAGACGATCGTACTCCCGACAAACCGGAAGCCACGCTTCTTGAGATCCTTAGCCAAGGCATCGCTTTCAAGGCTTGTGGCAGGAACTTGCGACATACGCACCCACCGATTCACTTTCGGCTTCCCGCCGACAAACTGCCAGACATAGCGATCGAACGAACCGAACTCTTTCTGGACAGTCAGAAAAGCCTGTGCGTTGGTCACCGCCGAGTCGATTTTGAGTTGGTTGCGAATGATCCCGGGATTCTTCAACAGCACGGCTTTTTTCTTTGCCGTGAATCGCGCCACCTTCTTCGGATCGAATTCCGCAAACGCTCGCCGATAGCCATCCCTCCGCAGCAAGATCGTCTCCCACGTCAGACCCGCCTGCGCGCCTTCCAGCAACAACATCTCGAAATGCTTCCGATCATCGTGAACCGGCACTCCCCACTCACCGTCATGATAGGCGATGAAATGCGGCTTGGCACCGACCCATCCGCAACGAGGCGTACCATCGGAGACTGGACGGAGATGCGTGGTCATCGGCAGAGCCATCGGCCCAAGGATGCAGCCGCTTTCTATGTCAGACTAACAGGAATGAACCATTTCGCCTTCATACGGCCGAAGTCGGTGCGCACATGGTTGCGGAGTTCACGCTTCGAGTCGAGCACGACGGGTCCGTAAGGCCCTCGCCAAAACACTGCCCAGTGCCAGAACGGGCGACCTCGTTCTCTGTGCCATTTGACGGCGAGCAGCGCAAGATTCGGCAAGGCCTCCCATGAAGTGAACGGTACTTCGGTGCGTGCCTGCTTGATACCGAACTCCTTAAGCAATCTCCGAACATAGTCTGTCTCGGACCACAGTCTGGGGTCGTCCGCAAAAATGCCGAGCCGATTTGCTACACGCTGCATCTCCCGATAACTTACGCCGGCCAGCGCCGCGACGCTCGCAATACCACACCCCGTCCGTTCAAGTTGCACGACCGGTTTCATGACCACTCCGGTGTATGATTTTGCCCGCTGAATCTCTGCCCCATTCTCCGTGACAGTAGACCAGCTTCAGGCCAAATTGAGACAGAGGGATCAGGCGCACTGACTGATACAACACAAGCTCAAAATACACACGCATCTTTCCCATATCACGACACCTTGTCAAGACGAGCAGGACGCCGGTTCAGGGTATCCTCTGTGAGCTCGGCTGTGTTATTTTCGTGGGCATAACAACCATACTCCCTCTCATCTGACAGCCTGATCACATGCCGGCACACACATTACGCATCGCGTTACTCCATCTCGCGCCTGTCCCGGGCGACCTCGCCGGAAACCGCCGGCTTGTCGAGAGGGCCATCACTGCTGCTGCAAGACTCGGCGCGACATGGATCATCACACCCGAACTCATTGTGACCGGCTATACGTTTGCCGACAGCATCGGGACAGAGTGGATCTTGCCGCAACCCGACTCATGGATGGCACGCATGTCTCGACTCGCCGCCCAACTGCGCGTGACGGTGTTTCTATCCTGCCCCGAACAGGACCGAAAATCCCGCAAGCTCTACAACAGCCTGTTCGTGATCGCAGCAAATGGAGCCATCGTCGGCGCACATCGAAAAATCAATACACTGCGTGTGGGATCCGAGGCCTGGTCGACACCCGGAACGCAGGCGGTCGCCGTTTCA
>DATENE010000096.1:0-9505 GCA_035275205.1 Nitrospiraceae bacterium
CTCGTCTTCGACCAAGAGGATCGTTTCTCGGCCATGTACCGAATTGATCGCGTCGCTCGAGCCCACGATCCTCGGTAGCTCCTGTTCAACTCGCGGGAAATAGATCCGAAATGTGGTACCCCGACCAGGAAAACTCTCCACAGTGATGTTTCCCCCGCTCTGCTTGACGATCCCATAGACGGTCGAGAGTCCTAATCCTGTCCCTTTCCCTTTTTCCTTCGTCGTGAAGAACGGCTCGAACAGATGCGAGCGAGTCTCAGCATCCATCCCTTGACCGTTATCACACACCGCCAGCAGCACATACGATCCCGGCGCTACCCCCACGGCGTCCAGGCGCACTTCTTCCCCAATCGTCACATTCCTGGTTTCGATCGTCAGGCGCCCGCCCGTAGGCATCGCATCACGGGCATTGACCACCAGATTCATGATGACCTGCTCGACCTGTCCGGGATCCGCCTTGATCGCGCCGGTCGACGTGTCGAGTTCGGCGCAGAGTTCAACCAGGTCTTCACCGATGAGACGCCTCAACATACCGTCCATATTGGCCACAAGCGCATTGAGATCGAGGACCTTTGCTGCAGTGAACTGACGGCGGCTGAATGACAGCAATTGACGCGTCAGCCCGGAAGCTCGATCCGCCGCTTTCCTGATCTCTTCCGTATCTTTCCGCATGACATCAGTGGGCCCAAGCCGGCCCAGGAGTAACTCGCTGTACCCTCGAATCACCGTGAGAAGATTATTGAAGTCGTGCGCCATGCCGCCGGCCAATCGTCCCACCGCTTCCATTTTCTGCGCCTGTCGCAATTGCGCCTCAGTTTCCTGTAACACCCCCTCCGTTCTCGTCCGTTCGCCAAATTGACCGATCTTGAGGCCGATGTCTTCCACCATCTTCAACCACTCGTCATCGGACTGCCGCACCTCGCGGCTGAAGAATTCGATGACACCCTCGATCTCGTTTCCTACAAGAATAGGAAACCCAAACGCCCCGTGGAACCCGACCTGCCGAGCCTCTGCGCTACGAGAGAAATTGGCGTCCGTCGTGACATCCGTCACCCACGCTGATTTTCCGCTGGTCCAAATCCGGCCGGGCAATCCCTCACCGCGTATAAACGCTCGCTGCCTGGTGTTCAGCGTAAAAGGATCGGCTTGCACGGACGGCGCCTTCCACAGATCGAAACAACGTAGCGTTCCAGCCGCCTTATCCACCCGCCAAAACACTCCCAGATCCCATTCCAAACTCTCGCCGATGGCTTGGATAATTTTCGGAACGGCCTCTTCCAAGGTCGTGGCTTCGGCGAGGACTCGGGTCACTGCATACTGAGAGGCGAGACGCCGTTCTGCACGGCGGCGGTCGGTGATGTCCCTGATAAACGCGCTGAAGATATAGGCATCGCCGATCTTTGCCGGAGATACCGCAAGTTCAACGGGAAGTTCACGCCCGTTCTTGTGTTGAGCGACAATTTCAATGCGACGGTTCAAGACTGCTCCGGTCCCTGTTCGGAGAAATTCCTTGAGACCGTGTTCGTGCGCCTGACGATCCCGCTCAGGAATAATGGTCTTCGAAAGGGCACGTCCCAGTGCTTCCTCGCGAGACCATCCGAAGATCGCCGTCGCCTGCGCGTTCCAATCTGTCACAATCCCGGTCGAATCGATGGTGATCACCCCGTCAAACGCGGTGTCGACGATCGCTCGATTTCGCTCCTGACTTTGAAGCAACGCGGCTTCAGCGGCTTTTGCCCATGCACTCTCCTGTCGCGCCTGTCGATGTTCCACACGCAAGCGGCCCGTCGCCCAGAACAGCAGCGCCAACATGGGTGCCCAAACTACCCCTCCGACGATCCCAACTTTCCATAAGAACGCATGAATAGGCGCCAGGATCTCCTGCCGATCCATCCGCACCAGGATCGACCAACCCAGCCCGGCAAATTCTCCATAACCTCTGGTCTGTGCATATCCGCTCACGATCCGGACATGTCGTTGCGCATGTTCTTCCTCGACAAACCCCGGTACACCGGCCTCGCTCGCCAGCACTGAAGGAAGTCCGAGTTCTTTGAGATTGATGCCCCCTTTGTGTGACATGTTCGAATCGACAAACACCTCGCCCTGTTTCGTCAACAATTGGTACTCGACCTGCCCGCTCATTCCTGGTCGAGATTCGAGTGCGCGAATGGTGCTGGTGGTCACTTCTTCCAGAAATGTCACTCCCACTTGCAAATTCACGACACCCAGAAATGTGCCTTTCGAGTCGAGAATCGGAGCCGTAAACGCGATCGTGTCGACGCCACTCTCCGCGGTTTCCTGCACCGTAATGTCTGCGACATTCAGCTTCCGGGTCGCACGCGCAGCCGTGAACGATGCGGCGCGGCCATAGTTTCGTCCTACCAGCGAAGGTTCCGTCGCGGCCACAACCGTCCCCTGAACGTCCAGAACCGCCAGCGACTGATAGACCGGGGCATACTCCTTCTTCATCCATTTCAGATATTCGGAGAGATATTGAGGATCGGCGGTTTTCAATGAAAACGCTCGGGCCATCATGAGGGCGTCGGCCTGACGTTCGAACAGGATCCGGTCGAGCTTCTCGGCAATTTCTGTTGCTGCCAGCGTGAGTTCTCCTCCCGTGACTTCGACGAAACGAGATTCGACAAACCGAATGAGACCAGCCCCGGCGAGAACCGCAAAGAGAGTCATGGTAACAAGAAGATGGGGCAACCAGCGATAGCGACGAAGATCGAAGAAGGATAACGCTTTGGTGGAATTCATGATTCACGCGCCGGGACGGCAACGAAGTTGGGAATCAGCATGGTGGGGTGGTAGGCCTGTTTCGATGCGCGCAAACCAGGAAGACCTGCATCATCCATGACATTGATATATTTGGCTCCTTCCGCCACAGCCACCCGACAGGTCTCCCGAAATAGATATTGCGCCAAGCCCGGCAGCGTTCGATCTGTCACCTCTAAGAGGACACAGAATGTCGCGCTCGTCAACCAATAGCCCAAGGTATACGCGCACAGCCGACCGTGAATCCTAATGACCTTCCCCGTGACCTGAAGGGCCGATGCCTGCGACCAGATGACTTCATGGGCCGGCGCCGCATCAGCCAACAGCATGACCCCGAATGATTCAAGCCCTTCCGCTTGCTTCTGTCTTGACCACGCTCCGAGAAGAGCCCGACAATCCTGACGGTCTTTCGCCTGATAGGTATCGATTTCAAAGGACTGCTCTCGTTCAAATCGATTGCACAGCGCGCGTTGAGATTTATACCGGTCGCCCGCCAAGCCCGCGAGGTCCGCCGCGCGATACAAATAGTCCGGCTCCTTGGGCGACATACGGTACCCCAGCTGCTCCAGCTCCTGGACCAACTGGGAGGGCACATTCTCAATTCGGGTGACCGGCGAGTCCCCGTTCCAGCGTCGCAGCAGCGCTATCGCGGCCGACAAGGGCACGCCGATCGGGCCCGCCGTAATTGGAGGCAGGGGCATGAACCAGCCGTCCGGCGATTGTGCGAAGAGGCATAATGCCCCCTGAAGCTCCATCCACCAATAAGCCAGCAATCCATTCCACATATAGTGGTAGGCCGGCGAGTAGGCGGCGAGCGACTCATCGTGGCGCCGCGCCGACCGATCCAACGCCGCTCTGATGAGTGGGATATCTTCCAGTGTAAGCCGATACAGCGGCGTCCGCCCCCACAGATCAGCTACGGCTTCGGTCAGGCGCGGCAGAGGGGCAAGCACGACCACATCCTCTTGAAACCGGCCGATGAGTCGAGGATGCGCGGCAACGTGGTCACGGATGTCTGGTCGATCGAGCAAGGCCATCACCCGATCGGCATGCCGCTGAATCTCTTCCGGAATCTGCTCTCGCATGAACGGGCATTTCGTATCCCACCCCAACAATACCTGGTCGTGCAGCTGATCCCACATCAACGCCAGCGGATAGAGCTGACAATCGAACGGACGCTGCTCGTAGATGCGGCAGGTTGAGGTCGCTGCCTCGAATGCCGGGCAGAGATACCCCTCTCCATGGGGCTCGGGAACCAAGACGACCTGTGACCCATGCCGATCGGGAAAGGCCGTTTCCTCAACGCCTCCAGCCAGGGCTCGTGCGATTTCGTTCTCGGCAAAATATGGGCGGAGGGCACTATCGGGGTCCGGGAACCGACAGCAGACATCACACTGGAGACAGGTGCGGCTCGGGACGAGTTGTGGCAGCGCGATCGGTGATGTCACGAAAGCACCTACCAGCTCATCGGCATATGATGACATAGAGGCATTTCAATCGATGTGCGGCTCATACTAGCACCATTCTGCAGAAGTGCCCTCAAGATGTCACTTTTTCAACCTGTATCCATCCGAACAAACACCATGGCGAACCCTACCACCTACCGAACCTCTCGCCTCTTGTACGGTCAGAAAGCCCATGTTACAGTTCTCAGCCCGCATTACTCATGACGGTTCGTCGCGAAATCGCCTGAAAGCGCGTTCCTCGTGAAGCGTATCTCGTATCTCGCATGAGAGGATACAGCCATACTCTTTCCGTCCTGTGCTTCACGAACGACGCGTTACGCGCAAGCGCAGCGGATCGGCGATTGCAGCAGAAACGCTCATGAATAATGCGGGTTAGGCCTCGTATGAGAGGCTCTCATTGAAACGGATACCGCCTCTATCTGACTTGGCTACCTCCGACCTCCTACACCGCTGCGCAATCATTCGTGACCAGCTACGCCAAGCTGGGCTCTTTCCATCGCTGCCCGGGCAGGCGTCAACCTCCGATGCCGCCGCAGCCACAACGACCTGGCGCATTGCCGTCAAACCATTTCCCATCACGAAAGACCAGTTGGATTTTTTCCACCAACTCGGACCACAACTCTTATCCTTTTATCGAGCCCTGAACCGCCTCTATCTCGACAGTGTACGCGGCCTCCAGCCGGCCTGGGTCGCGGGATACCTCGACCAAGGAAAACCGGAAGGTCTGGTGACGTACAGCCGGATGAAACGGTTTCGTGACCAGCTCCCCTCGGTCATCCGACCGGACATCATCCCCACCCAGGACGGTATGGTCATTACCGAACTCGACTCAGTCCCCGGAGGGATCGGGATGACCGCATGCCTCTCGGCGCTCTATGCCGATAGGGAAGCCGGTGATAGCCTATCGCTCATGGGAGGCTCCGAAGGGATGGTTCGAGAATTTGCGGCGATGTTGAAAAACCAACTCGCCCAGCATACCGGATGCGTCGCGATTCTGATCTCAGAAGAGGCCAAAGACTATCGGCCTGAGATGACGTGGCTCGCGGCCAGGCTGCGAGCCATCGGACTCGATGCCTACTGCGTGGAACCTCCTCATATTCGATTCACCGAAGAAGGTCTTCGGATCACCAGCGAGGGGATGGACCAACCGATCGCCTTGATATACCGCTTCTATGAATTATTCGATCTCCTGAACATTCCCAAATCCGAACTCGTCCAATATGCCATCAAGAAGGACCGGGTTGCCGTTACGCCCCCGTACAAGCCGGCACTGGAAGAAAAACTCGCTTTCGGCCTCCTCCATCACCCGGCCTTGCGTCCCTTCTGGGAGCAGACATTGGACCGAGATGTCTTCTTGCACCTGACCGCCATCATGCCGCGTACCTGGATTCTCGATCCTGCGCCGATCCCTCCGTCTGCAACAATCCCGGGGTTGGCAATCGGCGGGCGTGCCGTGATGAACTGGCACGATCTGGCCACGGCAACGCAGAAAGAACGGCACTTCGTGATCAAGCCATCGGGGTTTTCCGAACTCGCCTGGGGCAGTCGAGGCGTCTCGGTCGGCCACGATATGCCGCAGAACGAATGGGCTGGTGCCATCGACAAGGCCCTGGCCTCCTTTCCCCACACACCCTATGTCCTGCAGGAGTTTCACAAGGGCCGTCTGTATGAACTCGACTACTTCGATCCGGTGAGCGGCGAGATGAATCGAATGTCCGGCCGCGCCAGGCTCTCGCCCTATTATTTCGTGAGTGGCGAAAAGACCGAACTGGCTGGTATCCTGGCCACCATCTGCCCGGCGGATAAAAAGGTGATCCACGGGATGAAAGACGCAGTCATGGTACCGTGCGCGGTCGCACAATAACGGTCCGATAGTCATAAAGTCTGAATGTCATAAAGCCCGTATCTGTTTTTTAGCGATGACTCTATGAGTTGATGACTTTCACCTTGACGACTGAACGTTTATGACAATGACTCTTTATCACGTTACCTGGTGCCCGGACTGCGAGGTGGTTCGTCGGAAACTGGCGGACCTCCATGTCGAATACGAACACGTCGTCGTGCCGGATTTTCGCCCGATGCGCAAAGTGGTCCACGACGTCTCAGGCCAATATTATGTTCCAGTCCTCAAGGATGGAGACATTGTGCTGACGGAAACCGACGACATCCTCGATCATCTTGAAAAGACGTACGGACAGGAACGGATCACGGACGGCTAACAAGCTGACGGGAGCCTTCGCAGGATGCTCAAAAAGGCCGTCCAGCAAGGCCGCAGCGAGTGAAGACTGGAGGCGTACCCTCTGGGGTGCGTTGAGGATCTGAACGAAGCGAGAACGAAGCTGGCGGACTTTTTCAGCATCCTGCCGCAGGCCTGCTGATCCACTCGACAGGAAAAGGAGACCGCATGGAAACATGGAGACGCATCCTCGCCGACAGCATCGTGAAGCCAAAAGACTTAGCGGACCGGCTCGGTGTCGATGCGAAAGAAATCGAAGCCATCGTGGGCGACTATCCGATGCGCATCACTCCCACAGTACTGGCGACGATCAAAGAAAAGGGCGACGCCATTTGGAAACAGGTGGTACCAGACATCGCCGAAATGGACGACTTCGAAGCGGAAGACGATCCGCTAGAGGAAGACCTCATGAGTCCGGTCCCGCATCTTGTTCATCGGTATCCGGATCGTGTCCTCTTGATGGTGACAAACCAGTGCCCGATCTATTGCCGATTCTGCACGAGAAAACGGCTGGTCGGGAAACCGGGATTCCTCAAGAAAGGTGAGCTCGACCAAGCCATCGTCTACCTGCGCGAGCATACAGAAGTGCGCGACGTCATTCTCTCCGGCGGCGACCCCCTGCTCTTGCCGGATTATTTGCTGGAACGGATATTGAAGGCCCTGCGCACGATCCCGCATCTGGAGCTGATTCGTCTCGGCTCACGCGTGCCCGGCACGTTGCCGGAACGGGTCACCCCGGAACTCTGCGCAATCGTGAAAAAGTACCACCCGATATATATGAATCTGCACTTCAATCACCCGGATGAACTGACTCCAGCCGTCAAAGCAGCCTGCGGGATGTTGGCCGATGCCGGTGTCCCACTCGGCGCGCAAACCGTGCTGCTCAAAGGCGTCAACGACGATCCGGACATCATGAAGCGATTGATGCATCAACTCCTGCTCGCCCGCATCAAACCTTACTATCTCTACCAGGCGGACCTGACCAAAGGCACGAATCATTTCCGCACCACGGTCGAAACGGGACTCAATATCATTAAGTCGTTGCAGGGCCATACAAGTGGAATGGCGGTCCCACACTTCGTGATTGATGCGCCAGGCGGCGGCGGCAAGATCCCATTGCTGCCGGGCGACTATATGGTGCACATGGATGCCGAGGGAGTCCTCTTGAAGAACTACGAGAACAAGGCCTTCCACTATCCTCAACCGCAACAGGAATCCACACGCGAGCTGCCGATGGTCAGCGCAGCATCTTCACTGGGATCGTGCAGTAACGGAGAGCGCGACGACCTGTGAGCACCCGAGCCACGCAAGGCATTTTGCCTTACCAAGAGATTCAACGTCTGATTGCGAGCGGCGCCATCCGCGCCGACGTGCCGATCGAAGACCGGCAGATCCAGCCAGCCAGTCTCGATCTGCGTCTCGGGCGCAAGGCCTATCGATTGATCAGTAGCTTCTTGCCGGAGCTGTCGGAGATCACAAGCAGGCTGAACGTGCTGGACTTCTACCAGTCCGACCTCGTGATGTACGAGATGGATCTGACCGAAGGGGCCATCCTCGAAAAAGGCCACGTCTATCTTGTGCCGCTGCTGGAACGTGTGGCGTTACCCAAAACCCTCCGGGCACGGACCAACCCCAAGAGCACGACCGGACGGCTGGACGTCTTTACCCGTGTCGTGACGGATCTCAACACCGGATTCGATGAAATCCGATCCGGTTATTCCGGACCGCTCTATCTGGAAATCGTCCCGCGTTCGTTCGCGATCAAGGTGAAGACCGGATACGCCCTCAATCAAATTCGCTTTGTACGCGGCGCCGCGACCGTATCAGACCGGTCGCTTCAGTCGCTCCACACGCGAGAGCCCTTGCTCTACCACAATCTCCCCACGAAGAACGCGCTAGGCACCCGCGATCTCCGCACGGATCGCGGCCTGTTTCTCCGTATCGATCTGAAGGGAGACGACCAAGCCAGCTCGCCGATCATCGGCTATCGGGCGAAGAAGAATAGTCACGTGATCGATCTGTCGAAAGTCGGCCACTACGCGGCGCTCGACTTTTGGGAACCCCTGTACCGCCACCGCCAAGACAGTCTCCTCTTGGAACCGGAGGAGTTTTACATTCTCGCGTCGAAAGAACGGATTCGCGTTCCCGCTGGCTATGCAGCCGAAATGGTCGCCTTCGAAGCGGCCTGTGGCGAGTTACGGACTCACTATGCCGGGTTTTTCGATCCGGGATTTGGGTATGGCCGAGGCGAGCTGCACGGCACCCAAGTGGTCCTGGAAGTCCGCCCCCACGACGTGCCCTTCCTGATCCATGATGGACAGACCTTCTTCAAGGTTGTCTACGACAGGATGTCTGCACTCCCCGATCAACTCTATGGCACGGCGCTCGGGTCTTCGTATCAGCGCCAGGGCCTGACCCTCAGCAAGCACTTCAAGGTATAGCCCGATGCTGAAACCGATTGCCAGCTGGGGAAAGGTCGAGGTTCAGGCTACGGTTGAGTCGAAGATGGAGAACGTCGCGCCTCCGCTCAATCGTAACCTCGATCTCGGCCTATCTCGTTCGTTCAGGACCTGGACATTTCACAAATTGCTAGGAACCAGCTGACCATGTCGACAGAACCGACTAACGAGCCGGAACGCCGCGAGCCGGAGGACGATCCCGGGGGCGACAGCCAGATGCGTGTCGCCGGGATGGTCATGGGCACCGCCCTCATTTTTATCGGCTTCCTCAGCGTGTTTCTCTCGATCAGCGGAGGGTTCGAGATCGATGCCATTCCCTTCGTGATTTATTTCGCCGGAGTCGCCGTGTGGGCGAATTCGGTTGTCGAAAACCCGACCCTCCGCTACAGCATCATCGGCGGCGCGCTCGTGCTTGCAGCCGTCTTCTTCCACTATGGAGAAGTCCTCTTCTGGCACAAGCAAGTATTGTTTTGGACCACCGTGGTAGTCGTGATGTATTTCATGTTCTACGAACCCAAAAAACGCGCCTAGTAAAACCCGTCTGTCTGGTTGATCTAGTTTGTTTT
>DATENE010000097.1:0-30418 GCA_035275205.1 Nitrospiraceae bacterium
TCATCTGAAGGATTGCCTTTGACGGCTGCGGTGAACTGATCGGCTGTGATGCCCGCGAACTCCATAAGCCGGTCATCCATAGGGCAGGGGTAGATGTATTCTCCCTCGGTTTTGGCCAACACGGCGCGGCACTTATCGATCATGCGCGCGAGATGGACATAGCCCGCCATCTTCACGCGCATGCTGCGAGGAAAGCCTGTTCGTAAGTCCATTGTTAGATCAACTTGTGATTCGTGAACGTGAGATTCTTCACGATCACCTCGCCGTTTTCATATGTAATGATGCGGCGGGTAGCCGGCAGATCCGATGATCCGACGCGCACATGAGTGTCGGTGAAGCTTTCGACATTGTTCAGTTTTCCGTCTGTTGGTGAATAGTAGTACACGGAGTATTTCGTCGTCAGATTCTTCTGGTCTTGAGTCGTCGCGCTTTCTTCCACGTTGATCGTAAAAGCAAAGGGGGTCATGCCGGGGTGCGCCATCTTGCGATTGATCTGGGTAATGCGATGGTCTTTGACGCGATAGAATGAGTTCGACCCATGAATGATCAGCTTCGTACCCAACGGGTGCCCGTCTTCTTCCATCGTTAATGAGTACTTGCCGTCCGATTCCTCGAAGGTTCTTGGGCCACGGTGGACCGCGATCATGCCGAGCTGCTCCTGCGCCCACTTCTGCACGTCGGCTTCGCCCAGTTGAACTGATACTTCGCGAGGGCTTTTCACCATGACGGGTCCGCTGGTTTCCTTTCCGTTCACATTGACGGTGAGGTCGGCCGTGAATCCCGTAAAGTCTTTCTGCCATCGCGCGGTTTTTTCGAAGGCGTGCCGGAGAATTTCGCGGGCCTTCGGGTCGTCGGCGACAGTTGGCTCGTTCTGCTTCTGATGCTCCATTGCAGTCTCCTTGTAAGAAGTAGGGTGAGAGGGATTATAACCCCATGATGAAAATGGCCTCAAGTGGTCCTTGGCCTGTGCGGGATATCTGGTGCATTGGAGAAAATTCCGCTATACTGCGCCGCGCGTTGGTGGATTGAGTATAGAAAGGACAGACATGGAACGACGGGCTGCTTCCCATACAGAAGAAGAAGAGATGAACCATCGACGCCGGCTGCTAAATGCCGCGAAGAAAGGTGATCAGAAGGCCATCGGCAAGCTCTTAGAGCTCTATCAAGTGCGGATCTACAGCGGCGATATGGTCACGAAAATGAATAAAACATCTGCGACACACAAACTGCAGGCTCAGCTCGCTGAAGGGAAACCTGTGAAGGGTGGGTCGGGAAGTCATGGGAAGAAGACGATGCCCGGGAAGCCTGTCCCAGCGAAACGCGCACCTGCGAAATCATCAGTGCGACCTACCGTTTCTAAGGCAAAGCCAAAATCTAAGCCTAAGCCTAAGCCTAAGCTGGCCAAAGCTGCTCGAAAGAAACGTAAGAAGTAGTGATGAGTCTGTCCGAGTGATGCCGTTCTACTGCGGCAAACGATCTGCAAGCATCTGCGTCGTTCTGGGCCCGAAAATATCCTCACCGTATTCCAGCGAATACCCCTCCGGCTTTTTCGAGCCTGCGGCCTAAAATCTTCCCGCAGCTCCCTTGCCTCGTCACGAAGGATTACTCGAACAGACTCCTAGGCCGCGATTATTGCACCGCCACTCGCAGACCCCCGCCTCCCAGTTTTGCAGCGATATCCTCCGCTTCTTCGAGTGTCCCCGCGAATACGATGGCTTCCCCATCGTGGTCGATCTTCCATGCGAGCTCAAAGGCCTTCGTGGAATTCATGCCGGGGATGTATTGACAAAAAAGGGCAATGACTTGCTCATAGGTGTGACATTCGCAGTTGAAGACGATCACACGCGCGTCGAAGCCGGCACCCACATCGATGCTGGTGGTCTCTGTCGGAACTGGGGTCGCGAGGGGAGTTCTTGTTCCGGCCATAGTGGCGAATTCTAACAGACTTGGTTGTAACTTTTAACAGGCTACGGGAAAAACTATGTGCGCACGCACAACTTCACTGATCTGCATATAGTGAGAATAGGAGCATCCTGTTAATAGCCTAACCGGGTGAGCAGAAGGTTGATTCTCGGCCAATTCTCCCGGGCACAGGATTGTGCATACAGTGAGAAATGAGCGGGGGAGTCTGTGACTGGGTGAAGCTGGTGTGCCTGTGCGAGGGTTTGCGTATAGACGAGTGAGGCTGATGTTTTGACAAGGGCGAGCCCATATTCATACAGGTACCCCTCTTCAAGAGTGACGCTTCTTTTCGAGAGCATTCTCACCCGATCGAGGTTATAGGTCTGTTGTCTGAACGAATCATCCATCAGGCGCAGGAGTGCGGCAGGGCCTGGCACGAGGCTATCGCCGATACGGAGGCCGTGAGACGGTTCGAAGAGTCCACGCTGGAGACGACGGTCCCGGCGAAGCGCTGTGTGAAAGCGCGTGCGCCAAAGTGGATCATGCAAATCGCGATCGATGGAGGCTGCCACAGTAGGTAGAAGCGGTCCGCTCACATCATAGCCCTGCACGAGGCGCCCGGACTCGATAAGATCAGGGAAGTTCATGCCCATTCGGTCTTGGAATGCTGTCATTCCGGACATGGGAGTTAATCGCAATGCCATGAAGTCGCGAAAATGGATGGAGGCAAAGCGAGTTAGGAGCCGTGCCAAGGTTTCTGGGTGGCAGAGATGAAAGGGGTAGAACAGGGCGTGGGGTGGTCGAGGTCGATTCATCGACAATGTTTCACGGTCATGTTAGGGTTTGCACGTGCGATATCTCTTCACGTCGTGGCTTGATTTCCTGCTCATCTTTGTCCCGGTGACGATCGCGCTCGAAGTTCTTCGAGCCGATCCACTGCTGGTCTTTCTGTCGGCTGGACTTGCCATTATTCCTCTGGCGGGCCTGCTGGGGCGAGCCACCGAACATTTGACGAGCCATGTCGGCGCCGGCATCGGGGCGCTGCTCAATGCTTCGCTTGGTAATGCCGCGGAATTGATTATCGCGCTGGTTGCTCTGCGCGAGGGCCTTCACGATGTCGTCAAGGCCTCGCTCACCGGTTCGATCATCGGTAACATCTTACTCGTACTCGGGGTCGCCATGTTTGCCGGCGGGATGAAGTACGAGCGGCAGAAGTTTAACCAGACTGCTGCCGGAATGGGCGCCAGTCTCCTGCTCCTGGCAGCTGTGGGGCTCATCATTCCTGCGCTCTTCCACTTCACCGCATCCGATCGAGGCGTTGCGATCGAGCGAGAACTGAGCCTCACCATATCATTCATATTATTCGCTATTTATGTCGCAAGTCTGCTGTTTACCTTGAAGACGCATCGCCATCTGTATACCGGAGACACCCATAATGCCTCTGACCTCGGGGAGCAACCATGGACTCGTGGCGCCTCGATCACGGTCCTCACTGTAGTAGCCTGTCTCGTGGCCCTGATGAGCGAGATGTTAGTCGGTGCTATAGAGCCGGCTTCGCATCAACTTGGGCTCACACAAGTCTTTGTCGGCGTGATTCTCGTTGCCCTTGTGGGGAATGCGGCTGAGCATTCCACTGCTGTGATGGTAGCGCTGAAAAACAAGATGGACCTCGCCTATGGTATCGCGGTTGGGTCGAGTCTGCAGATTGCGTTGCTCGTTGCGCCATTGCTCGTCTTTGCCAGTTATCTTCTCGGGGCGCCGTTGGACCTGATCTTCACACCGTTCGAGGTGGCTGCGGTGACGATATCGGTCCTGAGTGTGGGATTCGTGGCGATGGACGGAGAATCGAACTGGATGGAAGGCGTCATGTTGGTTGGGGTTTATCTGATGCTGGCTATCGCCTTTTTCTTCCTACCGGCCTGACAGGATGCTGAAAAAGCCGGCTTTCTCACCCGCCCAACCCCTGCGCGCCGAGACGCGCTTCTCCCGAGCTTCGTTCTCACCTCGAAAGCAATCCTCAATGTAGCCACGTGGAGAACAAGCTGTCTTGGCAGCTTGGGGGCGGGCGGGTGAGAAAAGCTACGCCTCCGGTGCTTCCATCGGCTGCGGCCTTGCTGACAGGCTTTTTGAGCATCCTGCGACATAAACCAGATAGATAAGATGAGTAGACAAACCAGGCTCGTCTCAGACTTTATCCATGTCGATGACTTCGGTGGCATCCCACAAATTCTTCTGCTCTGCTTCTGCTAACTCCTTCACTCGATCCTCTTCCGTCTCGTCACCGAACTGAGCTGCTTGTGCCGGCACCGTCATTTCCTTCTTGGAAGTAGATGAATCTGCTTCTGGCCGCGCCGGCTGTCTTTTTCGCTTCTTGGCAGGGTCCATATTGACAGGCATGGTAACTTCCCTGTGATCAAAGTTTAGTTTCCGCCCAGCCAAGGGACAAAGTCAATCGGGGTGTAGCGATGCGAGAACGAAGCTGGCGGTCTTTTTCAGCAGCCTGCTAGTACAACTGCTCGGCGATTGTGTCTGCCTGCAGACGGCCGCGCGCCGACAGTCTGCTACGCTCACCGTGTTCTTCGATCAACTGTTGCGCGAGTAACTGTGCGGTGACTGCCGCATGCCCGTAGTTCGCGGCATGCTGATGAAGATGGTGTGAGGGAATGCCTCGAATCAGGCGTAATCCGAATATCACGGCGTCACGGAGTTGCTCTTCCTCCGAAAGCCTGACCCGACTTTCAATGGGGAGACGGTTTGCCGTGAGCGATGTGTCGTAGGCCGCGAGGTCGGCGATGTTGCCGAATCGTATCCCGTTTAGATAGGACTGCGCGCTCGGGCCTAATCCAAGATATTCGCCATTGGTCCAATAGAGCAGATTGTGCCGGCAGGCATATCCCGGTTGCGCATAGTTCGACACCTCATACCGCTCATAGCCGGCGTCGCTGAGTATCCCTTGCGCGGCCTCATCCATTTCAACCTGAAGACCTTCGTCTGGAGCCGGACTCAGTCGGCGCTGTATGTTGGAAGCGAGCTTCGTATCCTCTTCGACCGTGAGGGCATAGCAAGACAGGTGCGTGGGTTTCAATGTAAGGCAGTGCGCGAGTGTCCGCCGCCAGCCTTCCAGGCTTTGGTCTGGGAGCCCATACATCAAGTCAAGATTGATATTGGTGAATCCGGCGGCTCTGGATCGAGTCATCGCACCGACGGTCTCATGGACAGAACCGGGTCGCCCGATTCGATCAAGATCGCCATCTTCCATCGATTCTGCGCCGAAACTCAGACGAGTGACGCCGGCCTGAAGCAGTTGAACGAGATCCTGCTCGGATACCGTAGAGGGGTGCGCCTCAATAGTGATTTCACAGTCGGTGGCAAGAGCAAGGTGTGTGCGAATCTCGGACAGAATCGCAACCAGCTGAGTCGTGGCAAGGACTGTCGGTGTGCCGCCCCCGAAATACACGGATTGGATGGGACGGTTTGTGGTCACATGTTGCTGTGCCGACAGTTCGATCTCATGCCTGAGGGACCGGACAAAGGCTTCTGCGCGGCTCTCGCGGTGAATTTCCAGATAGAAGGAACAGAAGTCACATCGCTGCCGGCAGAAGGGGATATGGAGATAGAGGCCGAGGGGAGAGGGCGTCATGACAAGAGGCTGAATCCTTGGGGTTTGGAAAAGTCCCGTTCGAGAACGATTTCAATTTCATCGCCGGGAGATTTCCCGCGATTGCGCACGTGCGTCTGCCACGACCGGTGCTGACGCAACGACTCGAAGAGTGCTTTAAGCAGATCCGGTTTGATTCGTGCTTCCCACTCGCGCACCCAGGCCTGATGATCTTCCTCGCCCTCATAATCGTCGGGAAACGAGGCCTCCAAGCTGAATCGAAGGGTAAAGGTTTTTTCTTCTTGATACATACCGCGCCTCACTCGCCTCGTGACAAAGGTAATGTCGGATAGGCTCCTAGCTGATTGCGAAGTGGCTGGTCCGATCTTATAATGTCTCTCAGAATAAGGAGAACAATCCATGCCTATCTTCGAATATGTCTGCGGGGAATGCAATCATCGATTCGAGCTGTTGGTGTATGGCTCAACACAAGCTGCCTGTCCAAAGTGCAACACCACGAAATTGGAGAAGCAAATCTCTTCGTTCGGGGTTGGCGGCACGGATGGCTGGGTCCTGCCAGGCAATGGGGGAGGTGCCTGCGGAAGTTGCGGTGACCCGCGCGGCCCTGGTTCCTGCTCCACGAATTGACCATGGAATTAGACGAGCAGACCTTGCAGCGTGCCATTGCAACCATCTCTCAGTCCGACCCGCTCACCAAGTTGCTTGAACAGGTAAAGCTTGGCCGGATGAAACCCGCTGATTCCGGACTGCGTGCCGTGATCGACTCGTGGATGGGTACCTATCAAAAGATTATTGAATCTGGTGGATTCACCAGCCAGGCCTTGCGCCGCATCGACCCTCACCCGCGTCTGGCAGTGTTGATCGAATGTGGCGTATTGACGGACGAACAGCAGGCGGTCACTGCTCTCCGTACCAGCTACGAGCGGGCCGTCGCGTCAGCAACGGAGTGACCACATTCCATGTGGGTTCTCTGGGTCATCGCTGTTCTGTTCATGGCCATAGGATCGGTTGGAGAAGGGCGGGCTGAAGATGCCGTCGGTGCCAGACCACTTCTGACGGTTGCGCCCAACGATCTCCATAACATCCTGCCAACGGGCGCTCATATCCTGATCGATCCTCACTCAATTGAACAGTTTCTTGCTGCACTGGATGGAAGCCCGCCGGACTGGGGGTTGATCTATGGCCATGGCCATCTCGACCCTGACCATGATGAGCGGTTGTTCACGTTGAACCGGGAACGGGATGCGAAGCGCACAGGCAATCCCGTGCTGAACCGGCTCATCACCTTTGTCTGGTTCGGCGAATTGTCACGGTATGATGCGGAGGCGGGCGGATTCCGCGTCGTGCTCGGTCCGAAGCTCACACCGACTCGTTGGGGCGTCGTGCGTTTCAAATACCAATACGATGATCTTCGTGGCGATCTTGTGGCACAGGCTTCACCCGGACTGCGAGGCACACTGGAACAGCGATTAGCGCGAGGTGAGTCGGTTGATATTACTGTGGCCATGACCGGGCGACTCATTCCCGAGGAATCGGTGGTATATGATTTCTCACATGATCAAGCAGGCCTCGGCGTGATAATGCCGGTCGTGAAGGTCGAACGACTCGACTATTTGCTGATGAATAAATAAAGTTGTCGGAGCGCACTGTCTTCTGAATACGTATTCTTTCTTGTTTGATCCCGCCACCCCGACCGGGCAGTCCTGAACAGATGTGGGTCATGCCTCCACAGCGACTCTGTAGGGTTTATCATTCGATCCTCTGAATGGTCCTTCGTGGATGTTCCGAATATTGCGATCTTCCTGGCGATACAGGCAAAGAACCTGCTCAAGGGCATTGGTTTTGCTCAGTCCATCTCCAATGTCTGTGTGCGAGATCATGCGACAGTTGCCAAGAAACAGGAGAGCGGCATTAACTCGCCTCAGATATCGAATCAACATGGCTATGCAATCCCGAACGGATTCCCTCGTAATCAGGAAGTTCCTTGGAGCGGCACTCATGCTGGTAATCGGATTCCAGGGATTCGATTCTGGAGCGATCGATGTCGCCTCTCTGTATGCGTCAGAGACCGCTACGGCCTCGGGACATTCGCTTATAAAGTCCGATAGCTACAGTGGCAGTCGCGCAGAAGGCCTCGTCGTCATTCCAACAGTGGAACCCATCCTCAAGCTTGAGAAAGAATCCGATCGCTCGAAAGTCGGAAAGAAACCTCGGAGATTAATCCGAAAAACGTTGCCTGATGAGGCTCAATCCGAACTTCCTCAGCAAGCGGATCCAGGTCGTTCATTGAATGCGCCGATGGCAGTCGATCACGGGCCACGCACAACCAAAGACTCAGCGGCTGGAATGGCTAAGTCGGCGATAGGCATGAACCCGGGTGCTCCGCCGATATCATCAGGAAATTCGCTCTCGAACCTATCGCCTGGGGTGCCGATGTCTTCGGCGATCGCAGGGATTACAGCGGCATCGCCTGGTTCATCGATGGGCGCGGCTGGATCCGGTGGAACATCTTCAGGCGGGGGAAGAAGTGTACAGAATTTAATGAAACAGCTGCCTGGCTTGCAGCACATTCTCACGGCCCCGCCCGCCACGCCTGGCCCTCCGCCTGAACCGATTGCGGCCCCTGCACTCCCGTTAGGGCCGCCGCAGTCTGGATTGCCGCCTGCTCCGTTGAATTGGCCGGCGTACCATGTCCTGAATCGATTGTCGTACGGTGGTACCCCCAATCAACTCAATACCGTGTCGCATCTGACCGCGCAAGAAGCTGCTGTTTGGGCTGTGCGGTATATGAAGGAGCAACTGGAACTTGATCCGAATAGACCGTGGCCTACGAATTTGCACAGCACTGAGCCGCTCCCTGCTCCGATCGTGCTCGACGATTCAGCGCTCAGCCAGCGTCTTGCGGCGGACCGTGCGGACTGGCGTACCGAAGATGGACTTCCTGATGTCCTGTCGCCGTCGCTCAGTGAACTACAAGATCACGATCTGATCAGAAAAGTGTATAGCCGGAGGCAGCTCAGGGAGAAGATGGTCTATTTCTGGGACAATCACTTCAATACCAATTATCGAACGCACAGCGAGGGGCAGTACGAGCTTGCAGAAAACGAAGCCTTTAGGGCCAATGCGTTCGGGAAATTCCTCGATCTGCTGATGGCCAGTGCCAAGAGCAGCGCGATGATGATTTATCTCAATACCGATGGGAGTCGAAAAGAAAACCCGAACGAGAATTACGCGCGAGAATTACAGGAATTGCATACACTCGGAGTCGATGTGAACGGAAATCCAAATGGCTACACGCAGGTCGATATCGTGGAAGCGGCGAAAGCCTTTACAGGTTGGAGAACCTTGGATGTGGCTCGGCCCGGTTTCCGATTCGTTGCCGGCCGGCATAGCCCTGGGGCGAAACAGTTCCTGGGACAGACGGTGGCGTTCAACGGAGCGGGCCCCGGCGAAGGTGAACAGGTACTGACAATCGCTTCGCGCCATCCGGCTACTGCAGCACATCTTGCCAAGAAGTTGTGCATGTATTTCGTCAGCGATCGGCCATCCGCAGCACTTCTGAACGAAGTCGCATCGGTCTTCACCGACTCCGGCGGCGATATCAAGAAAGTATTGATTGCAATCCTTTCCTCACAGGATTTTAACAACGTGGCGAACTATCGAGGACTGGTCAAAACGCCGTTGGAGTTTGTCGCGGGCGTGCACCGCAACCTTGGCGTATGGTCGCCGATCGATCCCTTCAGGAATCGCCTGGTGAGAATGGGGCAGGGGCTGTATGAGAAAGCACCGCCAACGGGGTACAAAGAAGCCGCCGATGAATGGCTCAATACGGACGTGCTTTTCAACGAAGTGAGCTTCGCATATGAAGCGACAATTCCGGGATTCGGATCGACTATACGATATGGATCCGATACCAGCGGCGGGTCGACGCGGCTGTGGTTGCGAAGCCTCGGCCTGAGAACAGAAGAAGATGTGCTGGGTTTCCTTCTGAATTTAACCTTCGATCGGCAAGTCAGTCTCACGGAGTACCAGACCTATCTCACGACGCTTCGAAGCGCCGGTGGAACCTTCAATCTTGATAACTCGAATGTGGAAACGCCGCTCGATCGAATGCTGGCGACCATACTGGCGACTCCACGCTACAAATATCAGTGAGGTGGTGATGCATGCCTGCCCAGAGTGTCGTCTAGAACAAGAAGATCTATCACGTCGAACTTTCTTGAAACGTGCGCTGGGGGTCGCAGGCGCGACACTCGTGTTGAACTTCTTTCCGGCCGAATTTCTCCGGCGCACTGCGTCGGCTGCGACCAACGCGGGAAAGACATTGGTTGTCGTATTTCAGCGCGGCGGGAACGACGGACTGAATACGATCGTGCCCTATACTGACCCGAGGTATTATGTGGTGAGACCATCGGCACTGAGCGGAGCGGGTAATATCGGTATTCCCCCTCCAGGAGGCGGAGATGGCGCCGGGATCGCTCTCCCAGGCACAGGGTTCGCCTTGCATCCGGCCCTTCAACCGTTTCTCGATTTGTACAACAACAATACCTTGGCGATTGTGACGCAGGCGGGGTTTGCCGGCTCCACGCAATCGCACTTCACGGACCAGGACACCATCGAACGCGGGATGTTTCAGGCGACGGACGGGTGGCTGAATCGCTACTTGCAAGCGGTAGGCGCCGCCGGCGCGCCTGCAGTTCGAGCCGCTGGAATGGGCAGCGATCTGGCTGATTCCTTGCGAGGCACTGTGGTAGTTCCTGCGGTCAACGATCTGACCGCGTTTAGTTTTGCCAGATTAAACAGCGCAAAGGTTCCGATGGAGTCAAATCTCAGAGCTCTCTATGGGCAGGACCCTGCATCGACGAGCACAAATCCTTACAGCCGGCTCGTCCATACCTTAGGCCCCGATATGTTGAATCGAGTGGCGTCGATCGAAGCGATCGGTCCGGCTGCTCCCCAAAACGGCGCTGTGTATCCCAATACGACGTTTGGCAGGCAGCTTCGTGACGTGGCGCACATTATCCGTTCGGGATTAGGGCTCGAAGTAGCCACCGTCGATATTGGAGGATGGGATACGCACGATGACCAGGGAGCAGGCGGTGGAGCGACCTTGGCACAAGGGGGAAGATTGGCAGAATTCTCAGGAGGAATCCGGGCGTTCTATGCCGATATGGGCCTGTTGATGAGCAACGTAGTGTTATTGACCTGTACGGAATTCGGCCGCACTGTCTACCAAAATGCCAGCGGGGGGACCGATCACGGGAAAGGGTCGGTTTGGTTTGTCCTGGGAGGCGGCGTTAAGGGTGGTCTCTATCATGGCGCGGCGGGATTTCCATCGTCGCTCATCGATGCCAATCTCGACTCGGGGCGGTATATTCGCCCGACCATCGAGTTCCGAGACCTCTTCTCTGATGTGTTAGTCAGGCATTTCGGTGTTAATGCGGGGGAGTTGGCTCATGTGTTTCCGGGTCACACTCACGTACCGGTCGGCGTGTTTGTGTGATCAAGAACTAGAACCCGTCTTTTGCGCACCGAAACCCCGTGCCGCTGGGACGGCTATCCATCGTGCCCCAGTCTCGATCGCTCGTGCGAAGACTGATAGCCGGCTTGAGCCAGGACCCGCCTCGCATCGCTTTGATCGCTCCGCGAGGAGGCCCCTGAGGGTCCGAGAGGGGAGCGTCTTTGTAGTAGTTCGGGTTATACCAATCCTGTACCCATTCGGCGACATTGCCCGCCATGTCATATAGTCCATAGGGACTTGCATTCTCTGGAAAGCTAGCGACCGGCATGGTGAGTACTTCTCCCCTTATGCCCTTCTCTTTTGAAATCTTCGCCCCTTCCCCCTTGATCCAGAACGCATCCCAATCCGCTCCGCTCTGAAAGTCGATGGTTCGCCCAGCCCAATAGCTGGCGCTGTTGGCCTTCTTGAAGTCCCACTCGTTTCCCCAGGGGTAGCGACGGCCGTCGGCGCCGCGCGCGGCCTTTTCCCATTCCGCCTCGGTCGGCAGACGTTTGCCAATCCAAGAGCAGTAGGCCACGGCATCTTCCCAACTGACATTGACCACAGGATGGTTGCCGATACCGGAGATCGGTGTATTGTTCTCCCACAATGTTGAAGCAGGGTTGGAGTGTGCCGGGGCACGATGTCCGGTTGCGTGAACAAATCGCGCATAGGTATCGTTCGTGACTTCGTAGCGGTCGATCAAGAATGCTGCGGCGTAGACGAGGCGTTGTGGCTGCTCATCAGGAAGACCATCGCTGCCGACCGGATTCCCCATCAGGAACTCTCCGGCAGGAACCAGCGCCATGTCGTTGGACGGAGGGGAACTCATGGCCAGTGGCGGACGGCCTATGGTCAGAGCAAGAAACAAGAATGAGAGATAGATCACCAAAGTACAATCTCGCCTGCATTATTCATGAGCACTTCTGCTGCAATCGCGGATTCGGAAATCAGAACTCATTGCGGTATTTTTTTTCGCGCCAGGAGCATTCAAAGGGCGCTCGACCTCGTCGCAGACGTCGGAGCCAGTCCCCTGAGCTCCGCGCGCCGGTCTCGAGACGAACCGTCATGAATAATGCAGGCTAGGGCTTTTTCAATCCACAGGCTTTGGCGACGGCATCGCGATACGCCTGCCAGAGCATCAGGGATTTCTTGAGGCAGCGCAGTATGGCCTGCTGTTGGGGATGTGTCGTGGCGTAGTTCACCACCATGGCATAGGCATCATGCCGGTGGCCGGCTTCGACCAGTTGGTGCGCGCGAATCAGATCCATGCAATCGATGGGCAGGCCGTGGTATTTCACTAATGGGTGGCGTTGGACGATCGCTTCGATGTCTTCGGCGGTCTTAGGCTTGGAGGGGGCAGCGATTTCTGCGCGATCCTTCACGCTGCCTTCTACGAACACGGTCAAGGCTGCTGCTCCGATGACCCAGTCCCGGCTATTCGAGACGCGATCCAGCCAGGCGCGATACCGTCGACTGGCCGGCAGGAGGCGCACCCTATCAAAATCACGCGCCGGCAATCCAAGGCCCGCCATCATGGTCAGGAACAATTCCGGGTGTGACTTTCCCAGAGAAAGCCCACCGGTGTCTTCTTCGTAAATGTTATCGGCGAGCATTCGGCGAACCGGGGCTGGAGGATTCTGCCCGTGAATACGCGCCAAGAACACAGGAAAGTCACGTACGTACACGCCGTACTCCTGTTGAAAATGGTGTGCGAGTTGATCGACGGTGACCGTTCCGTCGGCGAAAGCCGGCCAGGCCCAATGATGCTTCCGGTCCATAATACGCAAGAGTTCTTCCTGGAATCGGCTTTTCGTCATGGGACGTGTCATGTCTGTTGCCTTCCCGGTGAGTGGCTCGTTACAATCCGATGGCGCGGAGGTTGTTCAATGAATCAGGTGACGATTCAGAATCCAGAAGACATTCTCTCGATGCTCGCAGAGGTGTCTCTGCGAGGGTCGGGTTTTGTGACGGACTGCCTCCTCGACTATGTGTTGGAAGAAGGTTTCACAGAGCCGATCTTTCTCAATGCCAGCGGGGAAGATCCTGACGCCTATTTTAAAGGCCAATCTCCTGCCTGGGCGGTATATCAGATCCGAGAATGGAAACGTGTATTAACCGTTTCAGGCGGTTCCGGCAAACAGCGTCGCGTACAAATTACGGAAACTCCCTAGCCAGTGATGAGTGTAAGAGGGATGCAGAGAAAAAGCAACGAAACGACGGTGGTTGAACCGCCTGTGGCCGGCTTCAGTGTGGAGGGCGTTGCATGCCGATGATCCGACTTACTGAGCCGCAGAACATGGGTGAGCTGGCCATGATTACGAGTTTGCTGGAGGGCAGCGGCATCCCTTACATGGTTCAGAATGAACATGTGAGCAGTTTGTATCCGGGACTCCCCATTCTCAACTCACATGTCATGGTCGACCAGTGCGATCAGCTCCGTGCCGAAGTGCTTCTCAGCCGACTGCGGTTGGCGGTGCGCGATGTCTCGTCGCAGCCGTAAGCGCCCACTACCGTGGCGGTTTCGGGGTGTGCGGGTTCGATGGAGACTGGGTAGGAAGCCGTTCGCCTGAGCCTTGGAACCATCCGCCGATGAGGCTGCCTTCTTCAAAGTACAGATAGCGGTGTTTCACCACCGCCGCGTTTTCCCAATCTTCAAAAATCCATTCTTCTCGGCGGATGCCTTCTTTGGTGAAGGTCGTGTTGATCGTCTGTGGTCCTCCCCAGGCTTCTAGCACCTGTTCTTTCGACATGCCGACCATGACCCGATGTTCCGCGATATGCTTTTGAAAGTCCGGGTCTTTGAGCTGTTCGATGAGTGGCCAGATCACCATCAGCAGAACAAAGAGACCAAGCCCGGCGTAGATGATGAGTCGAACCGAACGGCGACGAATGAAGGGGGCCGGTGCTTCTCGATCAGTTGGCGAGACATTCATCGATTCATGGGCCGTCATGGTGGTGTGAGGCATGATGCAGCGCATCGTAACAACGGCCCACAAGGGGAGTCAAGCAACGGCAAAGAAAAGCATTTATGAATCAATTAGATAGAGAAACCGCTATACTCGAATCATGGAATGATTCTTATGAAGAAAGAACAAACATCTATTCAGCGATGGTTTCAGAAGGGACTGCTCCTTGGTATCGGGGTCGTCCTCCTTATTGGTACGAGACTCATGATGCCCCACGTAGTGGCTGCCGAGACGATGTATTCCTATATCGATGAGCAGGGCACGCCTGTTCTGACGAACGATTACAACACTATTCCGGAACGCTATCGGGCGAAAGTGAAAACCATCGAACAGTCCGTCCGTCAGCCGTCTCAGACTGCCCGGTTCGGGGCCATACAGCATACGGTCACAAGCTGGGCCAAGAATATAACCGCACCAATAGGTAGCTTTGCGCCGGAGATTTCAGGGTTATCGCCCGCTCAGTCGAAAATCTTGACGACCGCTGGACTTGTTGCGTTGATCTGTGTGATTGCGATGTATCTGATCCGGAATCAGGCCATAAAATTTATTACTCTCTGGACCTTGATCCTCACCGGGATTGTCACACCTGTCTTGATGTATACGGCGCAAGGTGGGGCGAGCGATGTCATGAAAGCCAAAGCTACCGAGGCAGTGAAGAAACAGCAAGATCGCCTCCAGCAAGTTCCTTAGACTCCCTCATCCGTGCGTCTCCCGCCAAGACTGATCGCTAATCGGCGTATTGGGGAAGAGGAATTTTCCTCGCTGGGTTCACTTGAAGCGCGGGTTGCTGCGCGAATTCACGCGAATAGGGATTGATGATCGGGTCATGGGTATGTTGCTGCCGTTGTTTCACAAGGTCGACACTTTGAGTGCCGATCTCCACTCGATCAACAAGCGCTTTGGTTGTGAGTGGGTCCGGCAGGCCTTGCAAAGAGAATAGCTGAAAGGCCAGGGTCCACTCCAGTTTGTCCCTGTTTGCCTCTTTCACAATAAAACGAGCTTGTGGTGACGCGGCGCCCTTGAACAACAGTACCCAAATATTCGATCGGAATGAGGGGGCCGCGGGATCCTCTGATGGGTGAAATTCCGGAACCACTGCGGGAATTTGAGCGAGGGGGACGGCGGGGGAGAATTCGATATCGACGAGCCGAACGAATAACGTCCGATTCTCGCTTTCATCGTTGGGATCGACGGTATAACTGAACGAATACCGGACATCGATGCCATCACGGGTAAAGGTATAGACATCCTCGCCATTTTCCGGTGACACGAGCTTCCTGAAATATTTTTCCCAATCAGTGATGGCGTAGTAGGTAAAGACGCGCAGCGCGGACTTCCGATCACGCACCGCTTGCGGCATTCCGAGTTTTTGATGTAGTTCCGTTTGTGTCAGCCCAAGGTACCCATCCTCAAAATAGGCGGCGGCGAGGACTGTAGAAGGCTGGAGCCAAATGCCGGTGGTCGAGAATAGAAGCAGTAGAGACGAGAAGATGGTATGGATGGAAAAACGCAGGAGCACAGGTTCTCTCCAGCTGGTGCGGCATCGTATCGGCGGCCCTTCCTCCTGTCAAGGCAAGAGGATCGGGGTTGCTTGCTGGGGCAAGAACCTGTCGGTTATGATGGCCGGACTTCGGTTACAGGTACAGCTGCTTCGATCGTGGAGATAGGTGGTATGAGCGACTCGTTACACGCTTTGCTGCAACAACGCATTCTGGTTCTCGACGGGGCGATGGGGACCATGATTCAGCAGCGAAAGTTGGATGAGGCTGCGTTTCGCGGCGAGCGGTTTAAGGATTGGAAGAAAGACCTGAAAGGGCATAACGATCTGCTGAACCTCACACAGCCTGCCATCGTTGAAGAGATCCATCGCCAATATTATGAGGCCGGCGCCGATATCGTCGAGACGAATACGTTCAACGCGCAAGCCATTTCCCTTGCCGACTATGGAATGGAGTCGCTGGCCTATGAGATCGCGAAGGCTGGAGGGGAATGTGCCAGGCGTGCAGCGGAGCAGATCATGGTTGCCCGGCCTGACCGGTCGTGCTTTGTGGCCGGGGCGATCGGACCTACGACGAAGACGTCGTCTATTTCGACCGACGTGAACAATTCGGCGGCGCGCGGCACCACCTATGACGAACTGGTCACGGTCTACTACGAACAGGTCCGCGGCCTGGTCGACGGTGGAGTGGATCTCCTGTTGGTCGAGACCATCTTCGACACGCTCAATGCGAAAGCCGCGTTCTTTGCCATCGACAAATTGTTCGAGGATCGCCACATCAGACTTCCTCTCATGGCCTCGGTGACGTTTATACAAGCCGGCAGTAATCGCGGGGTAACGGGTCAAACGATCGAAGCCTTCTGGAATTCCATTTCCCACGTACCTCTGCTGAGCGTCGGGATCAATTGCGCGCTCGGTCCCAAGGAAATGCGCCCGTTGATCGAAGAACTTTCGCATCTGGCTCCGATTTCGGTGAGCTGCCATCCGAATGCCGGGTTGCCCAATCCACTGCTCCCGACCGGATTTCCGGAGACTCCCGATAGTCTGGCACCCCAGTTGAAAGAATGGGCGCAGAGCGGCTGGCTGAATATTGTCGGTGGCTGTTGTGGGACGACGCCCGGACACATCAAGTTGATTGCCGAGGCTGTGCGTGGTCTTACTCCGCGCGTTATACCATCCGTTGAACCGCATACCAGACTCAGCGGGCTGGAGGCAGTGACGATTCGTCCGGAATCGAACTTTGTGAATATCGGTGAACGAACAAACGTCACCGGGTCACCGGCTTTTTCCAAACTGATTCTGGGAGGCGATTATGAAACCGCGCTTTCGGTGGCGCGGCAACAGGTCGAGGGAGGAGCCCAGATTATCGACATCAATATGGATGAAGGCATGCTCGATTCCCAGGCTGCCATGCAGAAATTTCTCCGATTGGTGGCGTCGGAACCGGATATCTGTCGTGTTCCCATCATGGTCGATAGTTCGAAGTGGGATATCCTGGAGACGGGTCTGAAGGAAATCCAGGGCAAGCCTGTCGTCAATAGCATCAGCCTCAAAGAAGGTGAAGCCAAGTTTCTCCAGCAGGCCAAATTGGTTCATCGCTATGGGGCTGCCGTGGTGGTGATGGCCTTCGATGAGCGCGGCCAGGCTGACACGTATGAGCGCAAGATCGAGGTGTGTGAGCGGGCCTATCGCCTCCTCACGGAGCGCATTGGTTTCCCCGCTCAGGACATCATCTTCGACCCGAATATCCTCACAGTGGCAACCGGCATCGAGGAACACAATAATTATGCGGTGAACTTTCTCGACGCCACGCGCTGGATCAAGCAGCATCTCCCGCTGGCGAAAGTCAGCGGCGGTGTCAGCAACATTTCCTTCTCGTTCCGCGGCAACAACCGCGTGCGCGAGGCGATGCACGCGGCATTTCTCTATCACGCAGTCAAAGCTGGTTTAGACATGGGGATTGTGAACGCCGGACAGCTGGCGGTGTACGAAGAGATTCCCAAGGATCTTCTGGAACTGGTCGAGGATGTGCTGCTGAACCGAAGGCCGGATGCGACCGAACGATTGGTGACGTTTGCCGAGACCGTTAAGCAGCAAGGCAAAGCGGCGGTGAAAGACGACGAGTGGCGTTCGGGTACCGTAGAGGAACGCCTCTCCCATGCCTTGGTGAAAGGCATCACCGATTTTATCGAGCAGGACATCGAAGAGGCCCGGCAGAAGTTCGCCAAGCCGTTGCATGTGATCGAGGGACCGCTGATGGCCGGCATGAACGTCGTCGGAGACCTCTTCGGGTCCGGCAAGATGTTCTTGCCTCAAGTGGTCAAGAGTGCCAGGGTCATGAAGAAAGCCGTGGCCTATCTCATGCCCTTCATGGAGGCGGAAAAGCAGCAAGCGGGGACGTCGCGATCACATGGGAAAATTCTTCTCGCCACGGTCAAAGGTGATGTGCACGACATTGGGAAGAACATTGTCGGAGTTGTGCTCGGATGTAACAACTACGAGGTAATCGATCTCGGCGTGATGGTGCCCTGTGAACAGATTTTGGCGGCGGCGCGCGAGCACGGGGTACAAATCATAGGGCTCAGCGGACTCATCACACCCTCGCTGGACGAGATGGCGCATGTGGCGCGCGAATTGACGCGCGAGGGCTTCGATCTGCCGCTCCTGATCGGCGGAGCCACGACGAGCAAAGCCCATACTGCCGTGAAAATTGCCCCAGGGTACCAGCATTCCGTGGTGCACGTGCTGGATGCTTCCCGAGCGGTAGGTGTCGTCGGGAATCTGGTGAATGCCGACTTGCGGGACGACTTCACCAAGAAAATTCGCGCCGACTACGATCAGATGCGCCAGACGCATCAGGATCGTGGAGCCAAATCACTCTGGACGTTGACGCAGGCGCGGGCCAATCGACATCAAACCAATTGGGCCGAGGTCGACATTCCTATACCAACCTTCACAGGAGTGAAGGTGTTGCCGCAGCAGCCGTTGGATCAGTTGATTGACTATATCGATTGGTCGCCGTTTTTTCACACGTGGGAATTGCGCGGTCGCTACCCGACCATTCTGGAAGATCCTGTCGTGGGCTCAAAGGCCAAAGAGTTGTTCGACGATGCCCAAGCCTTACTTCGCAAGGTTGTTGGTCAACGGTTATTTACTGCGAATGGGGTCTATGGATTTTTCCCTGCCAACTCACTCGGCGACGATATCGAGATTTACACCAATGATCATCGCTCAAAAGTCCTCACGACGTTCCACACCTTGCGTCAACAATCGGAGAAGCCGGAAGGGCAGAGCAGTTTTGCACTGGCAGATTTTGTGGCACCCAAAGGTTCCGGACGCGCGGATTACATCGGAGCCTTTGCCGTGACGACGGGAGTGGGGGTCGATGCCGTATGCCGGGAGTTCGAGCGCGACCACGACGACTACAACTCCATTATGACCAAAGCCTTGGCCGATCGATTAGCGGAAGCCTTTGCCGAGTATCTCCATAAACAGGCGCGCGCCGCCTGGGGCTATGGTAAGAGCGAGGCACTCTCTGCCGAAGACTTGATTCGTGAAAAGTATCGCGGCATTCGTCCCGCGCCAGGCTACCCTGCCTGCCCTGACCACACGGAAAAGCGATTACTCTTCGATCTCTTGTCCGCAGAACAGCACACAGGAATCACCCTGACTGAAAGTTTCGCCATGCTGCCTGCCGCGGCTGTGAGCGGATTCTATTTCGCTCATCCGGAGGCCAAGTATTTTGCCGTGGGGAAGATAGGAAAGGACCAGGTGCTCGACTATCAAGCGCGAAAAGGGATGCCCCTTTCAGCCCTGGAGCGATGGTTGGGGCCGAACCTGAACTATGAACCCACTGGGGGATAAGAGTTCAGGCACAGGATGAGCAAGTGTCTCGAAAACGAGCTTTGCTAGGAGACTCCTGCCAATACGGTACGTCTAGCGGGCCTTCCAATCGCCGAGGTCAACGCCGATTTTACCCGCCGATATCGTTCTTCTGCCCAGCGATTCACGTCCTCTGAATCAGTAAAGACCAGTTCCCACGCTTTGGTGGCGTCCAGCATCAGCAACTGGTGTGGGTGATTATCGCCGGACACATAGACAACGAGCACGGCAGATTTGCCGGTGAGGCTGATATCTGTAAAGACATGCAGCATGGCGCCATCCGGCAAGGTGAAGTCGCGGGAAGCTGCCTCGACGAGGGGGTGGTATAGGCGCTGAAGAAATTGAGACGTCACTTCGTAAGCATTGGTTGTACTTAAGAGGCGAGGATTTGGTTTTTCTCCAAACAGATTTTCGGTCAGATACGTTGCAGCCTCCCAGGTCGGCATAACCCCGGACGTAACCAGGGATTCGCATAGGTAGGCGATCCAATTGCGTGTCGCCCCCTGTTTGCAGGCCGCCGGTATCTTCTTTGCCATAATCGGCAATCCTTTCGCACTCGTGAGATTTCGCGGGTACAGGGCCTGAGAATCTGTGCGTGGGGCTGTACCTGATGAGATGGAGAAAGTATATCGGTAGGTAGAAAAGTGGTCAACGAAATGATGAAAAAGAAGGCGGGATTCTGTCCGACCCCAACGTTTATACGAGACGAAGGAGGAGGACTCAGAGAGTTGGAGGTGGAGTCGCTGAGCCACCGTGAGGAGTTTCAGGATTGGGAGCAATCATTCCGTGCGAAGGCTGGTCGGCATACCGGTCATAAATGCTTTTGATTTCGTCCATTGAGGCAAAAAAGATATCGAGGAGCTCGGGATCGTAGTGTTCGCCACGATGTTTCATCATGAGCTCGACAGCATGGTCGAGGGTGAAGGCAGGCTTGTAGACCCGTTGTGTGGTGAGGGCGTCGAAGGCATCGGCGATCGTGGCGATCCGTCCTTCTATGGGAATGGCTTCGCCTTTCAGCTTTCGGGGATATCCATTGCCATCCCAACGCTCGTGGTGGGTCCAGGCAATCACGGCCGCCACTTTGAGGATCTCTGCATCCGATCCGCTGAGGATACGATAACCGATCTCCGCATGCTGAGAGATCACGTCGAACTCTTCCGGCGTGAACTTTCCGGGCTTCAGGAGCACCTGATCAGGCGTGCCGATTTTTCCGATGTCATGCATCGGACTGGCAGCGCGGATCAATTCACATCGCTCCTCTGACAGCCCGTATTTTCTGGCGAGCAATTCACAGTAGTGACTCATGCGTTGAATATGCTGGGCCGTCGCACCGTCCCGGTATTCAGCGGCGATGGCGAGTCGTTGGATTGTCTCCTCTCGTGAAAGGCGCAGCTCCTTTTCGCGGATTTCGAGCCACTCAAGCGCTTGCTGGAGTGCCATGGTTCTGGTTCTGACGACTTCTTCCAAATTCTCCCGGTGCATGCGATTTTCAAGTTCAAGCCGGCGCCGGCGGAGCGCATTGGCGACATCGATCATGACTTCGTTGGACTCGAACGGCTTGACGATGTAGCCAAAGGCGCCCATCTCCAGCGCAGCGTTCGCCAGCACCGAGCTGTCGAGACCGGTCACCATGATCGCGGCAGTGTGGGAATGCTGACTCAGGATATTGCGGACGAGATCCATGCCGGACTCACCGGGCATATTCACGTCGCACAACATCAATGCAAAGGGTTGTTCCTCCAGCTTTGCTCGTGCCTCACGCGCATCGGACGCGAGGACCGTTTCATACCCATGGGTTTGAAGCATGTATCCGAGCAGCCGGCGGATCGGTTCTTCGTCGTCGACGATCAGAACGCGAGTGAGTTCAAGGAGGGCTTGCTGGGTGGATCGGTCAAGAAGCAAGGTCATGAATTGTGAGTCTGCTTTATATGAAGAAGAGAACTGTTTGGGCCCAGTGGGTGCTCGTTGTGTTACGGTTTTCAGAAGTCTCAAGAGACTGTAAAGGCATGTGCACCTTTTGTGCCAATATATTGTGAAAAGCCGCACATTGTGGGCCTCTTACCAGATGATGTCCTCCTCGCCGAGTAGCAGTGGGATGCCGCACTGTGACTGCGTTTTCTGTGTTTCAATTTGGGCGGTGGCATCCATGCTCGATATCCAAGTGGGGGTTGGGGCTGGAGTGAACGCACACCTGTACAGATTTAGCCGTTCATACCGCGTACTTTTGTACAAGTTGATCGGCGGGAATGATTGACGGCCTGCCCATTTTCCCCCCAAGATGCACGCGCTGATTTGGGACATCAGCCCGGTTTCGTTGCGCTTTTATAGGGGCTTTACTATAATGTGCGGCATTCATTAACTGGAGTAACCGATGAGTAGTGCAACAGGACTATTGCGTGTCGATGGGCGACGAAAAGATCAGCTTCGTCCGGTGAAGGTGACTCGAAACTTCATTAAACACGCCGAAGGGTCTGTTCTGATCGAAATGGGCGACACCAAAGTGATTTGTACGGCTTCGATTGAGGAGAAGGTGCCTCCGTTTCTGAAGGGGAAAGGGCAAGGCTGGGTGACCGCAGAGTACGCGATGCTTCCCCGTTCGACCCACGAGCGATCCCCTCGTGAAGCGGTCAAAGGGAAACAGGGCGGCAGGACGTTGGAGATTCAACGTCTTGTTGGGCGAGCCCTCCGTGCGGTGACAGATATGAGCCAAATGGGAGAGCGGTCGATCTGGCTCGACTGCGACGTCATCCAGGCCGACGGAGGGACCAGAACGGCGTCTATTACAGGAGCGTTCATCGCCCTGGCCGACGCATTTACAGTCCTCAAGAAGCGAGGCCTGATTAAGAAACGTCCGTTGACGGATTATCTTGCTGCCATTAGCGTAGGAAAAGTGGGGGGGGAGATTCTCGTCGATTTGGCCTATACAGAGGATTCCATGGCCGATGTCGACATGAATGTGGTCATGACTGGACAAGGGCGCTACGTCGAGGTTCAGGGCACAGCGGAACGGACCCCCTTTGCCAAACAGGAAATGGATGAGTTCATGGCGATGGGATGGAGTGGGATTCAGACCCTCACCGCGTTGCAGAAGGATTTGATCGGCGAACTGGAATAAGGCAAAGACGATGATTCGTGAATTGGTGCTCGCGACCCGCAATCGGCACAAGGGAGAGGAGCTTGCAGCTCTTTTAGGCGATCTGGGCATCACGATTCATACACTCGATGAATTTCCGGGTGCTCCGGACGTAGTCGAAGACGGGGACACGTGCGAGGCCAACGCAGTCAAGAAGGCGCGTGCCATTGCCGAGTTCACGGGTTTGCCGGCGGTCGCCGACGATACGGGGCTGGAAGTGGATGCGCTCGATGGGCGGCCCGGTATCTACGCCGCACGTTATGCCGGCGAAGGTGCGACCTACGAAGACAACTGTCGAAAGCTACTGGGGGAATTGCTGGGCGTGCCTCGTGAGCAACGAACCGCTCGCTTTCTGACCGTCGCAGCAATCGCACTCCCTTCAGACGGAGTACGGGTGGTACAAGGAACGTTGGATGGAATGATTGCAGAAGAGGCGAGAGGGACGCTAGGATTCGGGTATGATCCTGTATTCCTCATCCCAGAATTAGGAAAGACCTTGGCCCAGTTGTCGGCGGGTCAAAAAAACACGATTAGCCATCGCGCCAAAGCGTTCACTCAGGCGAAGAGTCTGTTACGCGAGATGGAATTCGGGATGCTCGAGTCGGGGCGTAGCGCAGCCCGGTAGCGCGCCTGCTTTGGGAGCAGGATGTCGGAGGTTCAAATCCTCTCGCCCCGACCAAATAAATCAATAGCTTAAGAGTTCTCTACAGACTGTAAATAGACTGGGATCATATGCAGGGTCCATAATTTGATTGGATTATTTGCGAAGACACCAAGTTGCGGTCCGGTCATCACTGTCGCCCACAAACCTTCTCTAGTGTCCAAATCCTGACGTACCCTCCCGGGCGCCCTCGTTATAAAGGTAAACTGCGTTGGCGTAATCGGGACGCCGGCTCCTTAATTATCAACCGGGAAAAAGCCAAGACGAAATCTGATCGTGGGTGATATGAGATAGAGAAGAAGGGGTTGCTGCCGAAGGGGAAATACCCATGCGGCGCAGACGTTAGGCGTCTCACTATCTGTTGATCGATCCGGCTATGCTCCATCCCTCGAATACCCCCAGGAGGCACTATGGCAGAAGGCAAGGTGCTAGCACTCCAAGGCCACCGTTCCGCGATGAAAAAGCGCACGCTCCTCGAAGCGAATATTCCCATCACGATCATCAATAATTCGAGTGTCGACTTAAAAGATTCGGAAGTGACCGTCAAGGACGATGAAACCAGCACCGTCCGTACGGCGTACTTCGGCTATCTTATTGCCCACGCAAGGGAGACTCGCACCCTGAGTATGCCGGGATACATCGAGTGGTGTGCATATCGGATTACCACGGTTGATGGAGAGGTGATTGCTGCGGCGGGATTGGGCAGCAATGCGCCTGCGGTGGAAATCACGATTCGCGATTGAGCAATATCGTACCGTGAGGGTTACAATGCTTATGCGAATTAGCTGAAAGGAGCGTAATATGGCATGCCGCGACACGTCCGAACGCACAACGATTCAATCCAAGGGCGACAAGCGCATGATTCAGCGAAGCGGAAAACCAGCCGCCATGCATCGTTTCCCCTGTATGGGGCGGTGAATGGCTCGTTCAAAAGGCAATGGGCTGACCACTCTAAGACCGTCACCACGATATTCCAACGAACGTCCGTCTCTATGGTGGTGGTGAGCGGGATTCTCTTCTTCGCTGGCCGTGCTTTTGTGAACTACGCGCCACATGATGAAGCTCGATTCGATAATACCCCGGGGACAAGTCTCGCTGGATCGTACAAAGACATTGGATCGAACGGCTCCATCAAGCCACATCCCGAACCCTCGTACAAGATGAGCCAGGAGCCACAAAGCTCAAATGACGGTGCAATAATTCTAGGTGAACCGGTCGCCATGCCCGATTTGAAAACGGGCACTATCAAAAAAACGCCTCCCTCCCGAATCGATCCCGCGTCCGATCCCGCGGGCAAGAGGAAGTGAGCGCTCCAATACGAAAGGTAAATAGGTCTGCCGATTCGTTCATTCTTCTTCTCGATCAGTGAAGTCCTCAAAATGTTCAAGGGCCTGATTGTGGGTTCCGAAGCGGGTTCATGCCCTAACACCGCCAGGACGTGCGGATCGGGCTGCGCAGCACCCACGACATGCTAAGCTTCCTTGCATGCGCAAGCCCAAAGCCACACAAGGCAAAACATCCCACGCAGAATTGTCACATTCACGCTCCAAAAGGTTCCTCGGAACATTGAAAGGAGCTGCAGAGTTTCTTGCGGCAGCCCTGGCGATAGCCGTTGGAGTACACGACGCCATCCAAAAGCCGCAAAATCATGCGCAAACGGCACAAGCCTCTGCTCCATTGTCTCTTTACTTCTCACTGCATAACCCAAGCTTGGTATTGCCAATGGGAGACGTAAGGATTGAATGTTTTCTGAAAAACGCGCGTATCGACCATGGTGTGATTGACACTTCTTTTCGTTCCGTAACGGCGAATATTGAGAAAGGTTCGCTACAGCCAGGTGAAACGATCCAATCTAATTGTCCAGTTGATGCCATGGTTACTAATGGAGGGGATGGACATGCGCAAATTCAGCTCGTATCAACATTCAAAACCCTCGGCATCGAACGAAAAATCTATTCTGAAATGTTCAACTGGAACCCTATATCACGCAAATGGACTGAAGGGGAGATCATCGATTAAGCTGTGCCCTCTCAAATGCGGATAATCGCCCAACGATAGGAGACTGATCCTTAGCCAGTGCCGCCGTTGCCGCCATTAGTCCCATTCCCACTGTGGTCTTCCGAATGATTCAACAAGGATAGTCGCGGATTGTGCTCCAATGGAAGCGACATATTGAGAAATTAAGATAATGAGTTTTTTATAGGGGTCCCACTCGGTGTCTTAAATCGTGGGATTACCAGCCGAATAAATATTGAGCAGATGTCATTGCGGGATACTCGACCTGAATCCCTCTCACCATCGACACCTCCACCGTAGCCATCCGCATTTAGCAGCTGGGTGTCCTGTTCGTGCTACGAGCCCGCCGAAGTAATCTGATCGACTAGGGATTTTCCGAATATGCACGGTCTGGAGGGTGCGGTATTGTGAAATTGCTTGAGAAGACGCGGTGGAAAACTGTAAGGGTACAATGGAAACATTGTAAACAACCAGTACAAGCATCGCGGAATCTGAAGCGGAAGGCTCGGCTCCGAAAGGAACCGGGCCTTTGTTATACCAGTGCACATCGACCTGACCGTCTGCTAGGGGTTTTCTGAGGGGGCCCTGGTTCAGGTACTGGGTAGAATAAGAACAACTTCAGAAACCGCCATGGAATAATTGCTGAGAGGACGCCAGCCCCTTTTACAATCAGACCCTGGTGGAATCTGAGTGAGGCTCGATTCCGAAATGAATCGAGCCTTCGTTTTGTTCGGCGTGCTTCACTACACGTACAGCATCCATGAACCATATCGAGCCTATCTAGTCTCTCTAATTCTGTATTTCCCGGAGCGTATTTCCGTTACCACCAGTACCAGCCACTGTCTTGCTGACGGAGGCTCTTCCACGGAAAAAACTAGGGGACCTACGAGTTTCGCTGACTTTCCAGAGAGCCTAAGTAGATAACTATATGCTATTCATCTCAACCAGGAGGCTCTCATGGTATCCATTCCTAAAGTCGTCGGTGTCCTGTCGTGTGGGTTCTTGCTGTGTTTAGGTCTGTCGAATGTCGCGTCCTCCGCAGACACACTCAATGCTGGCCAATCGGGGGGAAAGATCTTCACCGTGGATGATAAAGATAGGTTTGTGCCCGGCAAGGAGATCAAGGGCGAAATAGTGAAGGTCGATGGCGAGAACTATGTCGTCAGAGAGGCATCTGGGGCTGAGGTGCGCATGCATGTTAATACCAGTACTGAGAAGCGATCAAGCGTAACTCCTAAAGTGGGGGAACATGTACTTGCGAAAGTGGATGCTAATGGTCACGCAGTTTCATTTTTTACGGACGCACCGGTCTCCCACTGATGCTCTCATGAATGAGCAAGAGGGCCCGCGCGTCAATGGATACCATGTGGACATGGTATGCCAACTCACCCGCTTACTCTCTACCAGATAGATAAAATGAGGCCAGATACCATGGACACTCTTAGTTCACCAGTGGCTGCCGTGCTTGTCTTCTTCTGGGGAATCGTATCGGTAAGCATCGTGGTGATGATGCATCTCCGGTAATGATCCAGCGCGAGGGGTCCGGAGCCGCCGCCGAACATCATGACAATCTGGGGAATATCCCAGGTTTGCGAAAATCCCAATCGGCGCTATGCTTCTATCAAGAGGTAAAAGCAATGAATGCACTGCGTCCGCTCTTTGATGCGCTTTTGATGATGACCTTTATGGTCGCGGCCGGCACCGGACTCGCGATTCTCCTGCGGTAATTTCCTAGACCCTCTGCACCATTCCTCTTCGCATCGCGGTAGCCCCTCAACGAACTTGTTATACGGTCGGCCGGCTTTGTCGTACCTTCAAGTGTTGTCAGACCAAACTAGGGTCTTTCCTAGGTCCCTCGCGGCACAGTTCTGTCAACATGCGGCCACCCCACGCACCTCACTTCAACCGGAGGTCTACCGCTATGCCACCCATAGAAGCAGCGATTATTGAAAAGTTGCGAAGCGGCCCGTGCTGTTTTGACGATGTCGTCACGGACCTTCCCAATTTCAGCTGGGGAGAAGTATTCGTCGCCGTTGACCGGATGTCGAGGGACGGACGAGTGTTCCTTCGTCAACTCGGTTACTCGTCTTATCAGATCTCCCTCTGCTCGCAGTTTGCGTATTCAAGCTCAACGTCTGGCCAGATAGTGCAGACTGCTCGGAGTGTAATGCCAGTACCTCAAGTGACTACCCAATGAGTGAGAGGGGAACCGAAAGCGGAGGGAGGGACAACGAAACCGAGTATGACGTAAAAGGCCCGGCTCCGAAAGGGACCCGGACCTTCGTCACCCATCGAATTGCTTACACGTAGCGATTGCCAGGTCTGGTGAAGCAATTAGAGTGCGCGTGCGTATCGAAGACATTCCTGCGACGGAGCTGATAGAAGTCGTGGGTACCCTCAGCAATGACGGGAAGTTGTTCTCTGTCGTGTCAATAGAAAGTATGGCACGCAGCAGAGCCACGACTTGCGCTACGGAGATCTTTCCTCCACCGAGACCTATCCCGTCGCAACCATAAGAGCTACCTCTACCACCGGACTGACCCCAACTACAGTCAAGTAGCGCCAGGAATTGTCCCATGACCCTCCCCGTGGGCCATAAGATGAAGGAAGGCCCAATCGTGACCTTTCGACAGGGGCACAACAATTTCTTGAATAGAGCCTAGAGTGGCCAGATGTCGATATGCGACGCCGAGAGTGTACGCTTCGGTATACCAAGAATGGAAAAAGCCGAACGGCTCCCATGCCCCAATGTCTATAGAGTGTTTACGGAGTTATGGCAAGAGCGTAGACTGGACACCCAGCGAGTGTTTCTGTACAAGGGAATGCCACTTGAGGATGTAAAAAAGCATTTGATAAAAGCTTGTATCCGGGCAAGTGTCACGAATCTCCGGTTGCATGACCTCTAACGTACGGCGAGTGCCAATGTGAGGCGAGCAGGGGTGGATGCAGCAACTGCTATGAAGATTGTCGGACACAAGTCAGCGCGTATGTACAGACGATACAGTACCGTGGAAGCCTAAGACCTTCGCAGGGCAGTTTTTCAGCTTGCTGCTTACCATGCTAACACCATAATAATACCTGAGACGTTAGCAACAGGGGCTGAAAACATAGGTGCTTGTTGTTCCTCTTCGCGCCCGTAGCTCAGTCGGATAGAGCATCAGCCTTCTAAGTCGTAGTCAGCCACGCATGATTTCAATGCGTTATGGTGTAGCCATTGACTGGAGCGGCTTTAGAGGCAGACACCTATCTCACAAGAGGACAGGAGAGGACAGACCGAGACACTTTACGGGGCGCATCTGGCACATAGACTGGCACATTAAACTTGAGGTGATCTGTGGCTGGCCGTGTTGAACAGGAAATAATAATTGCATTTCCCGGCCAGAACGACAGGGTGTTTGCGCGAAACCATAACAATGATCCCGTTCCTCTTCGTCCACAGCCTGTGCTTTTCCCCGCCTTTTATGTGTCATCTATCGAGGATCTAGAGACGCGCCTTCCTGCCGCTCGCCAGAGCCTATCGAACCCGACTCAGGATACGCTGCTGAAACTTCTCAGTTCACCAGACGGGCCTCCGAACAGGATGGCGAGAATCTTCAAGCACATAAGACAAGAACAACTGAGCGTGTTGCAGGGCGGGAGGCTGACGCCAAAGCTTCCGGTGCAAATCTATCGTGAAGCCCGGAAAGATGGTTACACCTGGGACAACGATTCTGGGCATGGTCTCTTCGTTACTGGAGATGGCCATCCAACAAATATTTTGAAAGTTTCAGGAATCGATCGTGATGTCTTTGGAGCGCCACTCTTCACCTTGTCACCCTTGATCGCTGCCGGTGGATTCCCAGAACTCGATCTTTCAACAGTCGCTGACTCCCTGACTCGACAGGAGATTGAGGGGCACTATCGAGAATTGCAAAAGTCCTTTCAGACAAGCACGTATCGCGCACTCGTGACAAACGCCAAGAATGTGGCTGAAGCCCTGATCCCATTAAAGGCTGGCCTGCCGACCCAAAAAACATTTGATGACACGCTTAAGAAGATAGGTGGACAGCAAGGTAAACCATTGGGCATACCCGAGTTGAGTTATTATCTGGCGCAGAAACTAAGGATCTTGCACCAGCGTACTCATCCTGGCAGAGTCGAGAAAGTGGGGCGTGGAATCGAGCCCGATCTTGCATTTACTGTCGTTCAAGACCTCATAGAAATCTTGCGCGAGCTCGGTTATACCAAAAAGTAGCTTTCGGCGCAGGATGACCCTCGCGGGCCTAGCCTTCCGCACATGACTGAAGAAGACGCCACAAGTCAGAGGACACAGCCGGATCTTGCCACGTTGAGGCGGTTCGCCATGACAACTGGCACACTGCTTCTGGTCTATGTGATCGGGGGAGGGATCGCACAGAAGGAGTGGACCAGCGCACTCGTTCCCCTAAGAATCACCCACCCTGAATTTCTTATTTTGTTTTTCTGCGGAGTTGCAATGTATGCGGCTTGGCGATATTGGTACTATGCGATTCACCTCGAAATCACACGAAGAAAGATAAGAGATTATCTTAAATCGGACAAGAGCATTCTCGTCCTTTATGGAAAGAGCGAAAATGAAATGAGCCCGACACTAACTCATCTAGTTGCTCCGAAGGTGAAGCAGGCTATGACCGGTCATAGCCTAAGGATTCCGCCAGGGTTCAATCCGAGGGAAGCATTATTGTTCACGAAGGTTGACTACTCTGAGTCGAATGATGAACTCGTCAAACAGATAGTTGCAGCTGCCTACGCAAAATATTTCCCATCACTAGACGCAGGACAGATTGAGGTCAGGAGCGTCATCGATGAGTC
The DNA here is from genome assembly GCA_035275205.1 of Nitrospiraceae bacterium. Classification (GTDB taxonomy): domain Bacteria; phylum Nitrospirota; class Nitrospiria; order Nitrospirales; family Nitrospiraceae; genus Palsa-1315. The sequence goes on from DATENE010000097.1 coordinate 30,011, forward strand.
TCCACAAACCGCATTTTGGGCGAACATAACACCTCGAAACACAAAGACATGGCTTCCCTGTGTTGTAGAAGACATCGATCTCTTTGCCCCTATCTGGCTCAACGGAATTGGATTGGCACTTCTGTTCTCTAGCTGGGTCTTCTGTTGGCCTTCTTCTCTCTGTGTTTTCGGTGGGAAATAACATTAATGCCAACATGCCCCTAAGGAGGTATTGCACTGCTGAATTCAAGAGTTGAGGATGGCAAACTATGTCCAAACTCGTAGCCCAGGCGTATCACCCTGTCAATGATTCCACTGAGGGTATTTGGGAAGGCTTTTCTTGGCCATGCCTGTTCTGTGGATTCATTTGGTTCATGTACAAGAGCATGTGGGGCTGGGGCATTATCGCCCTCATTTTAGCCTTTGCAA